>JAUWCJ010000116.1 GCA_030609365.1 Candidatus Eiseniibacteriota bacterium | reverse complement strand
GTCAACCGTGAAGACGAAGCCGGTCTGACCCGAGACGATCGCGCCCGCGGTGATGTCACCCCAGGAGTCCAGGCTGTCGGTGATGGATACCTCGGCCGATGGGTAGTTCAGTTCGGCGCTCACGATGTCGGCGTCGCCGTTGCCTTCGTTCAGAATGTCGATGGTCAGAGTGACCGTCTCTCCGACATCCGGGATGCCGTCGCCGCCGTCGTCGTAGTTGTTGTGGAGCTGCGTCAGGATCGGACGGAGTACTCTGAGCGTGTACGTGTCCGTCCAGCTGCCGCGCGCGGGCTCGTCGAACAGGAGCGTAAACTCGACGTCGTGGTCGTTCGGGCACGAATCCGCGATGGCGACCAGGAAGGCGGCCGGATAGGCCACCTGGCTCGATGCGCCGACGGTCCCGAGCGACTCCGTGTCGTCGACGAGCGCGACGTACGGGTCGGTCGTGGAGAGCGTCGCCGTGACGTCTGTCGCATCCGTCAGGCCGCCGTTCCCGACCGTGATGCTCAGCTCGACGGTCTCGCCGGCCTCGACCCTGCCGTTGGCGTTGCCGTCGCTGCCCCCCACGGCGTCATCATCGACGGTCGTCGAGCGCAGCGTAAGGTGTGCGTTCGTGGACGACGTTACGCCGATGGTGTCCTCGTAGGGGTAGTGGTTCTTCGCCGTAACGGTGATGGTCATCGTACCCGTGGTCTTGGGCGTGAACGACAGCACCGCCTGGCCGGACGCGTTGGTGTAGCCGGTCGTATAGATCTCGCCGCCCTTGACCACACAGATGAACGCGCTGTCCACCGCTGCCGGGTCCACGACCGTCACCGTGAGGTCGACGGGTCCGAGCGGCACGCTTGAATCGTGAATGGCCGACAGCGCTACGGGCCTCTTGGTCCACAGGCGCGCCTCCGGGTCGCCCAGCAGCAGGTAGCTCATCTGGGTCCAGCGGTCCGTGTTGTCGTAGCCCGATTCCGGTACGTAAGGGATCTTGCACATCGCGGATACGACACCAACCCTCTCGACCCCGCCGTAGAACAGCTCGAACCACGTGTAGTAGTAGTCCTTGGCTGTCGTGGGGAAGCAGAACCGCGTCGGGCCGAAGACGAACGCCGAGCCGCCGTTCGGGTTGTTCATGAAATGCTCGGCGATGCAGTTGTACTTGATGGCGGTCGACGTGCAGTTCAGCATCCACAGAAGCCCGGACTTGTCGATCCCGTTCGTGAGCGCATCGACATCCTGGACCGTGATGTAGTCGTTCTTGCTGCACCTCAGGATGTCCTTGTTGCCGTGACCCACGTGCGATGTGATGTTATAACCGACGTTCAACGAATCAAGGGCTGCCTGCGCCGTCAGCTCGAACGATTCGGGAAACGGCTCGTAGTTCTGATAGACGAGCGCCGGGTGCACGTCGGGCGGGAGGAGTGGCAGCACCGGTTCCACCACGTGCTCGGCGCCGTCGGTGCTGATGAGGTCGCCCTGGTCCCAGTCGTAGGGGAACAGCACCTCAGCCAGGTAGAGATTCCGAGCCGCGAACAGGTCGTCAGCCGCCTTCACATACGCCAGCGTCTTGTTGACGAACGTCTCGACCTCGATGGCGTTCGCCGCCGGCGCCCTGCCGACGAAGACCTCCGGGTACATGTCGATGCTGTCGCCCGGCGACGTTACGCCCGCGTACCCCTCGCCGAATTTGCTGTCCCCGTCCAGGTTCCAGTTGTCGTCGAGGTCAGAGTAGTAGAGGTCGCTTGTTACGTTCCAGCCGCCGTAGTAGGCGGACCAGACGAATCTGGCGGGCACGACGCCGGTATCGCCACCAAGCAGGACGAAGGTCGTCCCCCAGGACTCATACGCGTCCTGGATGAAGAAGCGGACCCGCTCTGACAGGTCGGTCCCGCCGGGGTAGTTGGCCTCGATCCAGGACACCGTCCGAATGACCGTCGGCACGCCCTTCCGTATCTTCCAGTTTGCCAGAGGCTGGAAGTACGGCTCGAACGCCTCGCTCGTGATGATGACGTACTCGACCGGACTGCCCTCGAGTGACGGAGTGTAGCGGGGGGAGAACCCTTCCTCGCCCAGTTCATCGACCACGTCGACTCCAGAAAGCTTGCCGGCAACTTCCCACGGGTTCTCAACGAGCCCCTCGACGAGTTCCTTGTAGAGTTCCTCAGAGCCGGCCGTCATCCGCCCTCTCGGGTGCGCGCGGTTCGCAGCCGGCGCAAGCTCGAGCGCAACAGACACGCTGCTGGCCAGGATCAGTCGCCCGCTCACGGGCGCGTACTGGAGCGGGTAGACGGCGACGCTCGCGATGCGGTAGCCGCCGAGGTAGCCCTCTCCGAGGTACTCGATGCGGTCGCGGGGATAGAGTTCGTCGCTTTCGTAGATGGAGCGGTCGGGATCGGCCCACACGGTCGGCTCGCCGGTCGGCACCTCCGGCTGAGCGGGGAGGACCCTGTGGAATCCCTGGAGTTCCTCCTCGACGAGGTAAGAGATGGTCACGCCCTCAACACGCATGTCAGACGGCACCACAAAGCGCAGCACCCTTACGGGCAGCTCAGGCTTCCCCACATCGGAGAGGGACTGGCACCCCAGGACGGTGACTTTCGAGAACTCACCAGCCGGAGCGACCGAAACCGCTTCGCTGCTGAAGGATGTATCGGTGGCGGGTCCCGCGGCCCATGCCGGCAGGGCTGCACATACGACGGCGATGAGCAGCCAGTGCGCGAGGTATCTCCGGGCCATCGTTCGTCTCCTTCCTCATACGGCGGCTGTCACATCCACCGCAGATAGTTACAGGACCGAGGTCTGTCAACGACGACACCCGATCCTGGCATTGCCAGGAACGACAAGGCGATGAACACTGCGCCGGCGCTGCAGGGCCTGCTGCCATGAGTGGCCCCGTGCTTTCCGGCTTCGTTGTTGCACAGAGAAGCAGTAGCAGTGTTGTCTTAGCAGTGCTCCCGTTGCCCCATCGGTTTCCCGACTTGAGCTTACGTTTTCAGGATTACAAGAACATCTTACCACAAAAAGCGGCGGGGGTCAAGAGCGTTCCCGGCTCCTGACCCCCTGCTACAGCTTGTTCTGGCCTGCCTCGTGCAATTTCGCTACTTCAGTAGTACCATCTTCCTTGTGGCGCTCCAGGCGTCCACCGAGAGGCGGCAGAAGTATATGCCCGAGGCCACGGGCCTTCCGTCGTGGTCCCGACCGTTCCAGTGGACGGCGTGAACGCCGGCCTGCCCCGTCTCGTCGAGCACCGTGGCAATGCATCTGCCCGCGACGTCGTAGATGTGCATCCGCACCCTGGCTCCGTCTTTTCCCACCGTGTATCGGATCGAGGTCGACGGGTTGAACGGGTTCGGCGAGTTCTGTGACAGTCGGTTGACACGGCCGATCTCGACGTCATCGACGCCCGCTGTGCCTATCAGGTCGGAGTCGTCCAGGATGCGCGTGACGTACTCGAGGCGGGTCGACGGATACGAACCGTCGGTCATCCCGCCCAGAAGGATTGGCATCATGTAGCGGCGACTGCCCGCGCCGGCATCGACGTAGAGGGCACCGCGCTCCAGAGCGTCGTGGTCGAGCCAGATGAGCGACGCGCCCGCGTCGCCATTCGGTCCCACTTCGCCTACGAACTGGTCGGCCCAACCCTGATAGTCGTAGTCGAACGACATGTCCTGCGTCAGCCGTCCCGACTGGCCCGTCACCGATTGGACGTTTCCGTCCGCCCTGCCAAGACCCGTGGCGTACGTCGCGTGGAACCTGTTCCAGAACTCGACCGCTATCGGGCTGCCGTTGATGTAGTACGAGCCGCCAAACATCGGTTCCTCAACGTAGATGTCGCCGCCGCCGTCAATGAAGCTCGTAAGCGCGGTCACCTCGTCGTCGGTCATCGGCACGTTGGCGCCCGGTTCTCCGAAGTTGATGATACCACCGAGGTAGATGATGAGCTCGAAGGGGGAGAGCTCGTCGGGGAGCGTCTCCGATACGGAGTACAGCTCGCCGATAGAGTCGAGAGCTTCGATCCACGGCACCTCGCTTCCGTCGGCCGTGGTGTAGTCGTCCCCGATCCCGTCGAATGGCTTGTCGCCGTCATCGGCGTCCCACAGCAGGATCCTCGAGTTCACGCTGGCAGCGATCGGTCCCTTGGACCACACCTCCGCCCGCTCGTTGCCCGAGAGATCGACGGCGGTGACCGCGTAGTAGTAGCTCTGCATGTTCTCTGCCGTGAGGTCGGCCCAGTCCGTCGTGGCCGCGTCCAGCAGGTTCTCCGCTATGGGTGTCATACCGGTGACGTCCGAGAAACGCTCGGTGTCGCGGTAGATCCGGTAGTACGCGAAATCGGACGGAGCCGCGTAGCCCGTCCAGTCCAGAAGGATGACGCCGCCCAGGTCGAACGGGTCGGCCGGCGTCAGGTTGTCGACGGCGGCCGGAGCATCGGTATCCGGCGGCTGATCGAGGACGGCCACGTTGCTCTGGTAGGGGAGAATGCCCTGGCCCGTTACCACGATCGTCATCGTTCCCTCGACCGTCGGCGCGGGAGTCAGCGTCGCCACGCCGTTGGGTCCGGTGGTCGCGACGACCGACAGCTCGCCGCTGGACATGAACACGGTGGCATCGGCGACCGCCTCACCGTCGCGCGACACGGTCACGAGCAGCTCATGCTCACCCAGCGGTATCTCGCTCGTGTGTACGACAGTGGCCTCAACCGGATTCCTGGTCCATATGCGAGTCTCGGGATCACCGAGCAGGTTGAGTTCGTAGAGAGTGTAGCGTGTGTAGCCGTTCGACCTCGCCAGCTCGACGAACGCGTCCTTGTGGGCCGCGTGGGCGACTCCCGCGTGCTCCAGTCCCTCGTTGAAGAGCACGCTGAAGAACTCGCGGTCGAACACGTCGCCGGTTCCACCGCCCGGATTGCCGGGAGAGCCCCATCCGTAGCGGCTGTTGCCGACGTACGCTATCCCGCCGCCGCCCGCTGAGTTGACCCAGTGCTCTGCTATGCAATCCTTGTCTATTGCGGCGGACCAGCAGCCCATCGAGTAGAAGAGACCGTACCTGGGGCCGTTGGTCAGGCCGTCGAAGTCAGAGCGATAGAGAGATCCGCTTCCGATCGACAGAACCGTTGTGTAGGCGTGGCCGTTGTGATTGATGATGTTGTAGCCGGCGTTCATCGCGGCGACCGCGCTCGAGCGCGACAGGTTACCGCTCGTCTGATAGAGCTTCGTGATGGGATCGAACTGCTCCGGTACCGATTCGTCGTCGATCATGTTCTTGCAGATGGCGTGATCGGTCCAGGGTTCGCTCCAGAGGACCTCGGCCATGAAGAGCATGTTTTCCTGATAGTCCGTCGCGATCGGGTCCCCGCCGGGCGCGCCCTCGTAGGTCAGCACCTTGTTGACGAACCGTGCGGCCTCGGTGGCGTTGTCGATCGGAGCGCGTCCGACGAAGACATCGGCGTACATGTCGATCTCGTCAAGCGAGATCTGACCGTAAGTGCCGTTGCCGTTCGCGTCCCACGTACCGTCGAGGTCGCCGTAGTAGAGATCGCAGCGGATCTTATCTTCGTCTGCCGCTCCTCCGACGCCGGACGTCATCGCGTAGACCGTGCGAGCCGGGACTACGCCGGTATCGCCGCCCAGGAGCACCCACATCGTGCCCTTGTTCTCGTAGTAGTCGATGATGCAGTTTCGGATCTGCTCCTGCGTATCGACACCCGTGTAGTTCGAGTAGACCCACGTCGTGGTTACGACCTCGGTCGTCAGTCCCTTCTGCGCTTTCCAGTCGGCCAGCGTCTGGAACGTCGATTCGTAGGAGGAGGGAGTAATAATCAGGTAATCGACCTCGCCGCGGCCCGCTCTGGGCCCCGCCGACCGGTCGATCACGGCCTCCGGGTTGACCACCAGTGCGCGTGCGCGCTCGGCCGTGGCTCTGGCCGACCTCGGCGAGAGCGGACCCGGCATCCGTGCGGTCTCCGGCGCCGGCGCGATCGTGAGGACTATCTCAGTGGTCTCGTTGACGTACAGCTTTCGCTCGGCGGCGATGTACTGGACGGGGTAGAAGGCGACCGTCGCGATGCCCTGGCCCCCGGCGTTGCCTGAGCCAAGGAGCACGCAGCTCTGCTCCGGGTAGGGGCGCTGCGACGCGTAGGCCGCTTCGTCGGGGTCGATCCACCGGGCGAGTTCCGGGATGGAGAGCGGCACCTGCGGCTGACGCGGCCGCACCAGGAATGAACCGGGAAGCTCGCTCTGGGCCAGGACCCTCGCCTCTGCGCTGAGCGCTACCGCGCCGTCAGGGAGAGCGAATCTCACGAGCATCAGCGGCAGTTCCGGGTAGCCCTCTTCATGCGTCGTCAGCCCTGCTCGAAAGCGCACGACATCGAAGCCGTCGATCTGCTCGACGAGCACGTCCTGTTCCGCCACTTCCACCGTCGTCGTCAACGCACCGGGTGACGCGAGAGCCACCGACGCGAAGACACACAGAGCAACGAGAGCGAACAGCACTGTCCGAAGACCGGGCAGGCGCATCGGAATCCTCCTTCTCCGGGATCAGTTGTGGCTAACTTATTCTATCACATCATTTTAACTCATTTGGCAGTCTTAGTCAAGGAATACCGACTCAGCCAAAAGCGCCCATACAGAAGGAGGCGCGGCCGCCACCCGGGATCCCTGTTGGTCCCGAGGGTGAGCCGCGCCCCTTGACTGTGGTCTGTCTGTGTCCGGGAGACTCGTTTCGCTACTACCTGTAGAGCGCCTTGATCTGTCCCCAGGAGGAGTCCTCCACCGGGTCCACATGGTTGCCAAACAACGTGACATCGTCGATCATGGCGCCGGCGTCGCCGGCGTCGCCCGGCCCGCACCCGTTGTCGGTAGTGTACATGGTCCACAGGAAGCCGCCCCAGGTCAAGTCACGTGCGGGGCAGAACTGGCCGATGTCGAATCCGGTGTTGAAGGCAAGGCCGCTCCAGCCGTCGCACGTCCCGAAGTCGCCCCAGTAGGCGGCGATGCTGTAGTAGTCGGCGCCGTTGCACGTGCCGTGATACGCTATGTAGTCGTTGTCGACCGTCGGGATCGCGAAATGTATCCCGAAGCTGGCCGTGCAGGACAGGGCGTCGGTCAGATCAATGAGAGGAGTGTAGAGGCCGTTCTGCAGCAACGGTGGAATGAGTCCTGTGTCCGCGTCATCGCCGCACCACCAGCTGTTGGAATCCGACAGCGCCGGGCAGCACCTGTCGATGACGTGCCAGTAGTCACCAGCCGCGCCGGGGACGCCCGGGACCAGGTGGACCTGGTCGTCGGCGTTGTCGAAGAAGTAGACGTAGCCGCCGAAGTAGTCAAAGATCTTGACGATGTCGCAGGCGAATCCACCACCGACGGAGGCATACAGACCGTCCTCATCCGACCAGGCGCCGTCTGAAAGGAAGCGGAAACGCGCGTTGAGCGGATTGTCGTAGGTACCAAGAATGAACCCGTAGAGACCTATGTCGGTCCATGCGGCCGTGCCGTCGTAGCCACGGTTCAGGTCCACGTAGACGCCACCA
>JAUWCJ010000023.1 GCA_030609365.1 Candidatus Eiseniibacteriota bacterium | reverse complement strand
CCGCCCCCCCGCCCCCCCGCGACTGGTGTGCCACCTTCAGAGGAAAGCGCCTCCCTCGTCCGCAATGGCACACGGAAGACATCCTAACAACCGGGGCCGGGTCTGTCAAATCCTTTTGTGCAGGTCACTTGGAGGGTCTGTATATGTAGTGCGCCCCCACGCTCGAAGCCTCCGGCCGCAGCAACTTGGAGGCGGTGCCCGATAGCAGGTCGAACAGTGTCAATCTTTCCCGCCTGACAGGTTCCTGCACGCGTGGCTCTCCCTTGATCCCGCCCATGCGGCCCGCGACCGCCACGGCGTCCTCCAGGGTCCCCAGCCGGTCGACGAGGCCGGCCTGAAGGGCCTGCCTGCCGGAGAAAATCCTTCCGTCCGCCAGAGCGGCGACCGCGTCGTACTCCATCCCGCGCCCCTCTGCGACCGCCTCGACGAACTGCGCGTGGATGTCATCGATGGTCTCCTGGAGCAGCGCCCGCTCCGCGTCCGTCATCTGGCGGCTCCAGGAACCGGTGTCCTTGAATCTCCCGCTCTTGATAACCTCGAAGTCCAGACCAATCTTCCCGAAGAGTTCCTCGAGGTTAGTGAACGACATGACAACACCGATGCTGCCTGTCAGCGTGCCCGGGTTCGCGAAGATGGTGTCGGCCGTGCAGGCGATGTAGTACCCGCCCGACGCGGCGACAGAGCCCATCGAGACCACAAGCGGCACGTCCTGCTCCTGGACTCCCCGGACGTACTCGAAGATCTCCTGTGACGCAGCCGCACCTCCCCCGGGGCTGTCGACCCTGAGGACGATCGCCCGGATGCCCGGATCCTCGACCAAGGATTCCAGATCGCGTATGACCTGGCGGGAGTCGTAGATCCCGCCCTCCACCCTGATCAGCCCAACGCGCGCCCCGTAGCTCGGGAACGACAGTGACTGGCCCAGCAGCGATTCTATGGCCACGATCGTCACGAGGAAGATGACGAGCAGCGCGAGCACACCGATGAGCCATCCCCAGATACATCCCTTCCGTGTCATTTTCTGTCACCTTTCTCGTCCAATACGCTACCCAACCGGGCCAGAACGGCTCGGACGATCTCTTCCTCATCCGGCCCTACGGTCGCGGCGGCGGTGCCGCCGGGGGTGCCTGCGGGCGCGGTTGTTCCTTCACAGGCCCCGCAGTCGGAACAATCGGCCACGGTCTCGCCCAGGCCCAGCTTCTCCCTCACGTTCAAGAGCTTCCGCACGTCGTCGCTTGAAAGGGGTGAGGGTCCGCCCAGGGCCCTCGCCGCGAGCGTTATCTCGGCGAAATGCTCGACGGTTTCCATCCGGAAGTACGCCTGCGACAGGTCGCGTCCCAGTGTGAGCGCGCCGTGATTCCTCAGAAGGATCGCGTTGAAGCGCGGGATGAACTCACAGATCGAGCGCGCTACCTCCTCGGTGGACGGAGTCGCGTAGCCGGCGAGCGGAACCTCACCGAGTGTGAGGATGACCTCCGGAAGAACGCACTGCGCCAGCGGCACACCGGCCACGGCGAAGCCCGTCGCCTTCGGCGGGTGCGCGTGGACGATGGCGTCGACGTCCGCCCTCTCCCTGTAGACGGCGAGGTGCATCGGCAGCTCGGACGTCGGGTCGGCGCGTCCCGCCAGCTTCTTGCCGCTCTCGGACACGACGACGATGTCGTCCGGCTTGAGGAATCCCTTCGAAAGGCCCGTCGGCGTCACCAGGATCCTGCCGGCCAGCCGGGCACTGATGTTGCCGTCGTTGGCCGCAACGTACCCGCGGTCCCAGAGCCTTCTGCCTATCTCGACTATCTCTCGTCGTATCTCGAACTCGGAGTGCAATGCGTCAGTCCTCGATGTCTATACTGTCGATGACGCCCACGATGATAGTGCGGATGGGCGGATTGTCCATCTTGGTCACGAGGGCTGCAGAGCTGCCCTCGTCCATGACGAGCACCGTATCGCCCTCCCCGGCAGAGACCGAGTCGACCGCAAGCTGGGAGTTCCCGGTCGGCTTGCCCCGTTCAGTCAGCTTCTCTACGACCAGGAGCTTCCTGCCCGTGAGCGCGGGATGCTTGATCGTGGAGACGACCTCACCGATAACCCGGGCTATGAACATGCAGCTACCTCCCGAACAAGGGTCAGATCGAGGTGCGGACCTCGTCGACAATACCCACTATGGCTGCGTCCACCGGGTTGAAGGGTTCCTCGAGAGCCTTCGAGGCCTCTCGCGACTTGACGATGTACACGAGCTGGCCCGGCGCGGCGCTCACGGTGTCCACGGCGACTACCGGCGACCCCGATTCCTTGAGGTCGTGGCTGAGCGGCTGCACCACGAGCAAGCGATAACCGGTCAGCGTATCCACCTTCACGGTGGCCCAGACGGCGCCTATCACTCTGCAGAGGTGCAACGCATCGCCTCCATCGTGGCCCGGGTATCTGCGCCCGGGATGTCTCGTCGGATCTACTGTGTCGGCTGGCGCCGGAGCAAGTCCAGCAGCCTACAGGATGCTCTTGCCCAGTTTCTCGTGCGGTCTCGGTATGACGACGCTCCTGACCAGGTTGCCGCCACTTTTGGCCACCGTGAGCGCGGCGTCCATCGCGGCTTCGACCTCGAAGACCTCCCCCGTCATGGTGAAGAAGCCCTTTCCCCCCAGCCCCTTGGCCAGTCGTATCTCCAGCAGCGTGATGCGCGCGGCCTTGGCGGCGGCGTCCGCCGCCAGAATGGAGGAAGCGACCGTGAAGGTCTCGACGACACCCAGTGCACGCAGATTCTCGACCTCGGTGGCCCCGAGGATAGCCGGGAAGATCTGGGGGTGCACGTGCGGTATGAAGAGCGTGTCGACTACGACGTCGCCACCGGTCTCGATCCCACGCTTGAGCGAGGACTCGACCGACGACACGTCGCCGGCGATGAGAACCATGTACTTGCCGGGGCATATCGCCGTCGATTCGAGGACCTCGACATCAGCCGTCTTGGCCATCTGATCGGTGACGCTGATGCCGATGGCGATGCTCACTGTCTCGATGAGTCCGATGGCCTCTCTCAACGGCTGCTGCCTCCATGCTCGGCTGTTCCGCGGTCGCCAGAAGCCGCCGCGATCACGACGGCTTCTGCGGTCACGGATTGGATCACACCACTGATGCTCGCGTGCACTCGCGCGCCGATGCTCTCCTCGGCGGCCTCCCCCACGACGTCCCCCGTGAGTACCTCCTGGCCTGCCTCGACGGCCGGCGCAGCGGGTTCGCCGACGTGCTGGTTCATCAAGAGCGTCACGCGTGCGGGCTGTAGCCTCTCCTCCCGGAGGGGCGCGTCGACATCGTATTCTTCGAGCCCGAGCCGTCTCGTGAGCCGCGCGGCCGGGATCTGCCTGTACTCCCTGACATCGTCCGGCGACAGGTCCGTCCTGACGTGCGGGTTGGGAACGCCGCGCCGCACGAGCTCCGCCTTCAGGTCAGCCAGTATCCGCCTCGGCTGTATGCCGAGCGGGCAGGCGAAGAGCTCGCACATGCCACACTCGCAGCACAGGTAAGCGGAGGTGATGTGTCTGTGGTCCTCCGGGAACTCCGCGTACTGGATGGCCCGGATCGTCCGGTGCGGCTCAAGGTCGTGTCCGAGCAGCGCCCGCGGGCAGAGTTCGGTGCAGGCCATGCACTGACAGCAGGCGGCCCTGGCGATTCTGAGTACCTGCGCCTCGCTCGCGCTCATGGACGAGACGAGCGGATGGTCGACAGGCAGTACGATGACGCCCGCCACGGTCTTCGTCGTCGGCTGACCACCGGCCTCCATCAGGTGGCCCATCATCGGGCCGCCGACTATGACCGCGTGCTCAGGCGTGCGTGCGCCACCGGCGACCTCGATCAACTCATCGATAGAGGTTCCTATCGGTGCGACGAACGTCCCCGGAGTCGCCACCTCTCCCTGGACGCTGACCATCCTGTCGGTGACCGGACGGCCCTCTACCGCGTCGGCTACCTGGACCAGGGTCGTCACGTTGTTGACGACGACGCCCACGTCCGGAGGTATCCCGCCCTCGGGCACGACGCGTCCCGTCGCCTCGAAGACTAGCAGGAACTCGTCACCTGCGGGGTAGATGTTCGACAGAGGCAGGAGCTCGATCCCGCCGTCGTCCGGCAGCGCTTCGGCGATCGCGTCCATCGCTCTGACGTTCTTCTTCTTCACCGCGACCACGGCCCGGGCAGCGCCCACGGAATCGCGGATGAGTGAAAGACCTCTGATCACGCGCGCGGGATCTAGGGCCATGAGCTCCGAGTCCGCCCTCATGAGGGGCTCGCACTCCGCGCCGTTGGCCAGCACGACGTCGGCACTGGCGGCCGCCTTGATGTGGCTCGGAAATCCGCCTCCGCCGGCGCCCACGACGCCGGCCTTCTGGATCGCCGTGACCGTCGTTCCTGACACAACAACCTCCATGGCGGCCGGTCCGTGAGACGGAAGCGCCGTGTCCGCTAGACTATGCGGAAGTAGTCGACCAGCGCGCAGCGTCGCTCGCGCGTGAAGGTCGAAGCCTTCGTCAGGCCCTCTCCGGTCGGACTTGCGATGGTGAAGGTAGTGAACCCCTCGCCCCCGAAGCCTAACCCTGCGTACGACGGCCCGTTCTTAACGTAGATGGAAACATCCATGAGCCTCGCCATTCTCGAGAGACTGGCGATGTTCCGTGAGTGCATCACAGCCGTGTGACCGAAACCGCGCTCGACTTCCTTGGCGAAGTCCATCGCTTCGTCCACGGTATCGACCGTCACGAGTGGGATCACCGGCATCATCTGCTCGGACCATACGAGCGGGTGCGAACTGTCAGCTTCGAAGAAGGCGATTCGCGCGCCCGTGGGGCACGGTAAGCCCGCTTCCTCGAGGATGACGCCGACGTCCTTGCCGATGAGGTGACGGCGGAGACTGGAGGAACTCCCGCGCCCCGCGTCCTTCTCCACGACGAGCTCGGTCAGGCGCTCCGCGGACCTTCCCTTGACCTCGACGCCGCCGGCATCGGTCAGCGCGGCCTTGAGCGCCGGCACGATGCTCCGCACCGCGACTATCTCCTTCTCGGCTATGCACACGATGTTGTTGTCGAGGCTGGCGCCGGCGACTATGTCGCGTCCGGCCCGCGGGATGTCCGCGGTCTCGTCCACCACCACGGGCGGGTTGCCGGGACCAGCTGCTACCACCTTCTTGCCCGATTGCATCGCCGCCTTGACGACGCCCGGTCCTCCGGTGACCACCAGAAGACAGATGTCGGGGTGCGCCATGAGAGCCTGTGCCGTCTCGATTGACGGCGAGCTCACGGTCAGAAGCAGCGCCCGCGGACCGCCGGCCGCCGCTATTGCGCGGTTGAGAATGTCGATGCACGTCAGCGAGACCGCCCGGGCACTCGGATGCGGATTGAACACGACGACGTTGCCGCCGGCCACCATGCTGATGGCGTTACAGATGATGGTCTCCGTCGCGTTCGTGGAAGGTGTGATCGAACCTATGAGGCCATACGGGGCGCGCTCGACGATCGTCAGCCCGTGGTCACCCGAGTAGGCGACCGGTCGGAGGTCCTCCATGCCGGGTGTGCTCGTCGCCGCGAGGCGGTTCTTGCGCACCTTGTCCTCGAAACGACCGAGGCCGGTCTCATCCACGGCCATCTTCGAGAGTAGATCGAGATTGGAGAGCACCGCCTGTCTCATCGACGCGATCACGGCTTCCCGGGTCGCGCCGGACATCTCGCGCGACTCAGCGAGACTGCGGCTGCCGGCTCGCACGGCGCCGTCGATGTCCTCGAGGATGCCTCTGCCGTCGAACGCCGGCGGAGGTGCGGGAGCCGTCACTGCCACTCCCTGAGCCTTGAGCTCGCCGACCACCTGGTCGACTATCGCCGCGATTTCCGCTTGTTCGTTAGCCATCGACACGTCCCCGATACGGCACAGCGACCCCTAGAGAGACAGAAGTTCCGCGCCCTGAGGCTGGTCGGACCTCCTCCCCATCCGGGATCGCCGCAATGAGGCTACTTGGTGTAGATTGCCTCGCCACCGATCTCGATCGAGTCGACGATCGCCATGATGACCGCGTCGGCCGGCCGGTCAGCCGTGAGCGTCGTCTGTCTCGCGGAACTCCCGCTTGCGTACAGCACGACCTCACCCGTTCCCGCGCCCACCGCGTCGACAGCCACGACAAACGTCCCGGTCTCATTTCCTTCCGGGTCGATCTGTCTGACGACGAGGAGCTTCGTGCCTACCAGCTTCTCGTCCTTCCGGGTCGAGACCACGGTCCCGACGACTCTACCGAGATTCATGCTACTTGGCCTTCGTCCGCGCCGTCTTGCCGATCGGCAGCACGTCCTCGAGACTCAGATGAGGCTGCGGGATAACGTGCGTCGACATCAGCTCACCGACCTTGCTGGCAGCGGCGTTCCCGGCGTCAACGGCGGCTCTCACCGCAGCTACGTCGCCTCGTACGATGGCGGTAACGTAGCCTCCGCCCACTTTCTCGTAATGCACCAGCGTGACCTTCGCGGCCTTGACCATGGCGTCGGATGCCTCGACCATGCCAATGAAGCCGCGCGTCTCGATCATACCAAGGGCCTCGCCCATCGCTTCCTCCTGTGACCGAGTTCGGCTGTCCGTCACAGCACTTTTCTACAGAATCATCTCTGAAGCTATCCCGTCGGATCGCCTACGGTTTGAGCAGTACGTCCTCCAGCATCTCGTGAGGCGCCGGTATCACGTGGTACGATACCAGTTCGCCGACCTTCTGCGCGGCCTCCGCACCCGCCGCCACCGCCGCCTTCACCGCGCCAACGTCGCCTCTGACCAACGTCGTCACGTAACCCCCGCCGATCTTCTCGTACTTCGTCAGCGTGACGTTAGCCGTCTTCACCATGGCGTCGGTGGCTTCGATAAGCCCGATGACGCCCTTTGTCTCGATCATCCCAAGTGCAAGGCCTGACAAGTGTCACACCTCCCTCAAGTACGCGGGCCCGCGAGATCAGCGAAGGATCTTCACGGCCATCGGCAGCCGCACTCCTGCGGCGTTGGCATCGTCAGTGTCCAGGTGCAGTTCCAGCGCCGCGCTCTTCCCGACGCGGACCAGCACGTTCTCAAGAACCAGTGCTCGGTCGCCCGTGAAGCGTATGCGAACGCGATCCCCGTCGGCGACTCCATGCTCTCGTGCGTCGCGCTCTGTCATGTGGAGGTGGCGGCTCGCCATTATGGCGCCCGCTTTGAGATGCACCGCTCCACACGGGCCCACTACCGTGACGCTCTCGCTACCGATCAGGTCGCCCGACGGCCGCACGGGCGGGTCGATGCCGAGGCGGACCGCGTCGGTGCCGGAAAGCTCGACCTGCGTGTAGGTCCGTATGGGCCCCAGAACACGTACGCACTCCAGTGCCCTGAGCGAGCGTCCGACGACGGTCACCGTCTGCTCCGAGGCGAATTCGCCCGGCTGCCCGAGGTCGCGGAGCTTCGTCAGCTGGAAGCCCTCCCCGAACAGCTGGTCCAGAACGCCCCTCGCGACATGAACGTGTCGTCCGGAAACTGCCACCGGGATGCCCGAGGGTGTCCCTTCGTTCCTGGACTCCTGTCGGGCCGGCTCCTGCCGCGCGGTCGCGGCTCCTCCGGACTCGCGGGCGCCGGTCTCGCTTTCCCCGGACTCGCGCGTGCCAGTCTCGTTCCCCTTGAGCCTTCGGATGACCTCAGAGGCCAGCCTTTCGACATCGTCCATCTGTTGTCCTCGCTCGGCTCAGAGGCAGGGCAAATCGGGTACGGAACGGCGCAACTCCACACGCGAGCGCCGCTTCCGTCCCAAGATGAACGCGAGTCTAGCACCGGGCTCAAAAACTGTCAACGGAAACGCAACCGGTCGTCACAGGTGTTCTGGCGGTAGAGAACGGTTGCTGAGGGTGGTGTGTCAAATGCCGTGAAGTCTGAGATGCCTTGAGGTGTCACCGGCCCGCGCCGGCGAATCGGGCACTCAGCGCTTCGTGAGTGGTCGCGGCGGGCGGATGGAGCGCACGAAGGGAATGGGGTACAATAACGCGTCCCCCGCATACATGCCGTGCAATCAGGTTCGGTTCGACTCATTCTCTGGGTATGGGGATCAGCCCACGACCTGGTGACTGCTCACGAACATGGCAGGGGACGCATGTCCCTATTCAGCTGTCTGCCGCGTACAAGAGCAGGAAATGTGCCCAGATCGTGAGACGGCGTCGCGAGACGCTCAGAAACGTTCTGCGGGCGTTGTGGGCTGGACTCCTGAGTTGTTGGCGGGGTGGCTGATCGCATGCCGCGCGCGTGTGGAAGCAGGTGACCGGTGCACAGCTTGTCTCATTTTGCAAGCATGTGGCGCCCGGCATTTGTCCCGGTCCTGACCGGCTCAGCTGCGGTCACTACCTGTGACCAGGCGGAGTCCGCGGCGGTACTGGCATGCGATGAGATAGACCATCACGTCCCGGGACAGGCCGCGGAGCCACATGGCCCCCGCGACCGATTTGACGAGCGTGTAGAAGAGCCTGTTGGTGGCAAGCGCGATGAGCAGCTTCCGGAACGCGAGGCCGGCGGGGTCTTCCGATGTGTGCGGCAGCAGCAGGTCCGCGGAGAGTTCGTGCGCGCGGTGAGGGTGTTTCGCAAGAAGACGCAGCAGCGGGCGCGCGGTCTCTATACGCTTCGCGAGCACATCGTCGAGCGTCTGGTCGTGCAGATGGTAGGCGACGGCCTCCGCGCAGTACATGAATCTCAGTCCCGCGTCGTCCTCCAGACGAAACGCGAGCTCGGTGTCCTCGAAGCCGTAGCGTCTGAAGCTCTCGTCGAACAGACCGACGTCCAGGAGATGGCGTCGCTCGACCGACGCGTTGTTCGTAACGAAGTATCGAGCGGGAGCCACTGAGCCCGGTGGAAGCCGGTGCACACCCATCTCGTCGAGGTATGAGAACACGGTCGCACGCCCGAGCTCCGGCGCAGTGATGGCGCTGCCGATGACCACGGTGTCGGGGTGCGCGGCGTGAAAGCGGACGTGCTGCTCTATGAGATCCGGCTCGCAGCGCATGTCGTCGTCCACGAACACGGCGAGGTCGCCCGTCGCGGCGCGGATGGCGGTGTTCCTCGCGGCGGACCTTCCCTTGTTGACCTCGTGCAGAATCGGGACGAGCGTGTACGGCGTCTCGAGCGACTGGAGATGTTCGAACGTCCCGTCGTCGGAGCAGTCATCGACCACGACCACCTCGATCTTCTCCGCGGGGTAGGTCTGCAGTCCGAGCGAGACCAACGTCGGTTCGAGAAACTCTGGTTTGCAGAAAGTCGGGATGATGACGCTAACGGATCTTGCGGGCTCCACCGGTGTTCCTCCAACGCTCGACGAGCTCCAGGCAGAGCTCTTCCATTCTCGCCATGTGGGTCTCGTGGTCAGCGCGGTCCCTGATGAGGCCTGCGCTGATGGTTCCGAACTCCTTCCTGCGCTTCGGGGAGTCCAAGAGCTGCAGGATGGCGCTCTCGAGGGCAGTCTGGTCACGCGGGCCGACGACGAGGCCATTGTTCCCGTCAGTGACCCACTCGAGCGCGGAATCCAGGCTCGACACCACCACCGGAGTCCCGCACGCCATGGCCTCCAGCAGCGACACGGCGGTCGCGTCGACCGACGGCACGCTGAGGAACGCGTCGGACGTCACGAGGTACGCTGGGAGCTCCTCGTGCGGTATCTTGCCCACGAAGTGGGTTCTCTCATCGAGGGACAGCTGCGCGGCGAGCTTCCTGAACTCCGTGTCGTCGCCCTCGTTCCCGGCGATGATGAAATGCGTGTCCGGCCGTTTCTCAAGGACTGCCGGGACAGCGCGCACGATGACATCGATGTTGTAGTAGGGCTGCGTGAAGCTCCTTATGCTGATGACCACCGGTGAGTCGGCGGGGATGCCCAGGCGCTCCCGCACGTCCGAGGGCGCGTCCGGCCTGAAGGCAGTCAGGTCGACGCCCCACTGGATGACGTGGCACGCCTCTCTCGCCGCGCCCATGGCAACGGCCCGCTCCAGGATGTCCTCCGAATCCCCCGTCACGAGATCCGCGCGTCTCAGGGCCATGCGCGCGAGCCGGCCCTTCAGGAACGAGGTGTGAGGCGTCAGATAGACGTCGTCGCCCCAGACCGTCAGGACGTTCGGGTGAAATCCCGAGAAGGCGCCCCAGTAGCCGTACCCCGTGAGGAAGTGGGTGTGCAGCAGGTCAGGACGCACCTCCGCGAGGATCCTTCTCACCTTGCGCAGCGCGACTGCGTAGTGCAGAGGCTTGAAGGGGATGCCGGTTCTGATGTCGTACAGCTTCACGCCCTCGATCGGGACGGGTTGGACCGTCATCAGGTGGACCTCGTGCCCACGGTCAACGAACGAGCGGAGCCACCGCTCGGTGTGTATGTGCCCGCCTATCGAGAGGTACGCGATTCGCATGCTGTCAGCTCCACATCGCTTGTTCCGATGGTCGCTCCGCGGCCCCGACGGGGAACCGCGTCCCGCCATGCCGGCGCGGGATCGCCTAGACGACCAGGTCGAGGCCCGTGTCCATTCGGGATTCCATGAGCTTGCTGTGGCGGCGCAGGTAGCCCGCGGCCACCCACACGAAGAGCCAGACGACAGGTATCAGCTTGAAGCCGTGATTGACGACGTGCTCGAGCGCGCTCCACGCCCGCCACGCCTCCCCGGGGTCCGCGCCCGGGACATCGTAGAGAACGAACAGCGTCGGAAGAGCGGCGAGCGCGTAGATGAACCACAGCACGCGCGCCCGCGTCCGCGCATAGAGGAGCACGAACACCGGTATCAGAAGAACGTAGTGGTACTCCCACACCTCTCTGAACACGAAGAAATACACCAGGGTCCAGAGCGCAAAGGACTCGAGGAAATCAAAGGGCTTCTTCCGGAAGGTCACCCACAGGCTCGCGAGCACGGGGACACCCATGACCAGGGCGACGCCCAGGCGCGTGAGCGAGAGCTTGATGGGACCCAGGTGACCGAGCGCCTGCGAGGCCAGCGGGAAGAAGCGCTGCTTCAGTACCATGAAGAACGCGACGCCGCCCATGTTGCCGGCATACGGGTCCAGGTTGAGGCTGAAGTTGTCGTTGCTGAACTGGCCGGTCCCGTGACTCCGCAACAGGAAGTAAGGAACGGTCGTCACGAGCAGCAGTAGGATGGCGATGGCGATGGTCCGGTACTTCCGCAACCTGATCAGAATGGGAACGTACAGTACCGTCAGGTGCTTGATGACCACGCTCGCCCACCACCAGCCGTCGGATGCGAGCGCCCTTCCACGGAGGTGCATCACGGCGAAAGCGAATGACATCGCCGCCATCGCGAACGTGAGCTGCCCCATGTACTGCTCGATGTAGAACGGTGTGTACATCAGCCACATCGCGGCAAGGTAGGCGAACAGAGTAGAGTCCCGAGTGATGCGGCGCGTGCCCCAGATACAGAGCCCGAGAACAAGCTCGATGATGGCGACCCATATCCAGTAGGCGGTCTTCGGTTCCACGGCGTTGGCTGCGACCCCGATCGTGTACGCGACGAAGGGAAGGTAGCGGTAGAAATATGCGTAGGGAACGACGCGGTCCGGATCGTCCATGGGTCTCGTGTAGATGTTCTCGCCGTCCAGCACGTAGCGCCCGGCCTGATAGAAAGCGTAGAAGTCGCTTCCCTGCCCCTCGCCCAGGTTGTGCATCCCCTCTGGAAACAGGGGGTTGAGGAAGTGGCCCGGGGCGATGAGGGACGCCAGGAACACAACGTGGATCGCGATGGCCACGAGCAGGACTATCCTGGCAGAAGGTTTCATGTGAGCTCTCCCCCGGTTCCCGTCCTGCGACCCGCGGCCTTCTTCAGGCCGCGATACCATGCCTTCTCCAGTACGAACCTCCGGACCGGGACGTCCGCCGTCCCGAAGGACGCCTTGAAGGCCCTCACTCCTTCGATGCCGCCGCTCGATCCGAGATCGTAGGTGTGGTGCCCGTCACTCACCGCCTGCTCGATCGTGCTGGCGTGCAGGAGGTTGTTGGGTGCCAGCGACTTGGCCGCGTCGGTCGATACGTTGCCCCAGTTCATCACCGTGCCGTGAAGCGCGAAGTTGAGGTCGCCCGCCAGCACATCGCCGTCGTGAACGGCGAGCCACATCTGCACGACGTTCGGGTCGAGGCCGGACAGGGCACTGAAGAACTCCCGTCCCGGACGCGGTTTGATCGCCCACTCTCTGCTGCACTCTTCGAGAACGGCGTGGTAGGCGAGAAAATCCTCTTCGGACTCCGCACGTCTGACGGTCACTCCGGCCTTCACGGCCTTCCGCATCTTGTTGCGCGCGGACGGTTTGAACCCTCTCTCGAGTTCCTCGTAGCTCGTCGACAGAGAAAGCACCTGCACGGTGTCGTCGATCCGGCGGAAGCCGGGCAGGTCGGATTCCTGGATTCGACCAGAGCGGTCGACGACCTGCGCAAACCCCACTCGCAGCGACGCCGCGGCCCCGGCGAACTCCGCCAACAACACGCGCGCGGTGTCCCCGGACGCCGCGTCGCCCAGCACCGGACCTCCGAACGTGCCGAACGCCATGGACTCGAGCGTGGTTGCCGTGAACCTCGACCGTCCGAGCACCGGCAAGAGGGCGATCAGCCGCTCGCTATCGCGCGCGGCCACGTGGGACGCCCCGAAGCCGGGTAGCGTCGTCGTCAGGACGTCGGACCATTCCGGCGTGTGGAAGAACGTAGCGGCCTCGTCTTCAGCGACGAGGCGGCTCCACTTCCCGGGGTTGACGTCGGTTGACAACTCGATGTCCAGCTTGAACCACCTCTTCGGATCTGTGCCTCGCGGTGCTGCCCCGCAGCTACCGCGGGCGGTCCTGAAGGGCGCTACCTCCTGTAGTAGTCGAGGAGCTTGCACACAGCCTCGACCACATCCTTCACATCACCGTCGCTCATGGACGGGTAGATGGGCAGAGATACCGCGCGCTCGAAGAACTCCTCCGTCACCGGGAAACTGCCGCGCCCGTAGTCGAGCCGCTTGCTGTAGTAGCCGTGGTAGTGGACCGGGATGAAGTGAACGCTCGTTCCTATGCCCTCCTCACGGAGGCTCCTGATGAACGAGTCGCGGTCGGTCTTGAGCAGCTCACTCCTGAGCTGGATCGGGTACAGATGCCACGCGTGCTTGCACGAGGTGCAGGAAGCGGGCACGCCGATCGCATCGTTGTCGCGAAGTCCGCTGTCGAATGCCCGCGCGATCTCCTCGCGTCTCTCCCTGAACTCGTCGACCTTCTCCATCTGGTGTATTCCGAGGGCGGCCTGGATATCGGTCATGTTGTACTTGTGGCCGGGTTCGTGAACCTCGTAGAACCACGACCCGCGCTCGGAATAGCGGTTCCACGCGCCGCTGGTCATTCCGTGGAGGCTCAGGATGCCGACGCGGTCGACCAGGTCGGCATTAGGAGAGGTCAGGCTCCCGCCCTCTCCGGTGGTGATGCCCTTTGTCACGTAGAAACTGAAGGACGTGGCGTCCGCCACCGATCCAACCTTCCGTCCGCCGTAGTCCGCCCCCATTGCGTGGGCGGCGTCACCGAGGACCGCGATGCCTCGAGAGTGCGCAACCTCCATGATCCCGTCGATGTCAATGGGCCGTCCCCCGAAATGCACCGGAACGATGAGCTTCGTACGTTCCGTGATGGCGGCGGCCAGGATCTCGGGTGTGACGTTCAGGGTCTCCGGGTCCACGTCGACCAGTACGGGAGTCGCGCCCAGATGGATGGCGCAATTCGGCCCCGCGATGAAGTTGAGGGCAGGGAGGATGACCTCGTCTCCCCGCTCCACCCCCAGCACTTTCATACCGAGGTGCAGGCCGGCAGTGCACGAGCTGAGAGCAGCCGCACGCACGACGCCGACGTAGACCGCGACCATCTCCTCGAACCTCTTCGTCCTCGGACCGACGGTCAGCCATCCGGACCTCAGGGTCTCAACGACCTCGTCGATCTCCTTCTCGCCGATCGACGGAAGCGCGAAGGGAAGGAAGTTCTCCCTGACGGGTTCGCCGCCCTCAATCGCCGGTAGTGCTCTCTTCATCTTCCTCCTCCGCTGACATATCTTCGAAGAGTCCTCTGAGCGCCCTGAGAACTCCCTCGCGGTCCCCGCGCGCGGCCAGCTCCTCGAGCAGATCAGAGGTGGACGCGATTCGCGCGTCCGGCGGTGAGCCACCGGACTTGAGGACAAGGATCTTGTCGTACTCGGTTCTCGAGAGCGTCTCCGCGGATGACCACAGCTCCTCGTGCAGTTTCTCACCGGGGCGGAGACCGCAGTACTCTATAGCTATATCCGTGCCGGGTTCCAGCCCGGACAGCCTGATGACGTGTTCTGCGAGCTCGGATATCCGGATGGGGTCCCCCATGTCCAGCACGAAGATCTCACCCCCGCGGCCGGCGAAGCCGGCCTCAAGGACCAGCATGGCGGCCTCACGGATGGTCATGAAGTAACGCGTGACATCCGGGTGCGTGACCGTAACGGGCCCACCGAGCCTCACCTGCTGCTGGAACATCGGGACGACGCTGCCGCGGCTGCCCAGCACGTTGCCGAAGCGTACGGCGATCAGCTTCGTGCGGCACCCCTCCGCCGTCTTTCTCAGCATCGTCAGCTCGGCGAGGCGCTTCGATGCGCCCATCACGCCCCTCGGGCGTACTGCCTTGTCGGTCGAGAGCATTACCAGCCGGTCGACCCCGTACCGCGCGGCCGACTCGATCAACCTGCGTGTGCCCGTGACGTTGTTCTTGATGGCCTCGTCCGGGTAGAACTCCATCAGATGGACGTGTTTGTGTGCTGCAGCATGGAACACCACCTGAGGACGGTATTCGGCGAAGACCTTCTCCAGTGCCACCTCGTCCGCGACGCTACCGATGACCGGGACCCTGTGGACGTCCGGGTGGTCGGTGGCGAGCTCGCGATCGATCTCATAGACGCTGTTTTCGCCGCGTCCCATCAGCAGGATGCTCGAGGGTTTGAACCCCGCGACGAGCCTGGCCAGTTCGGACCCGATAGAGCCGCCCGCACCGGTGATGAGGACCACTCGACCCTGAATGTACGCGGTCATCTTCTCCGCATCGAGCGTGACGGTCTCTCGTCCCAGCAGGTCCTCGAGCTTGAGTTCCCGGATCTGGTTGATCTCGACGTCGCCGAGGATTATTTCCCAGACGCCCGGGACGATCTTGAACGAGCGGCCGGCCTCCTCGCACAGTCGGACCACCTCGCGGATGGTGTGGCCCGATGCGGAGGGTATCGCGATGACGATTTCCTGGACGTCGTGTTCGACAGCGACAGCGGCAAGGTCGGCTATCGTGCCGAGTACCGGAGCGCCGGCGATCGTCTGCCCGATCTTTGCGCGATCGTCATCGAGGAACCCCGCGACGACGTAGCCCTGCTCGGGCCGTGCGGCCATCTCGGTCGCGGCCATGGTCCCCGCGGACCCGGCGCCGACCACCAGCGTGCGCACTCTCTTCTCCTGCTTGGTCATCGTCTACCTTATGATGGCTACCTTCGTGAAAGCCAGTTCACCCGTGGGCATCTTCACCCTGATCACGTAGACTCCGCTGGGTGCCTCGTTCAGGTCAGTGTCCAGCGAATCCCAGACGTACGGCTCTTGCGTCGCCGGGAGTTTCCGGACGCTCTGCCCCATGATATCAAATACCTCGACGCTGGAACCCTCCGGCGCACCCTGGATCTTGATGAACTCGGTGGACTTCCCTTCCTTCCAGGGGTTCGGGTACGCGAACACCTCGCTGTCGGGTCCGAATCCGGACTCGAGCATGTTCAGGAAGGTCTCCCCCGTGCTCAGCTTTTCGGTGACCGCCCACACGGTGCCGCCGGTCCGGTCGACCTCGATGAGCTGCACCAGATCGTCCTTCAGCCCGTCGGCCGTTGTGTAGAACGTGGCCAACTCGCCGCTCGAGTAGAACATCGCGACGCCCTCGTCGGTCGCGGCCCACACGTGGCCCTGTCCGTCCTCGGCAAGGTCCGTGATCTTGTCCGCGCCCAGGTCGCTGAGCACGCTCCACGTCTCGCCGTCCGCATCGAAGACGGCGATCCCGTTGTTGGCACCCAGCCAGACGCGTCCGTCAGCCGCCACGAGCACAGAGTGGATCACGTCGCTCGGGAGGCCCTCCGTAAGCCCGTAGTGCTCGATCGTGTCGTCCTCGTATGTGTAGTAGTCTCCGAAGTCCCAGACATCAACTCCACGGAGGTAGTAGACGATCCAGAGCCTGCCCCTGTTGTCGACGGCCAGCTCTCTGACGTCCCTCGTGAAGAACGCCGCGAGGTCGTCGTCCTGGTCGTAGCTGAGCCACTCGTCGTCGGTGGGCGTTGAGGGGTCGTTCTCGATGATGAGTTCGAGGTTGGACGGCTGATCCAGGTTCTCGTCCCTGATCCCGAACCACACGTTGCCGTTCAGATCCTGAGCCATGGAGAAGACGCGGCCGCTCTGGAGCTCAGTGCCCTGGTTGTAGTACGTCCACGTGTCGTCGCTCTTGTCGGTGAACGTCCCGGCGTCGTCCAGCCTGTCGAGCGTTGAGGACCCGTCCCTGGCCGTCCACTTGTTCCCAAGTGCGTCGCTGAAGATCGAATTCCGGTAGGCGTCGCTCCGCAGGCCACCGTCCGCGTGCACGTGCAGAACCCAGGTCGACCCGTCGTACGCCAATAGCCCATCATGCTCAGTGGAGAACCAGACGGTATCGCTGTCCATGGCGATGTCGAGGATCTTCGGATTGGCGCCGCTCGGTCCGTCCGGCAGCGGCACCGCATCCCACTGCTGGGCCCTCGCCGTGAATGGAAGCGCCAGTGCGGCGACCAGTCCCAGCAGTAGTGGTAGTCTCATGGTTGGTTGCTCCTTCATGCGAAACCCCGGCAGAGTCCCTCTGTCTCGATGCTCAGGGCGCCTCCGATGAACCTGGTTCGATCGACACATCGGCCCATCCCAATAGACACTGCATGAGCCACCTCATCAAGATCTTGGTGTCGCCTCCGAGCGACCAGTCCTGCACGTAGTAGGCGTCGAGCGCCGCCAGTTCGTCCGCAGTGCTCTTTCCCTCCGCCGCGGACACCCGGGCAAGGCCGGTGACCCCTGGTCTCGCGTCGAACCGCAGGCGTCCCCTAAGACTCAGCGTCGCAGGGTCCATCGGAGCAACCACCTGAGGACCGACAAAGCTCATCTCACCCTTCAGCACGTTGATGACCGACGGGAAGACCGAAAGCCCGTGACGAAGCGTGAACCTTCTGAGCGCGGACGGCTTGTCGGTCTGGTTGAGCACGTGCATGTTGAACGTCTTCCCGCCCAGACCCGCCCGCTGGACCGACGACAGGGGCCCCGTCCTTCTGCCGGCGAGGGTTGCGACGGACGTCACGACGAGCAACGGCGCCCAGGCGACAATGACAAGAGCGGCTCCCACGGCGTCGAGCGCGCGCTTGATCCCCGCGCCGGCTCTCAGAAGCGCCTCTCGCTCGAACGCGACAACGGGAAGGTCGAGGAATTCTTCGACCTTCGCTCGCTGCGTCAGGATGCCGGTCAGCCCGGATACCATCTTGACGTCGACGGCGCTTCTTCTCGCCTTGAGTAGGAAGTCGGCGACCTTGTCGTGAGAGACCCGCGGGTCGGCGAATATCACCTCGCCGATGCGGTGCTTCTCGATCAGCTCGGGCAGGTCCTCTAGGCGTCCGATGACCGTGAAGCCCGGCGGCCGCTCACCATGGTCGGTCGCAACGAGCCCCGCCAGATCATAGCCCAGCGCCGAGTGCGCGAGCAGCCTCTCCGCTACTCTGCGGGAGGTCTCGTCCGTGCCGACCACGGCAGCCCTCGTCAGGTCGAATCGTCCGGCCCGCACCAGCCCGTGGATCTTCCTGAGGCCCATCCGCAGGGCGACGGTCAGGACAACGGCCAGTACGCAGAACGCGGCGACCAAGACACGGGAATAGACGGTCAGGGACGTGAGAAAAGTGCTCGCCATCAGAATGACCGCGGCGACGGCCGTAGCCCTGAAGACGCTCAGGGTCACGTCCGATGCCCGCTCCCGCTCTACGGAACTTCGGTACAGCCCGAAGAATGCGTACGAGAACACGAACACGAGATTGGCGAAGGCCAGGAACGACCCGTAGACTGAGATCCCGAACATCGGTTTCTGGAGCAGCCCCTGCAGGCTGGACCTCAGGACGTACGCGAGGCCGAAGCCGCCGTTGACGGCGACCAGGTCGCTTATCAGAAGGACCGAATTGGTGAGAACCCGCCGGTACTTCTTCAATCCGTAGATCGCCTTCCCCCACTTCTCGTAGAAGTGGATCATCGACAACCCGTGCGCGATGATCTGCTTGGACAGCCCGGGCCGTGCGCTCTCGCGCGCGTGGCGGTGCCGCATAACGGAGTCGGCAACGTACCAGACCTTCCAGCCGCTCTGCCAGACCCTGTAGCACCAGTCGACGTCTTCGAAGTACAGGAAGAAACGCTCGTCCATTTCCCCGAAGTCCGCGAGCGCCGTCTTCCGAACGATCATGCACGCCCCGATGACCCAGTCCACCTCTCTGGACTCCTGGTGGTCGAAGTCGAGCATCAGGTAGTTCGAGATCGTGCGGCCGTTCTCCAGGAGTTTCCCGAGCGGCGTCCGTCGAAGCACGAGCGTCCAGAACGTGTAGAACCGTCTGCACGAGTGCTGCAAAGACCCGTCGGGGTTCAGCAGCTTCGAGCCGGCAATTCCGACGTCCGGGTGCGCGTCCATGAACGAGACGAGCTGGTCCACCGCGTTCGGGAGCACCACTATGTCAGGATTGAGCACCAGAATATAGGGTGCCCTCGCCTCGGCGATGCCCTGATTGACCGCCCTCGAATACCCGACGTTCCGGCCGTTGGCTACCAGGCGGACCTCGGGATGCTCCCGCCCGAGGAACTCCACCGTACCGTCCGCGGATGCGTTGTCCACGACCACGATCTCAACGCGCGCTCGGACGCCGGTGTCGCGCACCGACGCCAGGCACTCGCCCAGCTCCGGCAGGCTGTTGTAACCGACGATAATGATCGAGAGATCCGGCCCAGGAGACGAGCTCACGGCCTCTTCAGGATTCTCTCGATTCTCAGTCGCCAGACCAACCACATCGCCTCCCATACGATCCGTCTGGACATCTTTGACGTGCCCGAGTGCCGGTCTACAAACACGATGGGGATCTCGACTATCGAGAAACCCTTTCTCCAGCTCCTGAAGTTCACCTCGATCTGGAACGAGTACCCGTCGGACCTGATGGTCTGCAGCTTGATCTCGCCCAGAACTTTGCGGCGGAAGCACTTGAAGCCACCGGTGGAGTCCCGAAGTGGCAGCCCTGTTACAAGGTGTGTGTACACATTGGCGAAGTAGCTCAGGAAGAGCCGTCGGAGTGGCCAGTTGACCACGTTGGCACCGGTGATGTACCGCGAGCCCAGAACGATGTCGTACTCGCGCGCCTGCTCGACGAGGTTGGGGATCTCGTCGGGGTTGTGTGAGAAGTCGGCGTCCATCTGAATGATGAGCTCGGCGTCTGTGGTGAGGGCGTGTGTGAAGCCGAGGATGTACGCGGAGCCCAGCCCCATCTTGCCCGGCCGGTGCAGCACGTGAACGCGAGGGTCCTCGGCCGCGACCGAGTCCGCGTACTCACCCGTGCCGTCCGGCGAGCCGTCGTCTACGACCAGAAGCTCGATATGTGGAAGCTGCCCGAGGACGCGCGGGATCAGCTCCTCGAGGTTTGCTCTCTCGTTGTAGGTGGGCACTACCACCATGATCTTCATGCAGGGGTTCCCCTATTCCGGCCGCCGACCGGCCACACCAGAAGTCCCACCAGAGCAACGGCCGCAAGGAGGCTGACGAACAGCCCGCGCCGCAGCAGGGACGGGACGTACCTCATCACTACGGTGTGCTCACCGGGTGTAAGATACACGGATCTCAGAGCGTAGTCGGTTCGATAGATAATCGTCTCAACGCCGTCAATCGACGCCTTCCAGCCCAGAGGATAGTATACCTCCGAAAAGACGAGCAGACAAGGCTGGCGGATGCTGGCGCGCACACGGATCTCGTAAGGTTCGTAGGAGACGAGCTCGGCGGTGCTTCCCTCGGTGCCGAGCACCGGCCCCGGCAGCTCCTCCATCAGGATCGCGGTCCGCACCGGGTTGAAGTTGTCGATTCGCAGTTCTGCCAGTGCCTTCTTCTCGCTCGACACCTGCTTGACGGAACCGACGAGGAAGACCCGCTCGAGTGCTGCGAGATTCTCGTGGACCCCGGGCGCCACGGACACGAACGCGTCGTGATCGAGCTCTTCGGGTCCCACGATGTATCTGACGTTGAGGAGAGCCAGGAGCTTCAGGTTGCCGATACCCAGCTTGTTCAGAAGGTTCTCCGTGACCGCCAGCTTGGCGGGATGGTAGCCACCGATCGTCTCGATTCCATGGTACATCCAGGCGTTCGACGAGAACCCGCGGTCGACGGCCGCGATCCTGAACACGCCCTCCTGCCGCTTCAGGAAGGATATCGCCGCCGTCTCGGGATAGTACGAGTCAAGCGGCTTCATCTTCTCCGTGTGCATGAACCGCGCGTCGACCACAGCGACGTCCCAGACCACCAGTCCGAGGAGCAATGTGAAGACGAGCACCCGCTGGAGCTTACGTGTGCCCGCAACGAAGACGGCCACTCCTGACGCAGCGGCGAACGCGAGCAGAATACCCGCGTCCCGGAACGCCATTGTGGCGGCGCGCGTTCCCAGCTCGCGGAGCGCGGCCGGCGGTGCGCCGACGTGTCTGATCATGAGAGCCGTGGTCGCCGCGGACCCTATCGCCCCCCTCGAAGCCAGCACGATGAGCGCGACGACGCCTCCGACCGCGGTACAACCGATGGCCCACCGCAGAGTGCTCTTCCTGCGCTGCCCCGTCTCGCCGAGCAGCACGGACGCGCCGTACCCCGCTAGGGCCGCCAGCGCGAACTGCGCGAGCGTCAGCGACATGGCAGGTACCCTGAATCGCCGGAAGCCCGGCAGGAGTTCGTAGATGACCCTGTAGACCGGTCCGAGATGCCGCCCGAACGCCATGAAGATCCCGACGGCCACGAGGACCAGAAGGAAGCCGACGCTCCGGTCTTTCCTGCGGATCACGCCAACCGCGGCCAGACAGAGGACCACGTAGCCGACGTAGTGAGACACCTGCGTGAAAGGCATGGTTCCCCAGTACGTCTCGTTCGCCAGGCCGAAGAACGACGGGACCAGGAAGGTAAGGAGTTCCTTGGGATGCAGCGACCACATCACCGCGTTCTCGAAGCCCATTCCGCCCGCCTCCGCGGCGCGAGTCGAGAACTCCGAGTAGCTCATGAGGGGCAGAAGGAGGACGGCACCCAGCATGGCCGACAGAACGCCCCCGATGGCCACGAATCCTGTGCTCGCTCCCAGGGTTTTCCAGGGTTCGCCGGCCCGCCGGCGACTGACGACGCAGTAGATGACGAGGACCGCGACTGCCAGCCACGTGTAGTAGCTTATCTGCACGTGTCGTGCGA
This sequence comes from Candidatus Eiseniibacteriota bacterium, assembly GCA_030609365.1. Classification (GTDB taxonomy): domain Bacteria; phylum Joyebacterota; class Joyebacteria; order Joyebacterales; family Joyebacteraceae; genus JALGZG01. Next base: position 7,822 of record JAUWCJ010000023.1, on the reverse strand, counting down.
GGAACTGCAGCCCGCCGAAGAGCCCGAGAAACGCGATCCACCGCCTGTCAGCCGACTCCATCAGCTTGTGTGCGGCCATCAGGACGAGCGGGAGGTACGCCGTCGCGAGGATCTTCCCGCCGTGCCCGATCGTCGCGAGACCTACCAGGTGCGGGGACAGCATGAATGCCAGACCTGCGATCACGGCACCGCCGTGCCCTATCTTCCGGGAGCGCAGGTAGAAGAACGTGCCGAGCGCGGCCAGTTCGTAGTGCAGGAAGAGGAAGAACAACCTGGGCAGCTCGACACCCGGGAGCTTCTCCACCACGAACTTGAACCAGTAGCTTGGGTAGACGAACGCGCTCCAGCTCATACTGTCGAAGAACGGCATCCCTGAGAAGATATATGGGTTCCACAGCGGTAGGTGCCCCGCCGCGATCTGCTTCACCGCGTAGTCCTCGAAGATGGCCGCTCCCGCCAGGACGTCGCCGCCCGTGAGGATCTCACCAAGGAACACCACTCGCCAGAAGTAGATGAGGCCTGCGGCCACTATGATGAGAATGGAGATCAGAGTTGCGCGGCTCCCGAAGAGGGGAGCCGCTTCGGCCTCTCTCGGTGCGCCAACTCCGCGCTCCTCCTTGTGTCGCTTCGTGGCCTTCATGGCGTTACTCTCCTCTGCTGGTTTCTTCACGGAGCGTCTCCTCGACCGGGGCCGAGAGGTGCGACCGGTTTCGCGCAACGATGACGTACCCTCCCGCGAGCCTCAGGCCCCACGCAACGGCGGTGGCTATCGCCGCCCCCATGAGTCCCATCGCCCTGATCATGATGATGTCCAGAACGATGTTCACCACCACGGCGGCCAGATTGAACCACAGGAACTGCTTGAGCGCCAGGCGCGGCAGGCGTCCACCTATCACGCTGGAAGGAACAGAGTAGAACAGCTTGACGATGCCAGACAAGGCGAAAGGCAGTATGAGATAGGCGCCCTCGTCGTAGTTCCCTCTGTAGAGGAAGCTCACGACGTCGTCCCCAAGCACGAGGTATCCCACTGTGAGGAGGCCTGCCAGGGCCGCAATGAGGAGGTTGTATCTCCGAAGCTCGAGCTTCTTGAGCACGTTGACCCGCGGCATCAGGACGTAGGTGATCGAGTAGAAGAGGAAGTCGAAGCCCCTCATGACCGCGAAGATCGACGCGTAGACCGCCAGCTGCGAGTAAGGGAGCATCTTCCCGATGACGAGCTTGTCGACGGACACCATGATCGCGAAGGAGAGATTCAGGCCGAGAAGGAACATGCCCTCACGCAGCACGAAGCGGGGCACTGGCTTCCCGCCCGTGCCGCTCCCCCGCGTTCCCCGAACGGTAATTGCGAGCCCGGACAGCGCGAAGCTGACACCGAGCGTAACCAGGGCGGTCGTGTAGGTGAGGGCGTCGGAGAGCCGCAACACGAGCAGCACGACGCCGGCCGCCATCGCCGGAAGGCGCACTGTCGTCATCGCGAGTTCGTAGCGGTGCTCCGCTCGCATGACCGAGCTCACGGTCACCGCTGTGTTCTGAGAGATCACCAGGGCCACGAGCACCAGAGCGAGTCCCCAACTCAGCTCGTAGAACCCGGCGCCGGCCAGGCTCGCCACGACGCCGAGAGGCAGCACGAGAGCGAGAATGCGGCGCACGTGCGCGACGGTGTCGTAGGTGCCGGGCTCGGTTTTCGAGAGGAAGCGAACAGCAGACGCGCCCTGCCCGGCCATGGACAGCGTGGACAGGATCGGAAGCGCGCCCAGAAGGAGCGATATCAGTCCCACCTGTGTCTTGGGCAGCGAGCGGGCGAGCAGAGTCTGCGTGATGAGCTGGAGCGCAGCGCCGAGAAGAACGACGGCGAGAACTCGTCCAACACGCGTGGGCGTGGAAGACGCGTGTCTGGCAAGCAGCGTCTGGAGTTTCCTGGTGCCCCTCACCGGCCCTCCGCGCAAGAACGGGCGTGCCGCTCAGGTCCAGCGGACTACTCGATGTAGCCCAGCGACTTGAGCTGTTCTCTGATCGCGTCGTCCATAGTCGACCCGACCTCTCCCCTCTCCTTCCCAACAATGGGCTCGTACGAAGGGACGAACGACACCGGATGGATGGCCATATGCTCTTGTCTGATGATCTCCGTGAGCACCCTGCCGTCCATGTCTTCCCCTACGGGCAGCCCCATGACCGCGAGCGCCGTGGGCGTGATGTCGAATATCGTGGCGCCCTCGATTCGTCCCGCGGCTCGGAACGCGGGGCCGGACGCAATGATGACCCCGGCAATGTCGTGCGTGCCGGTCAGCTGAGGTCTGCCCGGATCCAGGTCCCGCCGCGGCTTGAAGCCATGATCGGAGACGATGATGACGTTCATGTCGTCACCCAGGGCCTCGAGCAGCCTGCCGAGCAGCGTATCAGTATAGACGTAGTAGTTGTCGATCACCTCGCCGTAGGCCGAGATGCCCTCTTCGGGGACGTCACCGAACGGCTCGGGGTCTGCATACTGCCAGAAGAAATGCTGGACGAAATCGACGCCGCGCAGGTACACGGCCGACAGGGCCGGCCTGTAGCCGGGCGTGAGAGTGGTCGACATACGTGAGTAGATGGCATCGCGGAGGTAGCCCCAGCGGAGGGGTTCGTCGACAATCCTATTGAGCTGGAAGCGCAGATCGTCCTTCGAGTAGCGCTTGTAGCCCGCGTCGAAGGCGAACGCGCCGAACGACTCCAGGCGCTCGTTCGTCGGGCGCCCCCCCAGCGACTGCAGCATCTGAACGGGGCCGCGCAGGAGCGAATGGAGCCGGTCGGACAGCAGGAAGCCGTTGACCTCATCCACCGGCCACGTTACGTACCATCCCACGACACCAACCGGGAGGCCGAAGCTCCCGACGATGTCCCAGAGGGGCGCCGCGGATCTCATCGTGGCGTTCACCGGCACGCCTGCCTCGTTGACGAAGTCGCGGATGCCGTGTTTGTCGGCCGTCTTGCCGGTGGCGATGGTCGTCCAGATGCGGGGCGAGACCAGAGGTGCCTCCGACATGAGCGGTCCGTAGGCGCCTCGTTCCATGATGCGCTCGAAGTTGGGAAGTCTCCCCGAGTCCACGAGAGGCCCGAGCTTCTCCCAGTCGCAGCCGTCGACTCCGATGATGGCGACTCTGGGCGTCCCGGCGCCCGCTGGCGCCATACCCCCGGATCCCGTGACACCGGTCCTCACGTGCACACCCACGATCAGGACGACCAGGGCCAGCACTGCGCACGCCCCTCCCAGCAGCAGGACTCGCCGGCCGGGGATGAGCATTCTCAGGAAGGAGAGGACGACCGATAGTATCCAGGCCAGAAGCCAACCCGCGACGAGCCCAACGACAAGTACGACTGCAAGCCCTATCACATTGAGTTGGAGCGTCGTCAGCGTGTCCGCCCGCACGAAGGTCTCAGAGCCCTTGAGCGGGAGGAACATGAGCACGAGCGTGACCCAGAGAGTTGCAGTGAAATGTGCCGTCAGCACAGCGCGTTCCGACGCACTGTCGGTCCCGCCCCGTGCTCTCGCGCGGGCCGTGAGCAGCAGGACAAGCCCGCCGAGGACGGTGTAGGCGACGGCGAGCGCGATCAGCATCGGCAGCACTTGTGAGGGTAACAGTGTCAGGACGAACCCGCTGGTCCTGAGCCCGGCAACGCCAAGCAGGGCCCCGACGGCGAGCGCGAAGCCCCCGCCCGAGAAGACGAGCGTCTTCCACACGGCGGCTCCCCCGCCTCGTGTTCCGGGCCTGTCACCTGTCATGGCTTCTCCAGCGCTTCCTCGAGTGCCTCGAACACGGTCTCCATCTCGATGGTCTCCATGCAGGACGGGCTGACGTCGCACTCCCGCTTGTAGCATGGAGCGCAGTCCAGCGGACTCAGCACCTTCCTGCCGGCCCCAAATAGCTCTATCTCCTGCGGCGCGCTCGGCCCGAACATCACCACCGTGGGCACGCCGAGCGCGATGCCGATGTGCATCGCCAGCGTGTCGCCGGTGACGAGCGCGTCCAGTTTGCCGACCACCGCAGCGAAGTCGAGGATCTCGTGCAGTCCACCGTCGACCGTGGTATCGGGTGCTGCGTCCAGCACTGCCTCCGCACGCTCACGATCGTCGGGCCCACCCAGGACGAGTGCCGTCCCGCCGAGTCTCTCCCGCACCGCGCCCGCGAGCGACGCGTACCCCTCTGGCGTCCAGGCCTTGTTCGCGAACACGCGTCCCGCTCCGACATTGAGGCCGATCAGGGGATCAGTGAGAGACAGCCCGCCGAGGAAACGCTCCGCGTACTCGATCGAACGTGCAGGTAGCGTCAGAACGTAAGGATCCCCTCGATACTCGAGGCCCGCCGTGCGGCAGAATATCTCAGGGTAGGTCATAGCGTTCTCGTGGAACTTCATTTCGTCCGACAGCCCCAGCTCGTAATCGTAGCGCGCGCCCTCGTTCAGGGGTTCCACGGCGCCGGCCATCGACAGGGCGAACCCCGACCTCGCAGAAGCATTGAGTGTCGATGCGAATGCGCAGGCGCGTTCCTCCTTGTCCAGACATATGAGAAGGTCGATCGACTGCACCAACAGCGTGACCCACGCGTCGAACCCGAACGGCATCACACGGTCCACGTGAGGATTGAGCTCTATGAGCGGAAGCGCGGCCGGGTCGGTCAGCCACGTGATGTACGAATCGGGGTGCGCTCTCTTGAGCGGAGGCAGGATCGAGGTAGTCCGAAGCACGTCACCGGCCGCCGCCAGCTTGATGATGACTATGTGCTCGCCTTTGGGAGCGTAGTGCTCGCACCCCTCACAGTTCCCGCCCCACACGCAGGGCCTGTCTCCAAGGAACAGCCTGCAGTCGGTCTTCACGCGCATCGGCTCAGTCTCCGTCAAAGGCCTGCTACTCAATGTAGCCCAGCGCCCTCAGTTTCTCTTTGATCCCCTCGTCCATCGGCGATTCCATGGGCGTCTCGTCACCCCGGGGCCCCCCGGTCTCGTAGGTCGGAATGAACGTCACCGGATGCTCTTCCAGGAACGACTCCTCCAGAGCCGCGAGCCCGGGAGCGCCGTCCATGTCCTCGGCCACGGGAAGTCCGAGATACGCGAGCATCGTCGGCGTCACGTCCACGACCGACATATCAGGCAGCCTGTTGCTTTCTCTGACCCCCGGGCCGGTCATGATGAAGATGCCGTCCACGCCGTGATCCCAGGGCACGTCCTTGCCACCTTCCTCGGTCCGGATTCTCTCGCCTCTCTCCCAGCGCTCCTTGAGGTCGCGCTTGGTCTCGAAGCCGTGATCGGACACTATCATCACCGGCGTGTCGTCTCCGACCTCCGCGAGGTAGCTCCCGATCACGCCGTCCACGTAGCGGTAGTAATTGCGCACCACGTGCCCGTACAGGCGCTCATCCGACGGAGAGACTTTGAACCCCTCCTCGCGCTGGTAGCCCCAGTAGTAGTGGGACACGACATCGGTGCCCTGCAGGTAAACGGCCAGCACGTCGGGACGAAAACGCTTGAGCATCGCGAGCCCGGCGTCTGCAAAGGTCTTGTCCTTGGCGAACACCCATCGTGCGTGGAACTGCTTCGCAGGGTCCCTGAACGCGGGGTCATCGAAGAGAAAGGACAACTCGTCCGCCGTCACGTCCTCCTCGGTGACAATGAACTGCTCGAAGTCCGCGTACAGCTCCTCGGGGTAGGTCCTGCCCTCGAAGTCATCCACTATCAGCCGGCCCGTCTCGTCGCGGGCCGCACCGAAGGGGATGCCGTGCCGGCTCCAGTTGACGGGCCACGCGCGCTGGGCGATCATGAAGCCGTTGACGGGCTCCGCCGGCCAGCTGGGCCACCACCCGACGATCCCGACCGTGATGTCGGCGTCCGACAGGATGTTCCAGAACGCCTTGACCTTCCTCATGTTGCTCGTCACCGGGACCTCGCGGCCCGTGCCCGGGATCTCGGCCGTGAAGCGCATGATGCCGTGTTTCTCCGGAACGACCCCCGTCGCTATCGAGGTCCACATCTGCGGCGACTGTATCGGCACACCGGACTTGAGCACGCCGAAGGAGCCCCGATCGACGAGGGAAGCGATGTTCGGAAGCTCGCCAGCCTGGATCATCGGGGTAAGGATGTTCCAGTTACCGGCGTCCACTCCGAAGAACAGAAGACGCGGGGTCTCAACGCGCGGCTTCTCGCTGGAGCACCCGGCGAGCGCGAGCACCAGTGTGAAGAGGACAGCAGCCGTGAACACGAGCGCCACGGTCCGTGCTACGGCGAGGCCGCCACGGGCGGCACTGAGCCGCCGGCTGGAGTGAGTCTCCGACATGTCGCTAGATTCTCCTTCGTCCGGTCGTCGAGTCCCACAGACCGCGCAGAACCGCGCCCACGTTGGCGCCCTTCCCTCTGAGGAGCTGCCGGGCCGCGAAAGCGACCGTTCGGGCCGCAGTGATCGGGATGATCCCGATCCAATGATACGGCCGCGCGTGCAGACAGAAGAACCTGAGGGTGCTGCGCAGCCGATGATAGATCTTGAACGGCGTGAGCCCTCCGCCCGAGCTCATCGAGACCTTGTGCCAGATCCTCGCGCTCGGAGCGAACAGCACATCGTACCCTGCGTCCCGGGCACGGACGCACCAGTCCGTGTCCTCATTGTACATGTAGTACCCTTCGTCCATCACGCCCACCACCCTGACAGCCTCGGCGGACGCGAGCACCGCGCACGCGGTGACGTAGTCGACCTGTTGTACGTCGGCGTACTGTCCGACGTCCTCCTCACGAAGCCCGAGGTGACGGATGCCGCCCGTCCAGAAGGAGACAGCGCCGCCCGCCGACCATATGACGGAAGGACGGTCGGCGTAGTAGATCATGGGCCCCGTGAACGCGTTCTTCGGATGCGCGAGCGCGGCGTCAACTAACGCACTCACGGCATTGACGTCCAGCTCGATGTCGTTGTTCAGGATCAGGACGTAGTCCGCCCCTTCAGTGAGGGCGAGTTCCAGTCCAGCGTTCACGCCCGCCGCGAAGCCCAGGTTCTCGCTCTGGTCGGCCAGACGGACGGACGGGAACTCGTCCCGCACGAACTGTGCGGAGCCGTCGCCGGACGCGTTGTCTACGACCAGCACAGACAGGTTCCGATAAGACGAGGCGAGCAGTGTCCGCAGGCACGGCTCGAGAACCTCTCTGCCGTTCCAGTTGACGACCACCGCCCAGACCAGGGGATCCAGCACTCTAAGACCTCGCCATCTCGAGGAAGTCCTGAATGGCACTGCGCATCAGGTCCCCCGCGTGATCGCGCTGAGCCTCCACGGCCACGTTCGCTCTCATCCGCGGAGCGTCTTCGCCGGTGAAGTAGCGCACGACCGCCCCTGCGAGGTCCCGCTCGTCCTCAGGTTTCACAATATAGCCCGTTTCGCCCTCCCGCACCACTTCAGGAAGTCCACCGACGTTCGTGCTTATCACGGGAAGCCCGAAGGCAAAGGCTATCTGTGTGATGCCGCTCTGTGTGGCCGAGACGTACGGGAGGACCGCCACGTCCGCCGCTCCGAAGTAGTCGCCGACGGATTCATCCGGAACATGCTCCGCTATGACGCGGACCCGATCTCCTATGCCCAGCTCGTTGATGATGCGGTCATACCGGGTCAGATCGTCGTAGAACTCGCCGACCACCAGGAGGTCCACGTCCACGTGCTCGAGTATCATGGGCATCGCGCGCAGGAGGTAAGCGAGTCCCTTGTACTCACGGACGTAGCCGAAGAAGAGCATCGTCGGTCGCGTCAGCCCCAGCGATCTCCTGACCGCATCCCGGTCGATCCCGGACGGACCGTAGCAGTCGTAGACAGGCAGGGCC
>JAUWCJ010000029.1 GCA_030609365.1 Candidatus Eiseniibacteriota bacterium | reverse complement strand
GGTCGCGAGTCACGGGGGGCCGGTGCCTGAGTACTACTGTTTCGTGGGAGACCACGGACTCATTCCCATCGGCGACCGCTACGACATGCGCGACGCGGCCGGCGTCATCGCGGCGTGCATGACCGGCGAGCGCTTCGTCGTTAAGCCGAGCGGCGGGGGTGGGGGAGTAGGCGTGCGCATCATCTCCTCGGAGGATGGGCGGCTCATCGTCAACGGCAAGGTGGTCGACGAAAGTGAGTTCCGCGCGTTCATCGAGGGCCTGTCCGGCGCGCTCATCTGCGAGTTCATCGTGCAGCACGACTACGCGACCAGGATATTCCCGCACTCCACGAACTCGATACGCATCCTCTCCATGTGGGACTACGAGAAGGACGAGCCGTTCCTTCCGTTCGCCGGACACCGGTTCGGCAGGACGACGTCGATCCCGACCGACAACATCTCGCAAGGGGGGATAGCGGCTCAAGTCGACATCGCCACTGGCGAACTGGCGCCGGCCGCACTGACGGAACGCGGGAGGGGAACCGTGTGGCTCGACGAACACCCCGGCACCCATGCCAGGATCAAGGGCACCCTCGTGCCGAACTGGGACGCTGTGACCACCGGGCTCGTCGAGCTGGCGCGGAAGATGTCCTACGTTCCCTACGTAGGCTGGGACGTCGTCGTGACCGCCGACGGGTTCTGCGTGATTGAGGGCAACAACTACCCGAATCTGGGACATCAGCTGTTCGAGCCACTGCTTCGCGACCCGAGGGTGCGGGCGTTCTACGAGCGGTTCGGAGTTGTGTGAGATCTTAGGAGACACCAGGCGCGACAACCGGAGAGAGAGCACATGAGTGAACCCAACGACCGTCGCAGATGCTTCGGCGCGTACGTTCTTCCGACCATCGTTCTGCTGGCGGTTGTGGCCGGTCTGCCGGTGGGCGCCACCGGTGCACGCGCGTCCGAGGCCACATCGTACCGTGTGCCGGACCAGGCGCTCGTCGACATCATCGACACGCCCAAAACGCCACATCTCAGCATAGGCCCGACGCAGGAGTGGGGCATCCTGATATCGCGGCCGGGCTACCCGCCCATATCTGAGCTGGCAGAGCCCGAGCTCAAGCTCGCGGGTCTCAGGATCAAGCCGGACAGTTTCTCGCCGAGCCGCGTGTGGCCGAACAACAGGCTCGAGTTTGTTCGCATCGCTGACCTGGAGTCGCGACCGGTCACCGGCTTGCCGGAGATTCCCCGGATCACGAACGTCCGGTGGTCGCCGGACGGCGTCCGCGTGGCGTTCACGAACACGACCGCGCAGGGTGTGGAGTTGTGGGTGGCCGAGGTGGAGACGGGTGACGCGCGACCGCTCACCGGTCCCATCGTGAGTCTGACGGCGGGGGAGGCGCCCGCGTGGCTCGACGACGGCGAGACCCTGGTCTGTTGTCTGGTCAGCGCTGACCGGAGCGACGCAGCGGCGCTCGAGGCTCCGCGTGTTCCAAAGGGTCCCATCGTCCAGGAGAACATCGGTACGAAGACACCCGCCCGAACGTATCAGGATCTGCTCAAGAACCCGCACGACGAGGTGCTCTTCGAGCTGTACCTGACGTCCCAGCTCGCGCTGGTCGAACTGGACGGCACGGTGACGGCGATCGGAGACCCCGCCATCACGTGGGACTTCGATCCATCGCCGGACGGACGGTACATTCTTGTCCAGTCGCTGCACAGGCCCTACTCATACACGGTGCCAAGCTATCGCTTCCCGCTTCTCATTGAGGTCTGGGATCTTGGGGGAGAGGTCGTGCACACGGTTGCCGATCATCCTCTCCGCGAGCAGATACCGATAGCGCGCGGGAGCGTGCAGACCGGTCCACGCAGTGTGGTGTGGCGGGCCGACGTGCCGGCCACGCTCTGCTGGGCGGAGGCCCTGGACGGTGGTGATGCGGGTGCAGAAGCCACGGAGAGGGACAGGCTCTTCCTGCTGCCCGCCCCGTTCGACGGAGAGCCGACGGCGTGGATGACGTTCGAGCTGCGCTACGACGGCGTCTACTGGGGCCACGACGGACTGGCCATCGCCGGCGAGTGGTGGTGGGACGACCGCAGGATACGGGCGTGGAAGCTCCAGCCCGGTGAGCCTGACGCAGAGCCTGAGCTCCTGATGGACTACTCCTGGCAGGACCGGTACAACGACCCCGGCGTGCCCGTGATGGTGCGGAACGAGTACGGACGGAACGTGCTTCTGACCGCCGATGACGCCAACACCATCTTCCTCATCGGCGACGGGGCATCTCCGGAGGGTGACAGGCCGTTCCTCGATACGTTCGACACGTACCACGGCGAGACGACCAGGCTGTTCCGCTCGGAGGCGCCCTACTACGAGCGCCCGGCGCTCGTGGTGAACAAGGAGGCGCGTCACGTCATCACGAGACGCGAGTCGGTCGACGAGATCCCCAACTACTTCATGCGCGACCTCGCGGACGGGACGCTCCGGCAGCTGACGTTCTTCCCACATCCGACTCCGCAGCTCGCGGGCATCCAGAAGGAACTCATCCGCTACAAGCGTGAGGACGGGCTGGACCTGACGGCGACGCTCTATCTTCCCTCTGGCTACGATCCTGCCGTCGATGGTCCGCTGCCCATGCTGATGTGGGCGTACCCGAGGGAGTTCAAGAGCGCGGACGCCGCCGGGCAGGTCGACGACTCGCCGTACAGGTTCGACTGGGTTGGCTGGTGGTCGCCCGTGCTGTGGCTCACGCAGGGCTACGCCGCGCTGGACGGGCCGACCATGCCCATCATCGGCGAGGGCGACGCCGAGCCCAACGACACCTACGTCGAGCAGCTGGTCGCAAGCGCCGCGGCGGCGATCGACGAGGTCGTCAGGCGAGGTGTTGCGGACAGGCACCGCATAGCGATAGGCGGACACTCCTACGGCGCCTTCATGACGGCGAACCTCCTGGCGCACTCCGATCTCTTCGCCGCGGGGCTCGCAAGAACCGGGGCCTACAACAGGACGCTGACGCCGTTCGGGTTCCAGTCCGAAGGACGCACGCTGTGGGAAGCGCCCGAGGTCTACTTCGAGATGTCGCCCTTCATGCACGCGGACAAGATCAAGGAGCCCATCCTGCTCGTGCACGGCGAGGAGGACAGCAATCCGGGGACGTTCCCCATGCAGAGCGAGCGGTTCTACAGCGCGCTCAAGGGACACGGCGCGACCGTGCGCCTGGTGATGCTGCCGCACGAGAGCCACAGTTACCGCGCGCGCGAGTCGCTCCTGCACCTCCTGTGGGAGACGCAGCAGTGGTTGGACGAGTACGTCAAGAACGCGCCTGAGCCTGCGGACGCCGAGTGAGCCGCCAACTTCTGCGCGTTCTACGGGTCCAATGTGTACAGGGAGCGGCGCCGGGACAGATGGAAGGCCGCGTAGAACTCGACTCCCCGGGTCCCGCCCGGCCGGTCGGACGAATGCAAGGAGGAAGGACATGTCTGGAATTACATCGCGCGGAGTGGTCTCGCTGCTCGTGCTTGCGACTCTGGCCGTCCCCATGACGGCCGGATGCGGAGGCGAGGAGCCGGCAGCCGTGAGCGAGGCCGGGGGCTCGGTAGGAACCGAAGCCGCGGTCGAGGCGTCCAGTGAGGACATCGCCGCTCTGGCCGACGGCGGGAACCAGTTTGCGTTCGATCTCTACAGCAGGTTGGCCGGGGACGGCAACCTCTTCTTCTCGCCGTACAGCATCTCGACGGCGCTCGCCATGACGGCCGCGGGCGCACGTGGCAATACCGAACGCGAGATGGCGACAGTGCTGCACTTCCCGACGGAGGACGTCGCGGGTAAGGCCTCGTTCATCAGCCGCGAGCGTGTCGTCGCCTCGTTCGGTTCTCTTCAGGAAGGCCTGGTCGCTTCTCGCGAGTCGCGCGGCTACGAACTGCACGTCGCCAACAGCCTCTGGGGACAGGAGGGCTACCCGTTCAAGGAGTCCTTCCTCAATCTCGTCGAGAAGCACTTCGGTGGTGGGTTCAACATCGCGGACTTCGTGGGCGACGCCGAGGCGGAGAGAGTCAGGATCAACGCGTGGGTGGAGGGTGAGACGCGCGAGAAGATCAAGGGCCTCATTCCCCCGGGCGGCGTCGATTCGATTACCACGCTGGTGCTGACGAACGCCATCTACTTCAAGGGCCAGTGGGCCGCAAGGTTTGATGAAGAGAGGACGACGGACGCCGCCTTCCACGGGACCGGCGGCGACGCGACCGTCCCGATGATGTATCAGAAGGGCGACTTCCGATACCTCGAGAACGACGTCGTCCAGGTGTTGGAGATGCCTTACGAGGGTGAAGAGGTCTCGATGCTCGTGCTTCTCCCGCGCATCGACGGGCCGCGGGGCCTCGAGGTGCTCGAGGCGAGCCTGACCCCCGAGGTGCTCTCCGATTGGTCCTGGCGTCTCCGGGAGCAGGAGGTCAAGGTCTACTTCCCGCGATTCGAGATGACATGGGGCACGGAGGACATCGGCGATCATCTGGCGGCACTCGGCATTCACGACGCGTTCGGGGAGGAAGCCGACTTCTCTGGTATGACCGACCTCAAGGACCTCTTCATCACCTCGGTCTTTCACAAGGCCTTCGTCGCCGTGAACGAGGAGGGCACGGAGGCCGCCGCCGCGACGGCGGTGGTGATGGCGCGGCTGGCGATCGTGGAGGAGACGATCTTCAGGGCCGACCATCCATTCCTGTTCGTCATCCGTGATGACGCCACCGGTAGTATCCTCTTCATGGGGCGGGTCGCGGACCTCGGGTAGTCCGTCGTCGGCGGGCGGCTACCGGACGATTCCCGCGCAGGCGCAGGCGCGCGGCGACGCGTTCACGCGCGGGCAAGGTGCAAAAGGGAGCAAGACCGTATGGCTGGAGGGAACACCCGGCTGAACAGGTTCAGGCGTCGAGTGACGCGCTCAGACGCATTCGTGAGATTCCTCTCGCTTGCGTCGAGCGTCTTCGTCCGCGCGCTCTCGCGAACCCTCAGGATCGAGAAGGACGACCATCCGGAGACCGCGGCGCTCGACCCGACGAAGGTGCTCTACGCGTTCTGGCACGGTCATCAGTTCCTCCTGCTCCCGGCCTACAGTCATCAGGGAGTGGCCGTCATGACCGACCTGTCCTGGGCCGGCAGGATCCAGGCGGGTCTCATGATCCGGCTGGGCTTCCGCGTCGTCGGGGGCTCCAGCAGGCGGCGGGCGGTCCAGGCGGTGGCCGAGATGAAGCAGACTCTGGAGTCGGGGTGTTCCGGGGCGATCGCCGTCGACGGGCCCGCCGGACCCATATACAAGTCGAAGCCCGGGGTCCTCTATCTGGCGCGGAAGCTCGGCTATCCCATCGTGCCCGTCGTTGTGAGCGCGCGCCACTCGTGGAGGATCCGGAGAGCGTGGTGTCTGTACATGGTGCCCGCGCCGTTCACGAAGTGCCTCGTACTGACTGGGAAACCAATAGTTCTGGCCGCCGACGACGTGTTCGAGCCGGAGGACCTGGACGACATACTCGTGGAACTGACGAGGGTTGCAGACGAGCGGGTGGGTCTCAAGGCATCAGCGGAGCATGGCACGCCGGCGTGAGGGCGCCGCTGTGATGGCGCTGGCGTGAGGGCGCCGGGCTCCTCAGCTCTCCGGGAGCTTCGGTCTCACCATGACGACCTTCTCGCGCGCGACGACGGCCAGACCTGGCTTGCCGCCGCGCACCTTTCTCACGTGTCGCTTCTCGGTGTAGCAGACCGAGACCTTCGACGACTTGCCCGCCTTGCTGTGGAACGCCGCGATCGCCGCGGCCTCCAGAATAGCCTGCTTGTCTGGCTCCGCCTTCTGACCGGATCTCCTCAGGACGACGTGGGAGCCGGCGACCTGTCTCGCGTGGAACCAGAGGTCGTCAGGACGCGCCATCTTATGGGTCAGGAGGTCGTTGTCGTGGTTCGATTTCCCGACGAGGACCTCCCAGCCTCCCGAGATCCTGTAGGTCCGGAACCTGACGCGCTCCTTTGGCGCCTTCCTGTCTGAGATCTTCGGAGCGGCCGGCAGAAAGCGCTCCTCGAGCACGGTGAGGTCATCGGCTGACGCGCCGGGGAGCGACTCCGCCACTTCCTGGACGCGCGCGGCTTTCTCCTCCAGCTCTCCCAGACGGACGGGCGCCCGTGCGCTCCGGCGCTCGGCCTTGCGCGCGCGTCGGAAGAGGGACTCGGCGTTCTGCTGCGGACCGAGCTTGGGGTCGAGCTCGATCACGACCGGCGTCGAGCCATCGTAGTCCATGACGGTGACGCTGGACTTGCCGCGCCCTATCCCGGCCTGACGTGTCAGCAGCAGCTGGCCCATGTGCCGGTACTGGGCGGCGTTCTCTGAATCGTCGATCTCGGCCTGGACCTTCTCCATCGCCCGACGCGTTCGCCTCAGGCGACGCTCGACGATCCGCTCGAGCGCGTCGCGGCGGCGCGCGAGGTCCAGCTCAGGCCAAAGCTCCGTGAACATGAAGCAGGCCGCGGCGTTCAGCGAATCGAACTCGCGTGTCTCTTCCGCGGGCTCGTTGCGGTCCTCCGCGGACAGCCTTGCGTGCGGCCTGCCACGGTCGTCGTGCCACCTGGCGACGGTCGGCGCGGCCGCGGCACTTTCGGGGGCGTCAGTCCCCGAAGCAGCGGACGCCTTTCTGCCGTGTTCGTCCGTGAGAGACAGCGAGGGATTGCGCCCGAGGTCGATGGTCAGCCATCTCTCGATGGTACGACCGACCTGACTGGTCCACCTGATGTGGGCGAGTACTCCGGGTCGGTCGTCGAGCGGGGCGAGAGACACGAGCGTGGAGCCGCGCAGCTGCGGCGCGAAGGCCGGCGCGGCCGCGCGCCCGGGCGCGAGCGCGGGTCTGGAGCCGTCCAGGAGGAAGAGGATCGGCAGGGCCTTCAACGTGACCGCGCCGAAGAAGAGGCGGCGGTCGCCGGCGAGCTCGAGGATCAGGCAGTCGGCTCCGGGAGCCACAACATCCGCCACCTTGGCCCCGGCCACTCGCGGGCCGATCTCAGCGATGAGCTTCCGTGCCGTCGTGGAATCCAAGTTGTACTCCAGTGGTGGCGCCGCGGGCAGCGGGGAGGCCCGCAGGCAACAGGCGTCCGGGCCTGCCCGGACGCGCTTCAAGCTCCAATGCGAGGCTACAGTCTACGGCAGGTGAGCGCTGCAGTCCAGAGACCGCGCGGCCCACGGTCAGCGTAATCCCGCAATCGCCTGAAATCGCCCGAATGCTCCGGATTTCATTGACCGGCCCGGGTTCGGGACGTATACTACCTGTTTACGCAATAACTCAGAAGGAGGAAACCAGTGCTCAGGAGCATGACCGGCTACGGCTGCTCGGAGAGGACCGGCGAGGACCGGCGTGTCAGGGTGGAGGTGCGCTCTGTGAACCAGCGGTTCCTCGACGTGCAGATCAAGGCCCCCCGCACGATGCTCCGGGTCGAGGACCGGATCCGGAAGCTCGTCGAGTCGGTGCTGGCACGCGGCCGGGTCACTGTCTATATTGAATGGAAGAGCGCCGCCGATGAGAGCCCTTCCGTGAACATACACGCGGCGCACGAGCTCATCAGGCAGCTCAGGCTGCTCGGTGAGGATCTCTCCGTTCCCGGCGAGGTGAACCTCTCCATCGTCACGCGATTCCCGCAGATCTTCGAGCAGTCCGGCGACGTGGCCGGCGCCGACGAGGTCTGGTCGTCCCTCGAGCCCGTGCTGTCGGAGGCACTGGGCGGGCTCCTGGCGATGCGCGAAGCCGAGGGCGCGAAACTCAGTGAGGAACTGACGGGGCGACTTGACGCCATCGACGGGATCGTGACCGCGCTGGACGAGTTCTCCGCTGGCGCCGCCGAGGCGATGAAAGACCGGCTTACCGCCAGGATCGCGAAGCTCCTCGACGGGTCCGTTCCCATCGACGAGACGCGCCTC
Source organism: Candidatus Eiseniibacteriota bacterium (assembly GCA_030609365.1). GTDB lineage: Bacteria > Joyebacterota > Joyebacteria > Joyebacterales > Joyebacteraceae > JALGZG01. The sequence continues at coordinate 18,331 of JAUWCJ010000029.1, read as the reverse complement.
GCGCAGGAGGTCGCGATCGCTGCCGAGCGCGCCGATTACACCGAGGAGATCGTGAGGCTGAGGGCACACATCTCGCAGTCGCGCGAGTGCCTGAACGCCGATGAGCCCGTTGGCAAGAGGTTCAACTTCCTCGTGCAGGAGATGCTAAGGGAAGCGAACACGACCGGATCCAAGGGCGGCGATGTCGGCGTCACAGCTCCGGTGCTGTCGCTCAAGGAAGAAATCGAGAAGCTCCGCGAGCAGGTCCAGAACGTGGAGTGAGGGAGGCCAGGGGGTTGAACAACCTTCTCTTGAACATTGGTTTCGGCAACGTGGTGGCGTCCGAGAGGGTCGTGGCCATCATCACGCCGGGCTCGGCGCCGGTCAAACGGCTCAAGGACCACGCGCGCGACACCGGGAAGCTCGTCGATGCGACCCAGGGTCGAAGGACGCGCGCGGTCATCGTCACCGACAGCGACCACGTCATTCTGTCTGCTGTCGCGGCCGAGACCATCACGCAGAGGCTCGAGGGCCGCGACGACCACTCGGATTCCCAGTGACATCGACCTGCCACGGCTGCCGGAGGACAGAGTGAATCGCACGGCGTTTCCCATCGTTGTATCCGGTCCCTCGGGCGTCGGTAAGTCGACCATCGCCACGAGGGTGCTCGAGGAAGATCCCGGCACGGCGTACTCGGTGTCGGTTACAACGCGCCCACCGAGGCGCGACGAGCGGGACCGCGCGCACTACGAGTTCGTGTCGGACGAACGATTCGACGAGCTTGTCGAGGCCGGAGAACTCGCGGAGTGGGCGGTCGTGCACGGCTTCCGCTACGGCACGCGGAAGCGCGCCATAGAAGAGGTAGCAGCGTCCGGGAAGAACGTCGTGATGGACGTCGATGTCCAGGGCGGGATGTCGATCAAGAAGCTGTACCCGGAGAGCGTCCTCGTGTTCATCCTGCCGCCGTCGCGCGAGGTTCTTGAGTCCAGGCTGCGCGGCAGAGCGACGGACGACGCGGATGTCATAGAGACGAGGCTCAAGAACGCGATCGGCGAGCTGGACTGGGCCGACAGATACGATCACAGTGTGGTGAACGACGACCTGGACGTGGCCGTCCGGGAGACACTCGATATAATCTCGAAGGAACGACAGGCTAAGTCCGAACCGGTCTCGTAGTGGACGATCCGGGGGAGGCTGACAGACGGAGGGTAGCGATGGACCCGCTCAAGAAGAACGATCTCCTCAAGTACGCGAAGAACGAGTTCCTAGGCGCCGTGCTCGCGGCGAAGGTCGCGCGGCGCCTTCACGCGATGGACCCGGACCAGCGGCCGGACGCGGAAGCGAAGTGCACCTCGCTTGCGCTCAAGCTCATCACCGACGGTGCGGTTGAGTACGAGATCATCGAGACCGAGGAAGAAGTGGCGGAAGACCTCGACGAAGAGTAGCCCCGGAGGCCACCACCGAATGGCAGATCTGCTGGCAGGAAAAGTGGTCGTGCTGGGCGTCACGGGCAGCATCGCCGCGTTCAAGACCCCGCACATCGTGAGCAGACTGGCGTCCCTGGGCGCCAATGTCATCGTCGTGATGACGGAGAACGCGACGCGGTTCATAGCGCCCCTGACGTTCGAGACGCTCTCGGGCAACGAAGTCGTTGTCAGCATGTGGCCCGAGACGAAGGTCGGTGTCACGGGGCTCGAGGAGGCCGTGTCTGCGACCGAGCGGCTCAGGCACGTGAGACTCGGTGAAGCGGCGGACCTTGCCATCGTCGCTCCGGCGACGGCGAACATCATCGGCAAGATGGCCGGTGGGATCGCCGATGACTTCCTGTCGACCGAACTCATGGCAATGACCTGTCCCGTGCTGGTCGCACCCGCGATGAACGTCAACATGTTGGAGTCCGACGCCGTCACGGAGAACATCAGGACCCTGAAGGAGCGCGGTGTCTTCATGGTCGAGCCGGAAGAGGGCAGGCTCGCCAGCGGTGCCGAGGGGCGCGGTTGTCTGGCCGACCCCGACGCCATCGTCGACGCGGCGCTCGCCATCCTGGTGCCCGGGGACCTCGCGGGGAAGCGCGTCGTCGTGACGGCCGGGCCGACCGAAGAACCCATCGATCCTGTGCGGCACATCGGCAACCCATCGACGGGCAAGATGGGATTCGCGCTGGCGGAACGCGCGCTCTCGCGCGGCGCCGAGGTCGTTCTCATCTCCGGCCGGACGGCGCTCGAGCCGCCCGCCGGCGTGAGGTTCGTCCGCGTGGGCACCACCAGAGAGATGCTCGATGCCGTCCTCGCGGAGCTTCCGGAACTCCACCTGCTCGTCATGGCGGCCGCCCCGGCCGACTACCGTCCAGCGGAGGTCCCTGAGCACAAGATCAAGAAGCGCGCGGACATGCTGCATATTGAGCTCGTCCGGACCGAGGATATCCTAGGCGAGGTCGCTGGCAGGAAACAGCTGGGTCAGGGTGTGGTAGGCTTCGCCGTGGAAACCCGGGACGAGGTGCCCAACGCCAGGAAGAAGCTCGAAGAGAAGAACCTGGACCTCATCGTGGTCAACAATCCGATGGTTGAGGGCGCGGGCTTCGGCACGGACACGAACGTCGCCACTGTCATCGGGCGGACCGGGTTGGAGGAGAGCGTGGGCAAGATCTCCAAGAACGAGCTCGCAGACGTCATCCTGACGTTCGCCATTCAAGAACTGGGGTGGGGAAAGATAGATGGTTAGCGGACGTGACAAGGCCGGGAAGCTCGCGGTGGAGTACTTCAAACAGCTCGGTGAAGCGGGCGAGACCGAGGTCTATCTGCCGTCCGCCCCTGGCCGCGCGGGTGTTCCGGAGGCGCACTCGACTATGAAGACCTCTGACTCTGCAGCGGCCACGGAGGCGCCCGAGGTCCCTGCGGTCACAGAGGCACCCAAGGTCCCTGCGGCCACGGAGGCGCCCGAGGTCCCTGCGGTCACAGAGGCACCCAAGGTTCCTGCGGTCACAGAGGCATCCAAGGTCCCTGGGGCCAAGGAGACACCCGACGTCCCTGCGGTCGAGATCATCCGGGTCAAGCTCGCGTTCTCGAGCGAGGCGACCACGAGCGACATGTTCGCCGGGTCCACGGGACTCGAGACGTGCACGACGCTCGAGGAGGTCGAGGCCAGGTCGGTCGGCTGCCAGAACTGTGAGTTGGCGGGCGGTCGCACGAACGTGGTCTTCGGCGCCGGCAACCCGAACGCGCGCCTGATGTTCATCGGCGAGGCGCCCGGTCGTGACGAGGACATCCAGGGGGTCCCGTTCGTGGGAAGGTCGGGGCAGCTTCTCAACAAGATCCTCGAGGCCGCCGGGATCGAGCGCGACGATGTCTATATCGCCAACATCATCAAGTGCAGGCCGCCGAACAACCGCACGCCTCTGACCAACGAGATCGCAGCGTGCATCCCATACCTGGGCAGGCAGGTCGCGCTGATCGCTCCGAGGGTCATCTGCACGCTGGGGCTCCCCGCGACGCAGACGCTCCTGGGTATCCGTGGCTCGATGGGCAGTCTGCGAGGGAAGATGTACGTCGAGGGCGACGTCAAGGTCATCCCGACGTACCATCCGGCGGCCGCTCTGAGGGACCCCAAGTACAAGCGACCGATCTGGGACGACATCCAGTTGATCAAGCGGGAGTACGAGAAGGCGTAGGACGTCATCCCCGAAGGGAGAAGAACAGATGGCATCGAGACTGACCGGTCTTGGAGTTCTCCTGGCGATCCTCTGTGCCGCGTTTCTCTCCGGTTGTTGCCCCGGTGGCGTCGCCGTGCTAGAGAGCCTCACTCTGCCGATCGAGGAACAGGACGGCTGCAGCCTCGTGCCCGCGTCGCAGTTGACGGACGGGCCCATCGCTTCCGGGTCGACTAACCCGGTCGCCTCCTCGAACGGAAAGATCGTCGCAGCGATCGCACCGTCGGTCACAGGGTCGAAGGACGAGCGCGTGAAGAGCGTCTACGCCGCCGCCTACGAATGCGAGCCCGGAGGTCCTCAGGTGCGCGTCTACGCGGTCGTCTTCCACGAGCCGACGGATTCGGCAAGGGCCGCGATGCTCGACACGTACTCCGTCGGCGTCATGTTCAGGGGCCAGCTGGCCGGAATTGTTGTGGCTGACGAAGGCGCGTGCGAATCGTGCTACGATGCTGTCAGGGCACGTGCCGAAAGAGTGCTTGGGAAGTGATCCACCGGTCAGGACAGAGTGGAAGATCGTGAAGTGCAGGGCGAAGCAGGCGAGGCCACAAGGCACATCACTAACGGAAGGCACGCTTGATGAAGGCGAAGTACATCCTCCCCGTACTCCTTCTGTCGATCCTGATCTGCCTCGCGTTCGCGGGCTGCCAGTCGGCGAGCTACGAGGTCCGCTACGAGGTCGGGGTCAACGAGGCCGTGATCGAGGAGAACGTTCCCGAGACCGGCCCCGGGACCGAGGAGATAGCCGTCAAGGTCGTGTGGTCCGCGAGCAGCGAGGGCTTGAGCGCCCACTTCACAAACCCCGCAGACACTACCGCCGCGATTCTCTGGGAGGAAGCGACGTTCTCGTACGAGGCCGAGGAACGAGAGGCCCTGGTGTCCACGGCGCCCCACGCTGGCCCGGAGCTGCCTCAGCCACCCACGCTGATCCCGGGATTTGGACAAATGGCCGTCGGCATGCTACCGCGATCGCACGCCGAGTGGGAGTGGTCCCAGAGCAGGGCGATGGGCGGGTCGTGGAACGCCTCGTCCGACGAGTTTCTAGGCGTTACGCTCACCGCCGGGCAGAGCAAGTCCGAGCTGCAGTCCCTTGCGGAGACGGCGGTAGGCAAGAGAGTGATGATCGAACTCACCGTTCAGACGGGGAGTCGTGTGCTCACGCACATTTTCGACGTCCGCGTGACGGGCGCAGAGGTGTTTGCCTCGTACCATTAGCCAAGTGTGCCGGAGGCGGGTATGGCAACCAAGGAGAGACCAACACGGGAGATCGTGCGGGCGGCCGTGGCCGACCGCATCCCGCCGCAGGCGATCGATGCTGAGGTAGCCGTCATCGGCGCGATGCTCCTCGACACGTCGGCGGTCGGGGCTGTCAGTGAGGTCCTCGACGACACCGCGTTCTACAAGGGCGCCCACAAGAGGATATTCAGGGCCGTCATCGACCTTTTCTCCAAGGAAGAGGCCGTCGATCTGGTCACGGTGACCCAGGAGCTCAGGCGGCAGAAGGTGCTGGATGACGTGGGTGGGGCCGCCTATCTGTCGCAGGTCTTAGGCAGTGTTGCCACGACCGCGAATGTGCGGCACCACGCGAAGATAGTCCTCGAGAAAGCGATCCTGAGAAAGCTCATCAGCGTTGCGACGGAGATCGTGCAGGAAGCCTACGATGCGGGGGGCGAAGCCGCCGACATCCTCGACCGCGCCGAGCACGTTATCTTCGAGATCGCTCAGGCACGCATCCACCGCGACTTCGTGCCGATGCGCGAGATCCTCAAGCACAGCTTCGAGGTCATTCAAGAGCTCTACGACAAGAAGCAACACGTGACCGGCGTCGCGTCCGGCTTCGACGACCTCGACGCGCTGACCTCGGGTTTTCAGAAGGCCGACCTCGTGGTTATCGCCGGACGGCCGTCGATGGGGAAGACCGCCTTTGCCCTCAACGTCGCGGCGCATACCTCGATCGACGGCAGCATCCCGACGGCCATCTTCAGCCTGGAGATGGGGAAGGAGCAGCTGGTCCAGCGCATGCTGTGCAGCGAGGCCAGAATCGACGCACACAAGCTCAGGACCGGATACCTTGCGGACAAGCACTGGTCGAGCCTGACGACGGCGGCCGGGCTCCTGTCGGAGGCGGCCATCTACATCGACGACACGCCGTCGATGAACGTGCTCGAGATGCGGTCGAAGGCGAGAAGGCTCAAGGCCGAGGCCGACATCGGGCTCGTCATCGTCGACTACCTCCAGCTGATGCGCGGGCTCGGACGTCCCGAGAACCGCCAGCAGGAGATCTCCGAGATCTCGCGCTCGCTCAAGGCGCTTGCGAAGGAGCTCGAGGTCCCGGTGCTGGCGCTGTCCCAGCTGTCGCGGGCGGTTGAGTCGCGAGGCGGCGATCGCAGGCCCATCCTCTCGGATCTCAGAGAGTCCGGCGCCATCGAGCAGGACGCGGACGTGGTCATGTTCATCTACCGGGCCGAGCAGTACGACCGCACGCCCGAGAACATCGGCCGCGCCGAGGTCATTATCGGCAAGCAGAGGAACGGCCCGACGGGAATCGTACACCTGGCGTTCCAGTCCGAGTGCACACGATTCGACAACCTCAGCAGGAGGACCGAGGAGGCCTTTGAGGAACTCTAGTCCCATTCCCGGCAACGCGATCGCTGATGCGGGCGCGGGCCTTCTCGGCACCATAGGCCGTGTGGCCATCGAACTCGTCACCGAGGTCGGATTCGCGAGCATCCTTCTCTGGCGTTCGACACTGGCTCTGCGGAAGATCGGTCGGTCCATGCCGCTGGTCATCGAGCAGGCGCGGCGCATCGGCGTCGAGTCGCTCCCCCTGGTCATCATGACCTCTGTATTCACCGGCGCGGTGACGGCCGTCCAGGCGGCCTACCAGCTGAAGGACTTCGTTCCCAAGATCTACCTTGGCACGGCCATCTACAAATCGGTGGTCATCGAACTTGGACCCGTGCTGACGGCTCTCGTCGTCGGCGGGCGCGTCAGCGCGTCCATCGCGGCCGAGCTCGGCACCATGCGCGTCACCGAACAGATTGACGCCATGGACGCGATGGGCATCGATCCGATCAGGTATCTCACGATGCCGCGCATAGTCGCCGCCCTCGTGATGCTGCCGGTGCTCACCGTGTTCGCGGACATACTGGCCATCGGCGGCGGATTCTTCGTCTCGAACGCGTCCCTGGACCTGTCGCCGAAGATCTTCATCGAGGGGATGAAGATGCACTTCGTCGCGCGCGATGTCCTGGGCGGGCTCACTAAGGCGCTCGTCTTCGGCGGCATCATCTCGCTCATGGGTTGCGCCGCCGGTCTTCGTACCTTCGGTGGAGCCGTCGGCGTGGGCGCGGCGGCGACGAGGGCCGTCGTGACGAGCTGTGTGCTGATACTCGTGAGTGACTACGTCCTCGCCGTTCTGCTGTTCAAGATAATCTTCGGTGAGTAGCCCGGTGGCTGTCCCGTGGAGCGATGAATGACCGAGAGACCTGACAGAGACACGACCGCGACACCTGGCGGCGGTGCGACTGCGAGACGCGGCGGCACGACCGCCGGGCCCGTCATCGAGGTGCGGGATCTCTGGAAGTCGTTTGGCGACCAGGAGGTCCTGCGCGGTATCAATCTCACTGTCCTGGACGGGGAAACGATGGTCGTTCTGGGGCCGTCGGGGTGCGGTAAGAGCGTGCTTCTCAAGCACGTGATCGGCCTCATGAAGCCGGACCGCGGCTCGATCCTCGTGGAGGGCAACGAGCTCACGGGACTGGACGGGCGCGAGCTCAAGGATCTCAGAATGCGCTTCGGCATGGTCTTTCAGGGCGCGGCGCTCTTCGACTCGATGACGGTCGGGGAGAACGTGGGCCTGCCGCTCAAGGAACACTGTGGCATCGAGGGCGATGAACTCGCGGACCTCGTTGAGGGGAAACTCGGAATGGTGGGACTCGCCGGTGCTTCGCACCTGCAACCCTCTGAGCTCTCGGGCGGCATGAAGAAGCGCGTGGCTCTTGCGCGCGCCATCGCGCTCGACCCGGACATCGTCCTCTACGATGAGCCGACTACCGGGCTGGACCCCATTATGGCTGAGCAGATCAACCAACTCATCAGGGCGCTTCAACGCAAGATCCATGCTACGTCGATCGTCGTCACGCACGATCTGCACAGCGCCAAGTTCACGGGTGACAAGATCGCTCTGATGCACGAGGGCAGGATCGAGTTCGTAGGAACGATGGACGATCTCAGAAACAGTGACAACGAGGCCGTGAGGATCTTCATCGCTCGCGGCTACGCTTCCGACCACAGGACCGCATGGGAATCCAGGGGGGAAAGGCAATGACCGAACACGCGAACGAGGTGAGGGTGGGAGTCACCCTGACGCTCGCGGGATTGCTGCTCGTGGTGGGCATTCTGTGGCTGGGCGGCTTCTCCTTTGGTGAGAGCCGGTACTCATTCAGCATCATGTTCACGGAGGTCTCGGGACTGGTTGTGGGGGACAAGGTGACTGTGGCCGGCCTCACCGCTGGTGAGATCATGTCACTGCAGCTCGCGCCGTTCGGCAAGGTGATCGCCGAGGTGGAGGTGGACAGCGACATCAAGATCCCCATCGACTCGCACATCTCGGTCGCCAGTTACGGCCTGATCGGGGCGAAGGTCATCTCGATCATACCCGGCGGCAGCGACGCGTACATCGAGCAGGACACCGTTGTTCAGGGTGTGTACGAAAAGGGGCTCGGTGACGTCGTTCACCAGATGGGCAAGGCCCTCACCGGCATCCAGGACGTCTTGAAGGCGGCGGACGAGATCCTCACCGATCGGGAGGGCAAGGAGCTCGTCAAGGAGGCGCTTGTCAACGCGAACGCCGCCTCGTTTGATCTCAGGCAGGCGACGGCCGACATCAGCGTGATGGCGACCGAACTCAGGGCTTTCGTCAACGAGAAGAAGGACCCGGCCGGTGAGGCCATAGACGCGATGGAGAGCGCCGTCGTCGGATTCGCGGACGTGACCGCCGATCTCAAGATCATCTCCGCGTCGCTTGACTCGATAGTCCGGCGCGTCGAGGGCGGAGAGGGAACGCTGGGCAAGCTGGTCAACGAGGACGAGATGCACGACGAGTTTCTGGCAGCCGTCAAGGAGATCAGGGAACTGGTCGCTGATATTCGCGACAACCCGGAGAGCTTCATCAGATTCACGCTGTTCTAGGCACGGGCCTGTTCTGACCGCGGGCGCTGCAACGCCTGCCGGCCCGTCGTTCGTTGTGTGACCGAAGGAGGGGAGGATGGGGGGAAAGAAGAAGAGCGTGTTCTTCTGCACCGGGTGCGGTCACGAGTCGCCGAAGTGGCTCGGCAAGTGCCCGGGCTGCGGCGAGTGGAACACGCTTGTCGAACAGGTGTTACAGACGAGCCGCCCTTTGGGCAGGTCGAAGACGGCGGCGCGTGAGGTTCCCGTTGCGTTGCCCGACATCACGGCGGACGCCTCGGAGCGGATACCGACCGGGATCTCCGAGTTCGACCGGACTCTGGGCGGAGGAATAGTACCTGGCGCGGTCGTGCTCGTCGGCGGCGACCCGGGCATCGGCAAGTCCACGCTGCTCCTTCAGGCCAGCGACGCCATCGCCCGGAGCGGCGAGACGGTCCTCTACGTCACCGGCGAGGAGTCACGCTCCCAGATACGGCTACGGGCCTCGCGGCTCGGCGTCGACTCCGGGTTGATAAGTATCCTCACGGAGACGGACGTGTCGCACGTTCTGGAAGTTTCGGCGTCCTCACCCCCGAGCGTTCTCGTCGTCGATTCCATACAGACCATCTACCACGCAGACGCCAACGGCTCGCCGGGGAGCGTCTCCCAGGTTCGTGAGGCGGCGGCCTCGCTCGTTCGCTTCGCGAAGGAGACGGGCGTTCCCGTCTTCCTCATCGGCCACGTGACCAAGCAGGGCGCCATCGCGGGCCCACGGATCCTCGAGCACATGGTCGACACGGTGCTCTACTTCGAGGGCGACAAGCGGATGCCCTACCGCATCCTCCGCGCGGTGAAGAACCGCTACGGCTCGACGGACGAGATAGGCGTCTTCGAGATGACCGCGGGCGGCCTGGCCGAGGTCGCTGACCCCTCCGGGCTCTTTGTCTCAAAAGACCTTCCCAACACGTCGGGTTCGGTCGTCATCGGCGTGGTCGAGGGCACCAGAGCGCTCATGGTGGAGATACAGGCGCTGACGGGTCTGACGAACTACTCGGTGCCGCAGCGCTCGAGCACGGGCGTGGACAGGCGGAGGCTGCCGCTCATCCTGGCGGTGCTCGAACGCAGGGGCGGCTTGAGCCTCGGCAACCGCGACATCTTCGTCAGCGTCGCCGGGGGCGTGAAGGTCGAAGAGCCGGCCGCCGATCTGGGCGTCGCTCTGGCCGTCGCGTCGAGCTACTGGGATGTGCCCGTCGACGACCGCACCGCCGTGTTCGGCGAGATAGGGCTCGGTGGGGAGCTCCGGCGCGTGACCCAGGCCGGCAAGAGAGCGCAGGAGGCCTCGCGCCTTGGGTACTCGCGCATCGTCCTTCCCAGACACGCGCTTCCGAAGGAAGAGCGTCCCAAGGGCGTCGAGTTCGTCGAGGTCCGCACACTTGGCGAGGCCATAGACACACTCCTCGGGTCGCGGCAGAGCAGACACGCGGCGAAGGCGCCCGCGCAGACGAAGGAGGCATGACCGTGGCCGGCGTAGGCACAATTCTCGTTGCGGCCGGCTCGTCGGAGCGCATCGGCGCCATCTTCCCCAAGCAGTTCCTGCCCCTGGGACCGGACCCCATGTTCTTCCTCGCGCTCGAGAGCGTGCTTCAGCATTCGGACGAAGTTGCGATAGTCACGCTTCCCGATTTCGTCAGCACGGTGAAGACGATACTCCGCGCCGCCGGCGCCTCTGCGGACCTGGTCTTCAGAGGCACCCGCATCATCCCCGTCACCGGGGGCAAGAGGCGGCAGGATTCCGTCGTGCGCGGGCTCGAGGCTCTCTCGGACGACATCGACATAGTGCTGATACACGACGCCGCCCGACCGTTCGCGTCCCCCGACCTCACGGAGCGCGTGATCGCCGCGGCGCGCGAGCACGGCGCGGTCGTGCCCGTTGTCTCGGTGCCGGACACCGTGAAGCGCGTCGTGGACGGCGCGGTGACGGAGACGCTCGACAGAAGCGCGCTCGGTCTGGCTCAGACCCCGCAGGGGTTCAGGAAAGAGATCATCGAGCAGGCCTACCGGGAGCTCGAGGGAGCCGAAGTGACCGACGATGCCCGCGCGGTCGAGATTACCGGCAGACCCGTGGCCGTCGTCCCCGGCGAGCCAGGAAACTTCAAGGTGACTACGCCCGTCGACCTTGAACTCGCCTCGGTCATCGCCAACTGCCGCCGGGGCCTGGGACCCGGCTACCGCGCCGGAACGGGCAGCGACACGCACCGCCTGGTCGAGGGGAGGGACCTCGTGCTCTGCGGCGTGACCATTCCGTTCGCGATGGGCTTAGACGGTCACTCCGACGCGGACGTCGCCACGCACGCCATCTGCGACGCGCTACTGGGCGCGGTCGCGGAGGGCGACATCGGTGTACACTTCCCGCCCGGCGACCCCGAGTACAAGGACATCTCGAGCCTGCTGCTTCTCGGGAAGGTAGTCGAGATCGTGCGCGAGAAGAGATGTCGGGTCGTCAACGTTGATGTGACCGTCATTGCAGAGGCGCCGAAGCTTGCGCCGCACGTGCCGGAGATGAGGCGTTCGCTCGCAGGCGTCCTCGGACTTGATGTGGAGGCGGTCTCGGTCAAGGCCACTACGACCGAAGGCACGGGCCCCGAGGGCGAGGGACTCGCGATATCCAGCACGGCGGTAGCAGTAGTGACCGAGAGGCCGTGAGTCGATTCGATGAGCGACGGCTGCTGCACAGCGAGAGACGGCCGGCGCTCATGAGGGCGGCACTCACTGGCAGGAGCGACGCCGAGGCGTGCTGCGGCCCGCGCGACGACGGTGGCGGCTCGTGCTGCGGATGAGGTGACCTATGTGCGAGGACGGCGCGAGGGCGCGCGCGCGAGACGAGGTGGCGTCCAGAGCCGAGAGGGATCGGTTCGGGCGACCATCTCGCTCCTGAAACGCCTCAGCAAAGGAGTCTCAATGGACCGCAGGCGGGACAGAACGCTGGCACTCACATCCATCCTCGTCGGACTAATCGTCTCGGTCGGTCTTCTGCTTGCGATACTGGATGTCAATGTTCTCCCGCTGTTGTCTCGCGATTCAGGGGTCTTGCTCGCGGGCGCGCTCGTCGTCGTCGGCCTCCCGGTTGCGATTGCGTTCGCCGCGGTTGGCGGCGGCCTCGGTGCGTTGCTGCGCCGCCGCGGCGCGTCGGTGGCCCTCGTGTCACTGGTGACGCTGGCGTTGATGGCGGTGCCGATCATAGCACTCTCGATGCGCGGCGGTGCGACTCTCTTCCTGAAGAGGCATCTGCCTCTGGTGGTGCTTCTGGCGGGCGCGGCGTTCTCCACACTGGGCGCCGCTCGCACGAGCCGGTGGCGCGTGTTGCTCTCGGGAGGGGCGGCGCTGGTTCTGGCTCTGATTCTCGCGCTCGCCGGAGGCGTTCCGTTCTCAAGCTCCAAGCTGGCGCTCGGCGACGTTCCCCGTGCGGCCCCCGCACACGGCGGGAAGATCCTGCTTCTCGGTGTGGATGGGTTGTGCTGGGAGACCCTGAACAGATGGGAACCGCACGCCACGGCCGACTTCGAGTGGTTCCGCCAGCGCGGCTACATCGGACCGCTTACGACCATCGTGCCGACGCAGTCACCGAGGATCTGGTCTGCGATGGCGACGGGTGTGGTACCTGAAGACCACGGCGTGATCTCGTTCACCTCGACAGTCATCAGCGGCGTCAGGCACCCGCTCCCTGAGGTGCCTCGCTTCGAGGGAGCGTTCCTGTGGTTGAGGACGCTCGAGCGCCTCGGTCTCCTGCACCGGCGTCCGGTGTCGAGCGCAGACCTCAGGCGCCCCGCGTTCTGGGAGATGATGACCGACCCCGCGCTGTCCTCCGATGTTGTGGGCTGGTGGGCGACGTGGCCCGCGTCCCACCCGAACGGTCGCCTCGTCAGTGACAAGTTCTACTTCTGGCGAGACCAGAGGATGACGTCAGGCGCCGCCGCCCCGCCCGGGGCCCTTGTTCATCCACCGGACCTCGAAGCTCAGCTCTCGGAGCTGCGCGTGTCGCCGGACGAGATGTCCGTCGATGACATACTGAGTCTGATCGACATCCCCCGCGAGGAGGCGGAGACGCTTCCCGGGCTGCCATATCGACACCACGACGTGCTGAGCGAGCTCCCGCTCGCATTCACGATGGACGAGACGTATGCAGCCGTGACCGAGAGGTTTCTGACGGACTGGCGCAGCGCGCGCATCACGGTCGCCTACCTGAGGGGAGTGGACCTTCTCAGCCACTCCTCGATGCACTTCTCGAACCTCTACCCCGAGGCAGGGGCCACCGACGACGAGAGGGCCAGGTACGGCGAACTCCTCACCAGGTACTATGGACGGATCTTCGCCGTGCTCAGGAGACTGGTGGAGGCCGCGGGCGAGGACGTTCTCGTGCTCGTCGTCTCCGACCACGGATTCGAACGGCTCGGCGACAGGTTGTACGGTCACGACAACGCGCCGCCCGGAGTGATCATTGCGGTTGGGGGAGGGGCGGGGGAGCTGGAGGAGAGACCCGCCGCCAGCATCTACGACGTAGCACCGACGCTGCTGTGGCTCGCGGGGATGCCGGGCGCGGAGGACATGCCCGGGCGCCCGCTCACTGAGTTCTTCCCGGACGTCGCGCGTGTCGCGCCTCCCACGCCTCGCATCGAGACGTACGGTCCGAGGGCCGTGGACGTGCACGTCAGTTCTGGTGGAGGTGATGTAGCAGACGAGCGCATGCTGGAACTCATGCGCAGCCTGGGGTACATTGACTGACGCGGCGGACCCGTTCGCCGCGTGACGAGCGGGACGTGGTTGGTCTCTGGCCGATGAAGCAGTCACCGAGGAGTAGCGGATGACAAGCAGTGTCAGGGTGAGATTCGCCCCCAGCCCGACGGGCCACCTGCACGTCGGTGGGGCCAGGACGGCGCTCTTCAACTGGCTCTACGCCAGGCACGAGGGCGGCACGTTCATCGTGCGTGTCGAAGATACCGACCGCGCCAGATCGACCAAGGAGTCAGAGCGCGCCGTGCTCGAGGACCTGACGTGGCTGGGTCTTACGTGGGACGAGGGCCCGGGCGCCGATGGAGGCCACGGACCCTATCGCCAGTCCGAGCGGCTCGACCTGTACCGCGAGCACGCCGAGCGCCTGCTCGCCTGTGACAAGGCGTTCCACTGCTACTGCACTGACGAGGAACTCGAGGAGAAGCGCAAGGCGGCGCTGGCCGAAGGCTCGGTCCCGCAGTACGACGGCTCGTGTCGGGATCTCACTCCCGATGCGCGAAAGCAACTGGAGGACGAGGGGCGGTCGCCCGTGGTCCGGCTCCGCGCGCCCACGCGGGACATCTCCGTCTCGGACCTGGTTCGCGGCGACATCGAGTTCAAGAAGGAGATGCTGGGGGACTTCATAATCCTCCGAAGCGACGGCAGGCCGACCTACAACTTCGCGGTCGTGGTCGACGACGCGCTGATGGAGATAACCCATGTCATCCGCGCGGAGGAGCACCTGCCCAACACGATGCGCCAGGTGCTGGTCTACGAGGCGCTGGGCTACGCTCTGCCCGTGTTTGCGCACGTCTCGCTCATCGTGGACAAGGACCGCAGCAAGCTGTCCAAGCGCCGCGGCGCGACGTCGGTCGCAGAGTTCAGGGAGCTGGGTTACCTTCCGGGCGGACTCCTCAACTACCTGGCGCTCCTCGGGTGGTCGCCGCCAGACACGGAAGAGGTGATGTCCGTCGCGGAGCTCATCGAGAAGTTCGACCTCCAGCGTGTGTCCCCGAGTCCGGGCGCCTTCGACGAGGACAAGCTCGACTGGGTCAACGCGCACCACCTGAGAGAGGAGCCGCTGACCGACGTCGCCGCGCTCGGTGTGCGGTTCGCCGAGGCGCGTGGGCTCATCGAGCCCGACTTCGACCGCTTCGAGGCCATGGTCGACCTGGCACGGGAAGGGCTGGCTCGGCTATCCGACCTGCCGGACGCGATATCGTTCTTCTTCGACGGCGATCTCGAAGTGGAGGACGAGGCGCGCGAGTGGCTGCGCCGGGACGAAACGAAGCAACTCCTCGCGGCGTTCGTCAGAAGACTCGAGGCGAGCGAGGGCGAGATAGACACGGGCACGTTCAAGGCGGCTCTGAAGGCCGCCGGCAAGGACGCGGGCGTCAAGGGGAAGGAGCTCTTCATGCCCGTTCGGTCCGCTCTGACCGGTCGGACTCACGGTCCCGCTCTCGGGGACGTGGCCGCCGTTCTGGGGCGTGGACGAGTGATCGGGAGGTTGACACAGCCCGCGGGCAGTTCGGACTGAGGGGCCAGGCGGCGCCCTAGGGAGGATGTTGACGTGCGGATAGCGGTTCTCTACGGCGGCACGTCCGCCGAGCGTGACGTTTCGCTGGTCTCCGGGCTCGCGGTGGGACTGGCTCTCGTTGAGCGCGGACACGAGGTGCTTCTGGTCGATCCCGCGGGGGGAGATTCACCCGTGGGAGCGCGCGAAGCCGCCGCTGCAGCGGCCATCGATCCCGACCCTCCCGCCATTCGACACGAGACCGGCAGCGCGATAGCGGCCGTCCAGGGAGAGGCCGTCCAGTCCGCTGACGTCGTGTTCGTCATGCTCCACGGGGGGACGGGCGAGGACGGTACGGTGCAGGGACTGCTCGAGCTGGCGGGCAAGAGATACACCGGTTCGGGCGTGTTTGCGTCGGCTCTGGCGATGGACAAGCGGGCCGCGAAAGTGGTGCTGGACAGGGTCCACGTGCCGACTCCAGCCTGGCAGGTCGTCACGTTCGAGCGGGACCTCCCGCCGGACGCCCGTGGAGGTTCACCGACGTTCCCATCCGACGCCGACGCGGATGCGGCGACAGGAGCGGTCAGCGAACTGGGCGGCTACCCGATAGTCGTCAAGCCCAACGACCAGGGCTCAACGGTCGGCCTGACGGTCGTTGAGGACGAGGAGCGGCTCCTTCCTGCGGTCAAGCTGGCGGGCGAGTACTCGCGCCACGTCCTCCTCGAGACATACATACCCGGCCGCGAGCTCACGGTCGGAGTGCTGGGAGGTGAGGCGCTTCCCGTGGTGGAGATAGCTCCCAAGAGCGGTATCTACGACTACGAGAGCAAGTACGGCGAGGGTATGAGCGAGTACACGTGTCCTGCGGAGCTCCCCGCACTTCTGTCCGACCAGCTGAAGGCGAGCGCGCTCACGGCGTTCGCGGCACTCGGGTGCCGCGGCTACGGGCGTGTTGACTACCGGCTTTCGCCCGCCGGGAAGCCCTTCTGCCTGGAGGCCAACACGGTCCCGGGCATGACCGAGCTCAGCCTGGTTCCGATGGCTGCCGCAGCCGTCGGGATAGGGTTTGGCGAGCTGGTCGAGAGAATCGCCCAAATGGCCCTGAAATAGGGCTTTCTCTGGCACAACTGATGCACTGCTGCCCGTCTCGGAAGCTGTAGAATGCGAGACTTGGGCGGATGTGTCTGGTGGTCCGACGCACGGATCACCGTCCTACCGGTCAAACTAACTCATTGATATATGGCGTCTTAGGGTGTGTTCGAACCCCAGGTGCCCCGCACAGGCTGTCGGGAATGGCAACAGTTTTGACAAAGGCTGTTGACCGGGTTCCGGCCAGCTAGTAGTTTCTTGCTGACTTATCCTTCGCAGAACGACGTCTGAGGGGGGTGAGAGCCGCAATTTGTATATCTGACGGGGCGCTATTGAGAACCGGAGTGCCGTTACGCTGGCGGTATTGTTGCCGCGCGGTGTGTACGCCGGGTTCGGGGAGGTCGGCCCATGAGAGACGGACGAGCGATGCGGACCAGCCTGGTCGTGTTCGTGATCGTGCTGCTGCTGTCAACTGTCGCCAGCGGCCAGAGGCAGGCGGCCTACAAGATCGGTCAGGGCGATGCCCTGAGCGTCTCCGTATGGAGGCACCCGGAGCTGGAGCGGACCGTTGTCGTTCGGTCCAACGGTCAGGTTACGTTCCCACCGATCGGGGACGTCACCGCCTCGGGGCTCACGCCCTCGGAGCTTTCGAGGGAGATCATGCAGCGTCTGAGGGACTACACGCGCGAGACGACTCAGGTCACTGTGACGGTCGCTCAGTTCAATAGCAGGGCCGTCTTCCTGACCGGTCAGGTCGTCGCGCCCGGCAGGTACAGCTTCGAGGCGATCCCCGATCTGCTGCAGCTCCTCAGTCAGGCGGGCGGGCCGCTGCCGAGCGCGGACCTCTCGTCTGTCGCGATCATTCGCGCGACACCGTCCGGGTCAGAGATCATCCCGATAGACGTGGGTGCGTACATGCGCGGCCAGGCGACGCAGCCCCTGCCGACGCTGGAGCCCGGCGATACCATCGAGATCCCATCGATCGTCGGGGTGAGTGCGATGGGCGCACAGGGCCTGGTCTTCATCTTTGGAGAGGTCAGGTCGCCCGGAGCCTACCCGGCGCCCCCGGGCACGGATCTCCTCCAGCTGATCGCGATAGCAGGTGGCACAACGCCTGAGGCGCGGCTCGGAGAGGTGTCGGTCGTGATGGATGGTGGGGACGGGCAGGTGGTGGCGAAGGTGGATCTCAAGGAGATCATCAAGAGTGGATCCGCGGCCCCGTTCCTGGTGGCGGCAGGAGATCGCGTGATCATACCGGGGTCTGAGTCGGACCTCGCCGGTATGGCAATCGACGGACTCGGGACGGCGTTCGCCTTCTCGCTGGATATCATGTCCGCGTGGTTGCTCTACGCGACGCTGGATGATCGACTGGCCGACAGGGCGGCGACCAGTCCGTAGCTCCGTGGGGATTCTGTGACACGAGAGCTGGAAGCGCCGGGGCCTCGTCCCGTCTGGCGCAGTCGGGGGTGACATGACTGAGCAGGTAGCGAAGCAGGTGGATCTGAGGGCTTACCTGAAGGCGGTATGGCGGCGGAAGTGGTTCCTTGTCATTCCCGTCGTGGTTGCCGGGGTGGTCGGTGGCGTGACTGCCCAGATGCTGCCGCCGATATACGAGGCCAGGAGCACGGTCGTCGTGAGGGTCTCCGACCGGTTGTCCGAGCCACTGGCGCGGCTCGTCGGCAGATCCCCGATGGAGGGACATCTGACGCGCCTGCAGGAGAAGGTGAAGAGCACCTCCTTCCTTGTTGAGCTGGTGAGAACGCTCGATATCGCGGACGACGACGCGATCCAGCGCTGGGCGCGGAATCAGAACCGAAAGGACCCCTCCGTCTCCGTGGAGGAGCTGGCTGAGTCCAGAGCAGTCTCGTATCTCAGGCCTCGTATCGCCGTCGTCAGGACATCCTCGACCGGTTTCCAGATCGTCGCACGCGACTACGAACCCGAACGGGCCACGTTGCTAGCCCAGCACATCACCAACGCGTTCGTCAGTGCGTCGAACCGCGAACAGCTGGAGGAGATTCGTTCCATCCACGACTTCAGCGTCGAGCAGCTCGTCATCTACAAACAGAAGCTCGACGATGCGGAGAGACAGCTGGCGCAGTTCCAGGAGA
>JAUWCJ010000038.1 GCA_030609365.1 Candidatus Eiseniibacteriota bacterium | reverse complement strand
GGCCCTTGAGCCCGGCCTCGTCGATGAGCTTCCCCGCGGCGCCACTCGCGGGATTCCTGAACACGCACCCCGCGCATCTCATCCCGCTCGGCTGCGTCTTCCATTTCTTCTCCAACGTCTCCCGCTGCGCCGCCCTGATGTCCGCAGGGTCCCCAGGGTCGAGAGCCAGCTCAACACCCTCGATGAGAGTCTCGGGAGAGAACCCGGTCCCGCGGTAGACGATCTGCATCTCGTCGCAAGGAACGAACGAGGACGGCCCCCCCGGCTTCGACACGGTGACACCCGTGAGGCGGTCACCGACCGACACGCCGAAGCTCCCCGCGTTCGTGACCACCGCACCTCCCGCGCTGCCTGGGATACCGGAGAGCCCCTCCAGACCCGAGAGGCCGTTCTCCGCGCAGAACGAGAGCAGCTTCGGCAGGCCCACACCACCACCTGCCCGCACTCCGGCGTCCGTGCGCGTGAGTGTGGTGAAGGCCTTCATCCCGGTCATCACCGCTCCCTCGATCCCCCCGCTTCTGACGAGAACGTTCGTTCCCCGTCCCAGCAGAGTGATCGGGATGCCCGCCTCCGCCAGGTAGTCGCTGCACTCACGGAACGTCGACGGGTCCGTGGGCTCGACGAAGAGGTCCGCCGGACCACCCAGCCCGAAGGACGTGTGCCTGGCCATGGGCTCAGCGACGAGCACCTGCCCGGGCGCCATCCTCTCGAGATCACCGAGTACCTTCGGGTCTGTCTCCACCGCTGTCTCCGTTCGGGCCCCCCGCCCCAGGCGAGAACCCAGTACCGTGACTCCGAGCACCCTCAAACACCCTTCAGGGGTTTCCTCTCGCGAAGGCTCGCGAGGATCCGCTCGCCAACCGTGTAGATGTCTCCCGCGCCGAGCGTGACTACCACGTCGCCCGGTCGGATGATGGTCATCGCCCGCTCGTAGAGCGCGTCCAGCTCCTCCACGTAGTCGGCGTCGTGGTGACCGTACCTGCGGGCCGCCTCGACGATGCTGGCGCCGCTCACTCCGGGAATCGGCTCCTCGCTCGCGGCATAGATACCGGCTACAAGGAGGACCGTCGCGTCGTAGAAGCTTCGTCCGAACTCCTCAAGGAGCTTCTGCGTGCGCGTGTATCTGTGGGGCTGGAATAGAACGACGAGCCTGCGGTTCCAGCGAGCCGCTGCTGCTGAGAGCGTCGCTCTGACCTCGACCGGGTGGTGTCCGTAGTCATCCAGAACAAGCACATCCTGAGCCTCCCCTCTTACATCGAACCTCCGCGATATTCCCTCGAAACCTCCGAGGGCCTCGGCGATGTCTCCGAAGGAGACGCCGAGTTCCAGGCCGACCGCCACGGCGGCGACCGAGTTGTAGACGTTGTGCATGCCCGGCATGGTTATCTCCACCCGACCGAGCGCCTCGCCGCCCGCGACGATGCTGAAGGCCGTCCGCTCACCGGACGCCTCGACGCCAAGCACCTGCACGTCCGCCTGGCTTGCCGTCCCGTACGTGATGACCCTCCGCTCGATGTCACCGATGATCGACTGGATGTTCTGCTCGTCCAGGCATACGACCGAGCAGCCGTAGAACGGCACGCTGTTGGCGAACCGGATGAACGCGCTCTTGATCTCGTCCAACCCCGAGTAGTAGTCGAGGTGCTCCTCGTCGACCGTCGTGACTACGGCGAGCGTCGGCGAGAGCTTGAGGAACGACCCGTCGCTCTCGTCCGCCTCGGCGACCATGTACTCGCTGGCGCCCAGCCGGGCGCCCGTGCCCATCGAGCTTATCTTCCCGCCGACGACGACCGTCGGGTCGAGCCCGCCGGCCGACAGCACGGCCGAGATGAGCGACGTCGTCGTCGTCTTGCCGTGCGTCCCTCCGACTGCGACGGAGAACTTCATCCGCATAAGCTCGGCCAGCATCTCCACCCTGGGAATGACCGGGACGAGTCCCTCGCGCGCCGCCAGTATTTCCGGGTTGTCCCGCGACACTGCTGTCGAAACCACGACGACGTCCGCGCCCTCGATGTTGGCGGCGTCGTGACCGTAGCTGACGCGCGCGCCGAGCGCCGTCAGTCGGTCGGTCGTCTCGCTGCGCCTGAGATCCGAGCCCGACACGACGTAGTGCAGGTTCAGGAGGACCTCGGCGATGCCGCTCATCCCGACTCCGCCGATGCCCACGAGGTGTATGTGCTTCACGCGTCCGAACATCGTCACTGCGTGTATCTCCCCTCTACCGTGGCGCTCTCCCATCGAGTGAGGGCCAGGACCGCCTCGGCAACCCGCTCAGCCGCGTCGGGCCGCGCGAGCGCCCTGGCCCTCTCGGCCATGAGTGCCAACCGCGCCGAATCCTTCAGTAGCTCGAAAACCTCATCGGCGAGCCTCTCGCCGTTCAGTTCGCCATCTGGTACGACCGCCGCAGCGCCGGCTTTCTCCACTGCGCGCGCGTTCTTCATCTGGTGCCCCTCGGTCGCATACGGGTACGGGACCAGCAGCGAGGGCCTTCCCACTATCTCGATCTCGGCTATGGCGGTCGCTCCCGACCTCGACACGACCAGGTCGCTCGCCGCATAGGCCGTAGCCATGTCGTCGAAGAAGGGCTCCACGATCGCCGTCACGCCCGCCTCTGCCACGGCCGCCCTCACCCTCTCAACATCGGCGAGGCCCGTCTGAACGACAAGCTCAACGCCCATCCCGGCCATCTTCCCGGCCGCGCCCATGACGGCCTCGTTGATGCGCCGGGCTCCTCCGCTGCCGCCTACGAAGAGGACCACATCGCCTTCTGCGTTGAGGCCGAGTCTGCGCCTCGACTCCGCGCGGTCGGTCGTCTCGAACTCGCTCCTCACCGGGTTGCCTGACAGCGCGATCTCGCGCGCGCGTGGCAGGTGCGCCGCGGTCTCCTCGAAGCTCGTGTGAACGGACGAAGCCGATCGCGAGAGCACGCGCGTCGCGAGCCCGGGATAGGAATTCTGCTCCTGTAGAACCACGGGTATCCGAAGAGCCCGAGCCGCGAGGATCGGCGGCATGCTGACGAAGCCGCCGGTGCCGACCGCCACCCTCGGACGTCTCGACGCGAGAACGCCCAGTGCCTTCACGAACCCCGCGACCACGACAAACGGCATCGCGATGTTCCTGATGTCGGCGCTCCGCCTGAGCCCCATCGACGGCACGGCCACGAAGCCACGTCCCGTGCGGCCGACGAGCCTCTCCTCTATTGAGTTCCTTCGCCCCATGAAGAACACCTCGATACCCGGAGCCGAGCGCTCCAGCGCGTCGGCGATGGCTATGCCCGGGCTGATGTGTCCGCCCGTACCGCCTCCAGCTATCATCACTCTCACGACCTCTTCCCTTTTGCGACCTGCGGAGCTGCCCACCGACCCGCCAGCTCCGACGGAGCCACTCTCAAGCGTCCCGTTATCACGGGGCGTTTGGACAGATTCAGAAGAATGCCGACCGCGACCATGTTGATGATGAGTGACGAGCCACCGTAGCTGATGAACGGAAGCGGCAGCCCGGTCGTCGGGATGAGCGCGGTCGCGACGCCGATGTTGATGGCGGCGTAGATGGTCACCATCGCGGTCAGTCCGGACGCGAGGATCTGGCCGTAGCGGTCAGGCGCCCGTTTCGCGATCCTCAAGCCCCGGATCAGGAAGAAAGCGAGCACGCAGATGAGCCCGAACGTGCCGAGGAACCCGACCTCCTCACCCCATATGGAGAATGCGAAGTCGGTGTACGGATCGGGGATGAACGCACGCTGGTAGCTTCCGCCTATCCCTCTTCCCCACAGTCCGCCGGACCCGAGTGCCACGAGCGACTGGAAGATCTGGTATCCGGCGCCCCTGGTATCGACTCCTGTGAGCGAGAGATCGTAGGTGGCGAGCCACACGGCCCACCTTTCCGTGATGTGAGGCACGAACTTCACAGCAAGGATGACGCCCGGGACCGCGGCAGCACCCAGCGCCCCGATGTGAGACAGCCTAGCGCCCCCGAGGAACAACAGCACGAGAGAGAGGACCACGACCGCGATCGCGCTCCCGAAGTCGGGCTGAAGCAGTATGAGCCCGACCACGACCGCCACGAGCCCCAGCCTGGGAAGAAGCCCGTGGGTGAAGCTCGACAGCTCGTCCTTCCTGCGCGCGAGCACGTCGGCCAGATATACGACGAGGACGAGCTTCGCCACCTCGCTGGGCTGGAACATGAGGAGGAAACCGCGCATGCCGCGCACGGTGCGTCCGAAGAGCAGCGTCGCCACGAGGAGCACGATGACCAGGAGGATCGCCTTCTTCGCGTGCTTGCGGTAGGACCTGTAGTCGATGGCGTATGCAAATCCCATCGCGGCCAGTCCAAACAACGCACGGAGCGCGTTCTTCTGCAGGAAGACGTGGCTGCCGCCGAAGCTGCGTTCGGCGACGTGGACGCTCGCCGTGTACACCGTCAGCATCCCGACCAGGATCAGAAGCAGCGTCGTCCAGAACAGTGCCCAGTCGCAGCGTACGTTCTCTCTCACTTCCCACCTCCCGCGACGGACCCGCGTTCCTGCGGATTCAGCGCCGCGACGATATTCTTGAACTGCCGACCTCTGTCCTCGAAATCATCGAACATGTCGAAGCTCGCACACGCCGGCGACAGGAGCACCACGTCGCCCGGTGCGGCGGCTCTCCGCGCGGCCATCACCGCCTCTTCGAGCGAGGCGGCACGTTCGATGGGCACCGCACCGTCGAACGTCCGCTCCATGATCGAAGCCGCCTCTCCTATCAGAACGAGATGCCTGACGCGATCGGCGATGGTCCCGCGAAGCGGCGAGTAGTCAGTGCCCTTGTCCTTGCCGCCCGCTATGAGGACGATGGGAGCATCGAAGCTCCGGAGCGCGCAGCTCACCGAGTCAACGTTCGTGGCCTTCGAGTCGTTGACGTAGGCCACACCGTCGATCTCGCCCGCGTCCTCGAGCCTGTGCTCGAGTGACCTGAAGCCCGCGAGCACGCCCGCCGCATCCGCGGGCGTTACACCGACCGCGACAGCGGCCGCCGTCGCCGCCAGCGCGTTCGAGAGGTTGTGAGGTCCGGGGATACCCACGTCGCACGCGGCGATGATCTTCTGCTCTCTGCCGCCTACCTGTGAGACGATCGCGTCATCTCGCAGGAAGACGCCGTGTCTGACTTCCCGTTCGGTACTCACGGGGATGACCGTGGCGGCTATGTCACCCTCGAGCGCCGCCACGCCCGCATCGTCGAAGTTGAGTACGGCGAAGTCCGATGTGCTCTGGTTCTCAAACACGCGCGCCTTCGATCTCCTGTAAGCGTCGAACGACTCGTACCGGTCGAGATGGTCCTCGGTGACGTTGAGGAGCACGCCGACGTGCGGACTGAAGCTCTCTATGGTGTCCAGCTGGAAGCTCGAGACCTCCGCGACGATGAACCCGTCGGCCGGCACTCCCTCGACCTCTCCGGACAGGGCAAGCCCGATGTTTCCGGCGACGGCGACGGGTACACCCCTGGTCTTCACAAGCTCCCCCAGAAGTGCGGTCGTCGTCGTCTTGCCGTTCGTTCCGGTCACGGCCAGCCACCTTCCGCTCGACGCGGCATGTGCAAGTTCGAGCTCACCTATCGTGCGTACGTTCCGGTCGCGAGCAGCTCTCGGGAGCGGTGATTCCAGCGGGACGCCCGGACTCAGGACAACAAGGTCGATCCCGGTAAGTACGTCCGGCGTCTGGCTTCCGAGCCTAAGCTCCACTCCTCTGTCGCTCCAGTCGCTCAGATCGACTCCGAGCTCGTCCGCGCTTCGCAGATCCGTTGCCACGACCGAAGCGCCCGAGCGCAGCAGCAACTCCACGGCCGCCACTCCGCTCCGCGCCAGCCCGACCACCAGAACTCTTTGCGAGCGCAGTTCCTGAGGCGTTAGACCGCCCAAGTGTCCGTCCCTTCTTCGAGTGTTTCCTCTGTCTCTCGTCCGCCCATCCGGTCTTCATGAGACCCACCTGTCACTGAAGTTTGAGCGTTGAGAGCGCGATCAGCGTGAAGAGCGCTCCGACGATCCAGAAGCGGATGACCACTTTGCTCTCCGGCCACCCCATCTTCTGGAAGTGATGGTGAAGCGGGGCCATGAGAAACACCCGCTTGCCTCGAATCTTGAACGACGCTATCTGGATTATCACGGAGGCCGCGATGATCACGAAGACGCCACCGACGATGATCAGCCATATCTCTTTCCTGATGAGGATCGCGAGGGTTCCCAGCGCCCCTCCGACCGCGAGCGACCCCGTGTCGCCCATGAACACGTCCGCCGGGTGCGCATTGAACCAGAGGAAACCGAGGCCCGCCCCGATGAGCGCGGAGCAGTAGACCGTGAGCTCTCCGGTGCCCGCGATGTACGGGATATTGAGGTAGTCGCTGAACCTGACATGTCCCGTCACGTAGCTCATCGCGGCGAACGCCAGCGCGCAGAAGATGACCAACCCAATCGCGAGGCCGTCGAGGCCGTCGGTGAGGTTAACCGCGTTGGAGCTGGCCGTGATGACCACCATCACGAACAGCACGTAGGCGGCCCCGAGCGACACGACGGCGTCCTTGAAGAAGGGCACCTCTATGTCCGTGGCGAGCCCGTTCAGGTGCGTGTGGTAGACGTAGAGCCCGATGAGAAGCCCGAGGCCCAGCTGCCCGGTCAGCTTGTAACGGGCGACGAGGCCCTTCCTGCGTTTCTTGACCACCTTGAGGTAGTCGTCGGCGAAACCCACGGCGCCGAGCCACAGGGTCGCGAAGATCATGAGCCAGACGAAGTCGTTGTCCAGGCGTGCCCAGAGGATCGTCGGAACGAGTGTCGCCACGAGGATGAGCATTCCGCCCATCGTCGGGGTCCCGGCCTTGGCCGCGTGCGACTCCGGGACGTATTCTCTTACGCCCTCGGTCAGTTGGCGCCTCTTGAGCATGCGAATGAAGATGGGGCCGAGGAGGAAGCTTATGAGCAGGGCTGTCACCGCCGCGTACGCCGATCGGAAGGTAATATACCGGAAGACATTGAAGGCAGAAACGAGGTCCCTTAGGGGGTATAGGAGATGATAAAACATGACAGCCCTTCCGATGAGGAGCCTAGGCTCCGGCCGGCTTGGAGGCGGGCGCCTCCTCTGCCAGCAACTCAACCACTTCCTCCATACGCATTCCGCGCGACCCCTTCACCAATAGAACCGCGGACTCGTCGAGTTCCTTTCTCAGTGTTTCGACGAGCGCAGTTTTGCTTTCGAAGATCCTGACCCGCGAGGCCGGCATGCCCGCTTCGAGCGCGCCTTCCTTAAGCGCCGCGACCTCGGTCCCGAACAGCAGGAGCCAGTCGACTCCCAGTTCGGCGGCGCGTGCGCCCGCCTCGCGATGAGCTCGTGTACTGGTTGACCCCAGCTCGAGCATGTCCCCGATCACGGCAGCGGACGTTCCCTCCCCCGCCGCTTCCACGAGAACCTCGAGCGCAGCCCCGAGCGACCCCGGGTTGCAGTTGTAAGCATCGTTCAGAACCAGGCGCGAGCCGGCTGTCTCGAAGCTCATCCTCATCGGACTGGCCTCGAAGGACGAGAGCGCCCGCGCGGCGTCGGCGTCAGGAACACCCATGATCCTGCCGACTGCAATGGCCGCCAGCGCGTTCATGACGTTGTGGCGGCCCGCGATGGGAAGCGTGACGCGCCCGTCGTCGGCCAGCTCGAACGAGACGGCATCCACGCTCGCGTCAATACCCACGGCCCGCACCTCAGCGTCGGCTGAGAGCCCGAACGTCACGACGTTGCCCGGGCCCCTGGTCCAGAGCGCCTTGACCCGCGGGTCGTCCCAGTTGAGGACCGAGGTGCCATCGGCAGGAAGTGCATCCAGAAGCTCGGCCTTCGCCTGCGCGATGCTGTCGATGTCCTGCATCGTCTCCATGTGCGCTTCCGCCACGTTCGTGATGACGCCAACGGTTGGTCTCGCCGCAACCGCCAGCCTGGCTATCTCGCCGGGGTGATTCATGCCCATCTCGACGACGGCCACCTCGTGCTCACCCTCTATCTCGAAGAGCGTCAGGGGCACGCCGATGTGGTTGTTGTAGTTCCCCCGAGTCCTGACAGTCCGGAACTTCGTGGACAGCACGGCAGCCGCCATGTCCTTGGTGGTCGTCTTGCCGTTGCTGCCGGTCACGGCCACCACCGGGATGTCAAACCTGTCCCGATACCAGGCCGCGAGGGTGAGCAGCGCGTCTACGGTGTCGTCCACGACCAGAGCGGACCCGGAGCACGCCGCGTCGTCCGACACCACCGCGGCACAGGCGCCCTTCGCGAACGCGTCTTCCACGTACTCATGTCCGTCGAAGTTGTCACCGCGTATCGCGAAGAAGAGGTCACCGGGCCGCACCGTTCTCGAGTCGGTCGAAACACCGACCACCTCGACCCCGGCCGCTCCCTCCGCGTGAACCCCCAACGCCTGCGCCATGTCAGTCAGCCGCACCTTCTCCATCTCTTCCTCTGTCCGACTCCCCGACGACGGCCGCTCGGGCCTCCTCGCGGTCGTCGAAATGGGACCTGGTGGTACCCACAATCTGGTAGTCCTCGTGGCCCTTCCCCGCTATCAGAACGAGGTCACCGGTCCTGGCCACGCCGATGGCATGGTGGATGGCCTCGCGTCGATTCTCAATGACGGCAAGCTCCGCGTCCTCGCGGCCCGACCCGATCCCTGCCACGATCTCTGCGATGATCGCGTTCGGGTCCTCCGACCGCGGGTTGTCTGACGTCACGACGACGACGTCGGAGCCCTTCACGGCGATCTCGCCCATGATCGCGCGCTTTCCCTTGTCGCGATCGCCTCCGCACCCGAAGACGGTGATGAGCCTGCCGGACGCCAGCTTCGCGACGGCCGCTATCGTCTTCTGGAGCGCGTCGGGGGTGTGCGCATAGTCGACAACGATGCTGAAGTCCTGGCCCGCGTCGACCGTCTCGAGCCTGCCCTCCACGTTCCGCACCCGGGCAAGCCCCGCGCCGATCGCGTCGAGCGGGACGCCCTGCGATACTGCGATGGCGGTGGCCGCGAGCGCGTTCATCACGTTGAATTCCGAGATCAGTCTCAGGTCCGTGCTGAAGCTGCCCGCGGGCGTCTCGAACGTGGCCCGCGTTCCGGTCGGTGTGCTGGAGGCCTCAAGCACGAAGACATCGGCGCCGGAGCGGCCGTAGGTGACGAGTCTGAGGTTCCCCGTGGACCTCACGTAGGAGGCGAGTTCCCTCCCGTACTCGTCGTCCGTGTTGATGACGGCCGTCGCCCCCTGCTTCCCACCGGCCCCTGCCAGCTGCCCGAAGAGCAGCTTCTTGGCCGCCGCATACTCGGCGAGCGTGCCGTGGAAGTCGAGGTGGTCTCTGGAGAGGTTCGTGAAGGTCGCAGTGTCGAACCTCGCACCCTCGCTCCGTTTGAGCGTCAGCGCGTGCGAGCTGACCTCCATGGTCACGGCTCCAACGCCCTCGTCCACCATGGCGGCCAGGAGCCTCGCCAGATCGAGCGACTCCGGGCTGGTCATGTCGCCCTCGACCACCCGGTCGCCCACTCTGTATCCCAGAGTCCCGACCACACCGGTCGTGAGACCCGTCTCCCTCAGTATCGAGTCGAGCAGATACGACGTCGTTGTCTTGCCGTTGGTGCCGGTTATGGCGTGCGTCTGGAGCTTCTCGGATGGACGGCCGTAGAACTCGTGTGCGACCAGGCCCAGGGCAGACCGCGTGTCGCTGACGGTGATCTCCCGGATGCCGCCGGCGCCGGTCGATTCCTCGACGAGCGCGGCAACGGCGCCGCGCCGCGCCGCCTCGGCGACGTAGAGATGGCCGTCCGTCGTGAGGCCGCGAACCGCCACGAACAGCGAGCCTTCCTCCACCCTACGCGAGTCGTACTCGACGGAGTCGATGGCGATGGCGGCTTCCTCGCTGCTCAAGCGCAGGCCCAGCTGCGCCAAGAGCTCACCGAGTGCCCTCGGGGCTCTCGCACCCGCGGAGACACCGGACACGCCGGAAATGCCGGCAGCCGGTCTTCCATCAGCTCTGGACGTGTGTCTTTCCGTCGTCATCACTGTTCCATCTCCCACTACCCTACGGACAGCACCGCACCTCAACGCTATGTCCCGACCGGACGACGCGTCCGGATCGAGGGGACTGCTCTATCACCCTGCCGTTGCCGCGGAAGGTGAGCGTGAGCCCGAGCGAGGCGGCCGTCTGCCTCGCCAGCCTGACGCTCATGCCCCGGAAGTCCGGGACCTCAACCTCTTCCGTGGGAACGGCCGGAACTACCACGATGCCCCCTCGCCCCGTTCGAATCCCACCGCCGCGGGTGGATGCCAGGAACTCGCTCGCCGAAGCGCCGCCGGCTCCGTCGAAGGGGTCGCGAGAGGCCGGAGTCGCGTCCCACCGCCGCGCCTCATCGCTCGGGTCCACCGCGGGTACCGCACGGGCCGACGGCGTCCTGTCCAGGCGCCCCGGCTCCCGCTCGGCTTCCACGTAGTCGCCGCGACCGCGCAGCAGGTACTCGTAACCAGGTCCTCTGATGATCCGCTCCATGATCCTGGCAAAGACCGGCGCCGCGACCTCTCCTCCGAGTCCGCGGCCGTCCGGCTCATCGATCACGACCAGGCAGACCAGCTGGGGATCGTCGGCCGGGGCCATTCCGGCGAATGAGGCAACCCACTTCCCGGGATCGTAGCGTCCCGTGCCCTGCGCCACCTTCTGGGCCGTGCCCGTCTTGCCCGACACGGCAAGCTCGGCGACGCGCGCGTTCTTGCCCGTGCCGTATTCCGTGGCGCACGCCAGGAGTCTCTTGAGAGCCGCGGCCGCCTCCGGCTCGACGACTTGACGCACCACGCTCCACCGCGCTTCCTCGGTCACGCGGCCGTCGTCGTCGAGAACCGACTTGATGATCTTGGGCTCCATCAGATAGCCGCCGTTCGCGATGGTGCTGTAAGCCCCCACCAGCTGCAGGGCCGTCACGGCCACTTCCTGGCCGATCCCAACGGTCGGCACGGATCTCGCGCTCCACTTCCCGGGCTCGTGCAGCGTGCCGCGCACCTCGCCGGGCAGAGAGATGCCCGTCAGACAGCCAAACCCGAAGTCCCTTGCAAACGAGTAGAGCGGTATGGCCCCCACTCCGTTGGCCACCTCGGCGAAAGCGACGTTGCTCGACTTCGCGAATGCGTGCTCGAAATTCAGCCACCCGAGTTCTTTCACGTCGTGGATCGTGTACCTGCCGTAGTCCCTCGAGCCCCGGCACGCGTAGTAGACCGAGTTCAGGTCGGCGCTGCCGGTCGAGAGAGCGGCGGCGGCCGTGACGAGCTTGAACGTCGATCCGGGCTCGAACTGGTCGGTGATGGCCCTGTTCTTCCTGCTTCCGACCGAGTAGAGCTCGGGCCGATCCGGATCGAACATCGGCCAGTTGGCCATCGCGAGGATCTCGCCGGTCCACGGGTCCTGGACTATCGCGGTTCCCCGCGCGGCGTTGTGCTCGCGGATGCCGCGCTCGAGTTCGACCTCGACGATGCTCTGCAGGCGACTGTCCAGGGTGAGCACAACCGACATGCCGTCCTTGGGCACGATCTTCGTGCAGGCCGGCGTCGGCGTCCTGTTGTTGAAGCGGTCCACACAGTGGTAGACGGTCGCTTCGGCGCCGGTCAGGAGCTTGTCCATCTCCTTCTCGATGCCGGAGAGCCCGCACCCGTCGATGTCGGTCATGCCGACAACGTGGCATCCGGTCTCGCCGAGCAGATGTACCCTTTTGCTCTCTGTGAAGAACCCTATGCCGGGCAGGTCCAGCTGTCGGAGCGCGGCCGCCCTCGACGGCGTGAGCTGGCGCTGGATCCAAACGAAGCTCTTGTCTTTCCGAAGCCGACTGAGGTAGTGGTCGTAGCTGCCTCCGAGCGTCCGGGCCAGTTGACGGGCCACCACTGACGGCGAGTCTACCTTTCTGGGATCGGCGTAGGCCGACTGCACGGTGAGGTTGTCCGTGAGCGGCACCATGTTCCTGTCGTATATCGTCCCGCGGCCAGCGGCGAGCTTCACGCTCACGATCTGCTGATGCTCGGCGTACTCGACGAGCCCCGGCGCGTGGACCAGCTGGATCATCACGAGCCTCAGGATCACTATCGCCCAGACCGCAAGGCCTGTGACGAGCGCGACCCTCAGGCGCCCGAGCTGTATCCCGCTGTGCTTACCCGTCGTTGACAGCAATCGTGCTTCCCTCCACGAGATCGTCACCCCAACGGTCCCACTGACTCCTGGTCCCGTCTCCGAGCCGCACGACCTCGTGCGCCTCCGGGTACCGCATCCCCAGCCGCTCCGCCGCGTATGCCTCGATCCTCTCTCGACCCGAGAGCCGGGCGCACTCGATACTCAGGAACCCGATCTCGGCCTCCACGCTCTCGCGCTGCCCTCTCAGGCCGCCGATCTGCTCGGCCAGGTCCATCGAGTAGACGTGCTGCGCGACACACAGGATCCCGGTCACCAGCGTCGCGCCCCAGAGGATGAATCCCCTGGTGTGAAGCGACCCCGAGAGCCCGGTCGTTAGTCGCTTCGGGACCCTCGCCCACTTCAGCGCGGCACGCAGGTCCTCCGGGCGCCTGAACATGCCTCGCAGAGCGCCTGCCCTCGTGTGCTTCCTTCGTGGGACCCTGGTGCGCCTCTGCATCAGTTCTGCCTCTCGAGCTTCTCCGCGACGCGCAGCTTGGCCGCTCGTGCCCTAGGATTCGTTTCGACTTCCGCGTACCGCGGCCTCACGATCTTCCGAGTGACTATCTTGAGCGTCGGCTTCTTCCCACACACGCACTCCGGGATATCCCTCGGACACGTGCAGGGATTCTCGCAGCCGACGAAGTGCCGCTTGACGATCCTGTCCTCAAGCGAGTGGTAGGAGATGACGACGACTCTCCCTCCAGGCTTGAGAATGTCCACCGCAGCCGCGAGGCCCGACCTGAGACTGTCGAGCTCCCCGTTCACGGCTATCCGAAGCGCCTGGAAGACGCGCGACAGAGTCTTGGTCTTGTTCTTCGGCTTCGTGGCCACCACCGCGGCCGCGAGGTCGAACGTGGTCATGAGTTTCCCGTTCTCTCTGGCCCAGACGATCGAGCGGGCGATGGGGCGGGCGCGCTTCTCTTCTCCGAAGTCGAAGAATATCTGTGCGAGATCCCGTTCGTTCACTCTTGCGAGCAGTGCGCCGGCGGTCGTCGCGCCCTCGCTGTCCAGCCTCATGTCGATGGGCCCCTCTCTCTGATAGCTGAAGCCCCGCATGGGGTCGTCGAGCTGCATCGACGAGAACCCGAGGTCGAAGAGAACGCCGTCGACATCACGGAAGCCGTGCTCGTCAGCGATGTAGGCCAGATCTGAGAAGTTGCCCTTCACCAGCTCTTTCCTTTCGCCGAAGGCCGCGAGTCTGGCGTCGGCCGAAGCTAAGGCTTCATTGTCGACGTCGAGTCCAAGAAGCCTGCCCTCGGGCGCGTTGCTCAGAATGAAACGAGCGTGCCCTCCCGCGCCGACGGTGCAGTCGACGTAGTCCCCGTTGGTCCGAGTTACTAAGAACTCGACCACCTCGGCGGCCATGACCGGCAGGTGCTCACTCATCTGTTTCTCGTAGTCTGTAAGAGGTACGCGGTACGACGGTTACTACCTGCCGGGTCAAGCACTGGAAAATGGTCAGCTCGCCTGCGGCGTGCGGGCGGGTTCCAGCATTGCTGATCCGGGTATATTCGCATCAAGGAAGTCAGACAGGCCCGCAAACACCAGGATGTTCCTGATGTACGGGCTCAGGCCTGCGACCTTCATGTTGCCGTTGTAGGAACGAACGAGTTCGAACTCCCTCACGAGGTGTGAAGCGTCCCGGTAGCTGACGTGCTCGACGGCCTGGAAGTCGAGGACAATTCGCTTCCGCCGGGCGCGCAGCAACTCGACGAGGTGACCGTGGAGCTTCGAGAGGTCGATGGCGGCCACGCTGCCTGCCATCTCGACGACCGTGGTCTGCTCCGTCAGTGTCGATCGTATCGTCACAGGGGGGACACTCCTCGCCTACTCCGGGGGCGCGGCCTGCTCTTCAAGCCGTCGCCTGCCATCCCGACGCCACCTACTCCCCGGCCGCGCCGGCCTTGTCTTTCGCGTGCTTCCACACGGTCTCGGCCACGTCCTCGTAGGATTCGTCGTAGCCTTCCGAGTAGTTCTCGTATCTTTCCGGGTTCCAGATCTCGATGTGCTCGAGCACTCCGTTGACGAGCGCTTCCCCACCGAGACCTGCGAACTCGCGGTGCCCCAGCGGGATGGTGATGCGGCCGTGTCCGTCGACGACGACCCTTTTCACGGTCGACATCATCCGTCTCACGTAGTAGCGCGCCTCCCTCGACGTCGTGCGCAGAGATCTGAGTTCGCGCTCCACGAGTTCCCACTCATCGACAGGGTAGAGGTTGAGGCACTCTTCGAAGCCACGCGTCAGCACAAACACGTCACCGCTTGCCTTCCGCATTTCGGAAGGAATCGAGACGCGCCCCTTTGTGTCGAGCGTGTGAAGATACGAGCCGTAGTACGAAGCCAAGAGTGCCCCTCCCCATCCGCGAGCTGGCCGAGTCAACCCACTTCATCCCACTTCGGCCCACTTCGCGAGAGAGTAGGTGCAAGGCTCAGTCCTGTCAAGGAGAAATGTGGGGTCAGAGGCCGATTTCGTGGGTTTTGAGCGGGGGCCGCCCGAGCGGGGCGCTACCCGCGAATCGGGGATATTCGGAGGGTGCCGGGACCGGGCGCGGAGTAACGGGGGCGGACGGCGCAATCTGGGGGCCGCGCCGGGGCGAAAACGGCCACAGTGGGCCAGCAATGGACCGCCGCGGGACGGAGAAGCCGCCGTGGTGGGACGCAAACAGCCTCGCGGCACCGAGATCACCGAGGGAGGAGGTCCGCGAGATGCAGCTCGCGAAAAGGGGAGACGCCCGTGCGAGCCCCTCCCCTCTTCTCTAGCACCACCGTTGTGTGATGCGTTCTCTCGTCGCCGGCCTGCTGCCCGGCGACGCGCAACGTCACCTACTTCATGAGCACCATGCTGCGTGACTCGATTCCCTCGTCGTAGGCGAGACGATAGAAGTAGACGCCCGATGCCGCGCGGTTGCCGGCAGTGTCGCGCCCGTCCCACACAACGATGTGCCGTCCGCGCGCCTCTCGTCCGCTCACCAGTGTTCTCACGAGCGAGCCGTCGACCGCGTAGATCGCGAGCGACACGCGCGCGTCAGCACCCTCTCCCTCGGGGACCGTGAAGCCGATCGTCGTCACAGGATTGAAGGGGTTCGGACAGTTCTGCTCCAGCGCGAACACCGGCAGACCAAACGACGCATCCTCTCCGTCATCGACTCCCGTCGGAACCGTGAAGTCGTGCAGCTGCGTTCTCCAGCAATCGTGCAGGAACGAGCCCCACTCCACACCCTCGCCGCCGTCGTAGCTCCCGGCACTGTCCCACACGTACACATTCCTGTCCATTCCCCCGAGGACCACCTCGTTGTCACCGTCGCCGTCCAGGTCACATACGCTCGCGGATGCGATGATATTGGCATCCGTCTGGATGGGCCATCCGGCGAGGATCTCACCGTCGATATCGAACGCGTAGAGCTTCCCGCTGTCGCAGCCGATGACTATCTCCATCTCCGGATCGTCGTCCAGGTCGGCGACCGCGGGGCTCGCCCTCGTGTCGTCATCGAGGCTCTTCGGCCAACCCGGCAACGTGTTGCCGAGATGGTCAGCGACGACCACCGCGCCGGTCTTACCAACGAGAATCACCTCGAGACAGCTGTCACCAGTGACGTCCGCCAGAACCGGTGACGGCGAGAAATCACCACCGGAAACCACGTCCACGGGCCACCCGTCCATCACGGTGCCGTCGCTCTCGAAGAGCCAGCAGCGTGAGGAGTTAGAACGGATCGCGATCTCCAGCTCACCGTCGCCGTCGACGTCGCCTACAGCCGGCGAGCACATCGAGCGCGCCTCGATATAGACCGGCCACCCCTCGATCCTGGAGCCGTCAGCCCGGAACGCGTAGACGCTGTCGTTCGTCGCGGGTTGGATCAGATCGCGAACGCCGTCGCCGTCGAGGTCAGCAACGGCCGTGGAACCGTAGACCCACGCACCATGCAGGTCCGCGAAGATCCCATTGGTCGCCGGGTTTGCGTCGCCATCAATGAACTCTGAACCGTCGGAACTCCAGCAGTAGAGGAAGCCGTCGGCGGATGCGATGACAACCTCTGCTCGCCCGTCGTTATCCAGGTCCGCCAGTGCCGGGCTCGCCCAGCAGAAATTCCTCGTCGTTGTCGGCCAGCCGGGAAGCAGCGAACCGTCCTCGGCGTTCCACGCAAAGACCTCGTATACACCCGCCTCCGTCTCACCGACGTCGGCCCACGCAGCGGCGACGATCTCAAGTCCCGGGTCGCCGTCGATCTCGCCCACGGCCGGTGAGCTGCGGTAACCACCGATACCGTCCGTCTCGAAGATCCCACCGGTCCGCGGGTCTCCGTCTCCGTCGACCATTTCGAAACCGTCCGCGTGCCAGACATAGACGTGCTCGGACGCGACGATGATTTCGAGAATGCCATCGCCGTCGAGGTCAGCGACGGCGGGGCTCGCGTACATGCCGCCTCCCGTCGTGAGCGGCCATCCGCTCTGACTGGGCGGGTTCGTGCTGATTGAAACGACCTCTGTCGCAGCGCTCCGGTTGCCGGATGAATCGACGGCGGTGATGTAGTAGTGATACAGGGTGTTTTCGGCCAGTCCGTAATCGGTGCAGAGCGTCGCGCTCTCCAGCACCCCGTCGTTCGCTTGCTCGTAGGGACCGCCCAGGCTCCCGGAGCGGTGAACCGTGTAGCCCCGGAGATCCTGATCGACGACGGGCGTCCAATAGAGCGTGATCGCGGTCCCCTTCACTCGCGCCCAGACGCTATCCGGAACAGCGGGAGCGACGAGGTCCAGACGGGACGTCCAGACCCTCCCGTAGCTGTCGGTGAGTTCCAGCAGAAGGAGTTCCTCCGGATCGGCGCCGACAACGAGCTCGAAGCCCGTGGAACCGGTCCGCATCTCCCCGGCGGGCACGCCTCCCCACACGTCGGTGCCGTCCACGACCGTCATGCCACCCGCGGGCGCGGACAGCGTCCCGGAGACGGCATCCGCGTCGCCGGTTCCGTCGTTCA
The DNA here is from genome assembly GCA_030609365.1 of Candidatus Eiseniibacteriota bacterium. Taxonomy (GTDB): domain Bacteria; phylum Joyebacterota; class Joyebacteria; order Joyebacterales; family Joyebacteraceae; genus JALGZG01. The sequence continues at coordinate 6,692 of JAUWCJ010000038.1, read as the reverse complement.
TGATCTCAAGCGTCAGACCAATCGTCTCCCCCGCTTCCGGCGTACCGTCGCCGTCCCCGGCCGAGTCGTCGACCTGGAGGAAGAGCACGACAGGATCGGGTCGGTGTATCCGAACGGTGATGTCGTCGGTCCAGATGATCCTGGCGCCGTCGACCAGCTCCATCGTGAAGGCGACGTCGTGCTCGGCCGGACACGTGTCAGAAGCGGTGAAGCTGAACGCCGCGCCGATGGACGCGGCGGCACCCGGCAGGAGAGAACCAATCACCTCTATGCTGTCGCCGATCGTGACGTTGAGGTCGGAGGTGGTCAGCAATGCCGTCACCGAAGACGCCCCCACGACTCCGCTGTTTCGTATCTCTACGCCGAGCTCCACCAACTCGCCGGCCTCGGCCCTGCCGTTGTCGTTGCCGCGGCTCTCGCCGAAACCATCGTCGTCCACCCCAACCGCGCCCACGTAGAGATGCGGTCCCGGCGCGGCAGTGACGCTCATGCTCGACTCGCTCGGGATGTAGTTCCGGGCGGTCACGGCGATGTTCAGCGTACCCTCGGTATCGGGTGTAATGCTCAGGTCGGCCACGCCGTCTACGCCCGTGAGCGCCCGCTCGTACACGTCGCCGTCCTTCATGACGCAGACGAGCGCGCCCTCTACGGGAACTCCGTCCGTAACCGTGACGGACAGCCCGGTCTGACCAATGGTGACAGACGAGCCGTGCGATACACTCAGAGATCGGGCACGGGACGTCCACAGCGGGAGCTCGGGGTCACCGAGAAGCAGCAGTGTGAGCTGCGTCCACCTGTGAGTGTTCTCCTGCCCGGAGATCGCAGGCGCCGCGAATGCAGCCTTGGCCAGCGCGCAGGTCGCTCCGGCGTTGCGGACGTCGTAGGTGTAAAGCAGATCGACCCACTCCCACAGGTATGACTTGGAAGTGGCCGGGTACTCGAACCGCGTCGCGCCGAACGCTCCCACTGCCCCACCGTTCGGGTTGTTGAGAGCCCTCTCCGCGATGCAATCGAAGTCGATGGCGGCCGTCGTGCAGTTCAGCAGCCACAGGAACGACGACTTCGTCAGGCTGTTGGACAGCGAGGACACGTCACTCATCGTGATGTAGTTGTTGTTGCTGACGCGCATGATGTCCTTGTTCCCGTGCCCGACGTGGAACGCGATGTTGTAGCCGGCCTCCAGGGAATCGATGGACACGGAGGAGTTCAGAGGGGACGACTCCGGGAAGTCGTAGTAGTTGTCGTAGAGCTTCGAGAGATGCACGTCCCCGGGAAACAGGCCCAGGATGGGCTCCATCACGTGCGTGGCCCCGTCCAGGCTGAACGCACCGCCCTCCCAGTTGTACGGAAAGAGCACCTCGGCCAGGAAGAGGTTCCTGTCAGTGAAATGAACCTGAGGCTCCTCAACGTAGGCCTGGCACTTGGAGATGAACGTCTCAACCTCGACGATGTCACAGACGGGAGCGCGACCGACGAACACGTCGGGGTAAAGGTCTGTGCTGTCCCCCGGCGTACCCAGACCGCCCCACCCCTCCCCGAACAACTCGTCGCCATCGTCGTTCCAATCCCCCTCGAGCGACGAGAAGTAGATGTCGGCCGGGATCATCTGTCCGCCCTGATAGAGGGACTTGATCAGTCTCTCCGGGACGATGCCCGTGTCCCCGCCGAGCAGCACGTAGGTGGTTCCCCAGGACGAGTAGGCATCCTTGATGAAGAGCCGGATGCGCTCGGCCAGGTCGACGCCGCCAGGGTAGTTCTGGTCGATCCAGGGCAATGTGCGCACCACCGCCGGGACGCCGAGTCTCGTCTTCCAGTCGGCGAACCCCTGGAACCGGGACTCGAACGCCTCGCTGGTGATGACGACGTACTCCACGCCGCTGCCTTCGAGAGACGGAGTGTAGCGGGGAAAGAACCCCTCTGCATCCGAGTCCGTCGCCGTGTCAGCCGAGCGCTCGCCGAGCACGTCCTCCGGATTCACGACGATGCTCTGCACCAGCGTGCGGTAGGTCTCGTCCGAGCGGGTCGAGATCCTCCCTCGGGGCTCGGATCTGTCCGCTCCTTGCGCGAGCGCCAGCTCGACCGAGACGTCCGTCGCCAGAAAGAGCAGTCCGCTCAAGGGCACGTACTGCAGCGGGTGGACCGCGACGCTCGCGATCCGGTATCCGCCGAGGTAGCCGTCACCCAGATACTCAACTCGCGCAGCAGGAAAGAGCTCGTCGCTGGAGTAGACACTCGCGGCCGGCTCGACCCACTCGGGAGTCACACCGGTGGGAGCCCCCGGCTGCGCAGGAGCAATCCTGTGTGTTCCGGGAAGTTCCACGACACTGCCGCACGAGAAGATGACGTCCTCAACGCGCATGTCGCCCGGGATCACGAAGCGGAGGATCCTCACCGGGAGATCGGGTTCCCCGACCTCGGACAGCGTCACGCAATCGTCGATGAGAACGTTGTGGAAGGAGCGATTGGCGTCGAACGAGATGTCCCCCACCTCGAAGCTCGCGGTGGCTGTCGCCATGGCGGCGCCCGCACAGGTCGCATAGCCGAGAGCGCAAGAGACCAGCACCGCAGTGAGCACCCTGTTCCTCATCCGAACCTCTTTCTCAAACACGCAAAGACAGGAGTCTGTTGACCTTCAGGTAACCGCTAGTCCCTCTGCCACACCCTGACCGGGTAGATGTTCTTGTGCTGTCCAGGGCTTGAGAGCGTTAGCAATTCCTGTAGAGGCAGACTCCTGTTCCAGAGTGAGTTGGGTCCGCGTGCGCCCATTTCGGCGACTCAACGTAATTCTATCACAGGTACGGCGTACTGTCAAGCATCATTGGTGAGCGGTCCGTCACTGCCCCGTACGCGAATGCCCCGGGCGGCATCTGAGTCCGCCCGGGACATCTATCCTGCTGAATCTGGTGGAGCCAGGGGGGATCGAACCCCCGACCTCCTGACTGCCAGTCAGGCGCTCATCCCAACTGAGCTATGGCCCCACTTTGCTCGCTCCGTCTGGAGTTGATTCTAGCATCATCCGACCGCGGGTCAAGTCGAATCTGGCCGGTCGAAGGACACCCCCCCCACCTCGCTTGACCCTCCGGGTTCACGATGCTACAGTCTCGTGTCGAAAGAGACTCGCCGGAGTGGTGAAACTGGTAGACGCACGGGACTCAAAATCCCGCGGGCCGTCAGGCTCATGCCGGTTCGATCCCGGCCTCCGGCACCAATGACAAGAGAGGGGCTGCCGACGAACGGCAGCCCCTCTTCCATCTTCTTGAGTACCATACTCAGCAGGTTCCCCTCGCGCCGGGATCCGCATCCCCGCGTCGAGCCCCACTGACAACAGGCACTAGTCCTCCACGTAGGCCTCCGGATCTCCGATCTCGAGATCGATGACCATGTCCCACGTGCACGTTCCATCCCTCGGCACGGTGATCGCGCTCCGGCAGGAAGTGTAGTCCGGGTTCACTGAGTTCGACCTCACCGGAGTCCGGTTCGCGCCGATCCAGTAGTCCGTCTCGCTCGACTGCTCAGTCGCCATCTCAACGGCATCAAACTCGAACGCGCCGTACTCATCGGTCTCCGTCTGGTACCAGATCTCGAGACCTTCGGCTCCGTACTCGACCCACAGGCAGACTTCGATCTCCGCCAGGAGAGAGCCGCTCTCCAGACGCACCGTGCCAGTTACCCTGCCGGTCTGCTCGCTCCACGTATCCGTGGGATCGACCGAGCTGCAGCCACTGAAGGCCGCGACCACCACCAGGGCCACCAGCGCGAACGCCGCACGATGCAGAATCACACGCTTGCTCCGCATACTGCCATCCCTCCTTGGGCAAGGGCCTCAGGGCCCATCGCCTGATCCGGGTGCCTCAACGCCAATATCCAGGGTGCTGTTCCTCGGGCCGCAATGGCGCCTGCGACACTGCCTCCACCGATGCTCTCTCTCACTGTCACGTGCCTAGTTGCAAAGAGTATGCCAGGATGGCCTGCAAAATTACCGAGTCTCGGCTCATAGGGCTCGAAAACAGGGTCCTGAGGCCCCGGCGCTCCGCCCCGCGCGCCCCCGTCCACGGCAGGCGCGGCTGACCTGCCATCCGGAGCGACACAGGGGTTTCCTCTTGCGAGCTGCAAGGCGCTGCCATATAGTCGCCCCGGAATGCAGTCGTGGCAGCAACTCCACCGAACAAGGGGAGACTCATGGCCTTCGTTGACTACATCAAGCAGGGCTGGGACGCCGCCCAGCTCAAGACCGACTCGATCAGGCAGCTCGCGGACGACAACGACGCCATCGGACCGGCCATCGGGATTCTGGCCATCGGAGGCGTCTGCGCGGGCATAGGGTCCTTCAACCCTGTCGGCTTCTTCGTGTTGCCCTTCGTGCGCATCATTGGCGGCTTCATTCTCGTGGCGATCACGCACTTCCTGGCCACGACGTTTTTCGATGGCAAGGGGAAGCTCACCAGCCTGGCCGTTCCGCTGTTCTGCGCGTCACTGATCACGTGGGTAGCCATCGTCCCGATTCTCGGCCCCACGTTCCTCGCGGGCCTCGCAGGGCTGTGGATGCTCGTCGTAGCGGTCGTGACCGTCGAGATCGTCTACGGTATCGACCGCGGCAAGGCCATTGCCGTGGTCGCCATCCCGGTAGTGCTCTTCCTCCTCATCGGAATGATGATGGTCGGAATGGGTGTGGGCCTCATGGCGGCGACGGGCGCGTTTGGTAACTGAGGAATCGACATACGAGGTATACCGGATGACGGGAGGCGTGCAGTGCGCGGCTCCCGTCACCTTTGATAGGCCCGGAAGTGCCGCCCACGGCGGCTCCGGCGCCCTTCAACCATGTCATCGGTGTGGGTGTCGAAATGACTGAGAGCAGGGAAGTTACTGGCGGGTCAGGACCCACACGGGACCGAGGATGGCGGGAGACCACCCGAGGGCCGGCCTCCTCTCCGCTTTGCGGGAGAGGCCACAGGCAAAGGAGGTTCGTGATGTCTGGGAGGATTGCAGCGGCAGCGGTCCTCGTCGCTCTGGTCGCGGCGTGTGTTGTTGTGCCGGCGCCGGCACTGGCAGGCGAGAGAAAGATCAAGGTCGTCATCGAGACCGACGACGACGGAGGCGGGTGGCTCGGCATCGGCATACAGGAACTCGACACCAAGGTCCGCGGGAAGCTCGACATCGACAGTGATATCGAGGGAATCCTCATCACAGAGATCTACGACGACTCTCCGGCCCAGGAGGCCGGTCTCGAGAAGCACGATATCATCGTCTCCATCAACGGCGAAAAGGGCAAGGACCTCTCCCACTTCGTCAAGCTGATAAAGGCGAAGGACCCGGGCGCGGATGTGGAGGTTCAGGTGTACCGGGACGGGAAGATGAAGACGGTGAACGCCACTCTCGGCAAGAGGGAGAACACCTTCATCTGGAAGGGACTGGAAGGCCTGGAAGGTCTCAAGGGTCTTGAAGCCCTGGAAGGACTCGAGGGGCTCAAGGTACTCGAGCACATCGTAATTCCTCAGATCGATATCGGTATGTCGAGCTGGGGCAGGCGCGGCAGGCTCGGCGTCTTCATCGAGGATGTCAGCGGAGACCTGGCCGAGTACTTCGAGATCCCCGGTGGAGAGGGCGTGCTCGTCGAGGGAATCGTTGAAGGCAGCCCCGCCGAGGCGGCCGGGATCAAGGCCGGAGACATCATCTATAAGGTGGATGGAGAAGCGATCTGCTGCACCGAGGAGCTCGTCAAGGGCATCGCCAAGATGGAGGCCGACGAGAAGACGCCGGTCGTCCTCATTCGCAAGGGCAACGAGGTGGTGGTCCAGGTGGTCGTCGCCGAGTCCGAGTACGACAAGGCGATGCAGGCCTACAAGATCCACGTCAACGACCTGGGCGACAGGGAGGTCTTCATCAGGACCCTCGATAGCCAGGCTCTCTCTGACGAGGATCTCCGCGAGCTGAAGAAGGAGCTTTCCGAGCTACAGGAAGAGCTCGAAGAACTCAGAGATGAACTGAAGGCGCTAGCGACCGACACGGACTGACCTTGCCAAGAGGGTTGGTCCACGTGTCGTCCCCGAGCCCCCCACTGTACAGCTCAGGTGGGGGGCTCCCCCAAGTACGGAGCCGCCGCGACGAATCGCGGCGGCTCCGTACTTGCATGCTCGTGACGGCGGCGTCAGTCAGGGCGTAGCTCCGAAGAGCTCCGTGACGCGTTCCCCCAGCGCGTGCGTCATCGTCATCCCTCGTCTGGCCATCACGTGTGAGGCCGTGTCGAGCGCCTCTTTGAGGTCGTAGCGAACGAAGCCGTGAGACGTCCCCCACGAGAACGACGGAACCGACTTCGGGGGGAATCCGTCCGCGAAGACGCTGCAGAAAACACCGACGACGGTCCCCGTGTTGAGTCTCGTCCCTATGGCGGTCTTGGAATGGTCGCCGATGATCGCGCCCACGGACGCCGATCCGGTGTCGACGGTCTCGCCTGCCAGCTCGACGCGCACGTTCCCGTAGTTGTTCTTCAGATCGCTGTTGTTGGTCGCGGCGCCGATATTGACCCAGCTACCCACGAAGGAATGCCCGAGGAACCCGCCGTGCTGCTTGTTCGAGAACGACTGCAGAACGGAGGCCTGGACCTCCCCGCCTACCTTGCACACCGGGCCAATGGACGTCCCCCCGTAGATGGCAGAACACGCCCGCACCACGCTTCCGTCGCCGACGAAGACCGG
>JAUWCJ010000109.1 GCA_030609365.1 Candidatus Eiseniibacteriota bacterium | reverse complement strand
TGCCCTTGGCGAGGTTGTCCGCGTAGTCGAGCAGCATTCTGTAGAAGTCCCGGGAGTCCAGGTCGGAGAACTGCTGCACCGCCTGCGGCAGGAAGAAGTCGAACGGGCCCGAGGGAATTCTGTCACCGTACGATTCGAGCTGCTCGTAAACGAGGTCATCTTCACCCAGAGCGAGCGCGGCCAGCACGAGTCCGCGCCTGGCCGATTGGTCATCATCGTCGGCCGCGAGCGCGGCCTGGAAGAAGTGCTCGGCCTTCGTGAACTCGTTCGTCCACAGAGCCTCCCAGCCTGCGGACGCAGCGTCGGAGGCGGCTGACGCCTGTGCCGCGCACAACGCGGGCGCCACCAGGAGCAGGATGCTAAGCCCGATCAACCAGAGCTTGCGTGTGCGTCCAACGCTCATGAGGTGCCTCCTCAAGTAGATTCGCTACGGTGATGCTCAGAAGCTGCCCACGGGGACACCCAGCACGTACGAGACGGCATCGTTCCTGCCGATGACACCGTCCTTAATCGATTCGCTGACATCGAAGCTGTAGCGAACCTCCACAAGCGCTTTGCCGAAGTGGTAGCCGACCGCGACCTCGGTCCCGAAGGTGACAGCCGTCAGGCTGTCCTCGAGTTCCGCGTGAGCCGAACCGCTGAAGTCTCCCCCGAGCAGCGCATCTACTCTCGCACCTGCCGCCAGGTAGAGAAACCCACTCCCAGTGGGCACCTCGAGACGCACCATCACCGGAACGGATATGCAGTCTATCCGCAGGTCGCCTGTGGCGTCCTTGCCTCCCTTCTGCACATAAAGGAGCTCTCCGGTGAGGGTAATGTGCGAAGACCGTGGCCACTCGAAGTAAGCGCCCACGCATGCCCCCTTCCGCGTGTCCGTTCTCGGATTGCCCTCTTCCCAGCGGAGATCCGAGACGACCAGGCCACCCTTCACTCCCCAAGCAACCTCTGCAAGAGCCGTCGAACTGGGAGACAGAATGGTCACGACGAGCAGAGCGAGACATGCGAACCTGACCATCGTGATCCTCCATGGTAGAGGGCGTGGCTGGACGGGCGAGGCGATATGACTGACCGCGTGACAGCCAAGCTCGTTGGGTTCATGTGCTGGTTGGGCGTCTCGAGCGACACATGGCAACTCAGCGCCTGTTGCCGCAGTTCGAGCAGATCCAGGTCTCATCGTTCGTGATGAACCAGGATGACTGCCCACCTCCGCCACAGCTGCAATTCGGACCGCGCTCGATGTAGGCCACAACGCTGCCATGGTGGGTCTTACCACAGTTCGCATCCACTACCTTGTCAGGAGCCACAAGCCAGTCCGAGAAGCCACCGCCACCGCACGTGCACATACCGGGAATCACGGCGTAGAAGTCGCCATGCTGAGTCTTCCCGCAATGCGCGCACACGGCATGGTCACTCTTGATCATCCAGTCGCCGCGGCCACCGCCGCCGCATGCGCACTTGCACGACAGGATGGAGGGCTTCCCCGCACTCACTCTGATTCGAATCATCTCGAATTCAAGCATCTTCTCTCCTGTGATCGAGGCGCCTGACGAACGGACCGCGTATCAGCCGCGGGCGTCAAGGGTGGCGCGGGGTGTGCGTCGCGGGCGCGAAGCGGCAGCCCCCTTGCAGTCGACGTGACGGCCAAGCTCGTCGGCTGCATACGCTAGGGGCATTGCAGCAGATCAGACAATGCCGAGAGCCTTCGCCAGCGGCCGAAGCAACCCGCCGCAGATGGCAACGAAGATGAAGACGAAGTGCACGAGCATGTAGAGTGCTGAGAACCCCCTGTAAATGTTCACCTGCTGATGGCTGACATTCGCGCTGTCGGCGATTTCAAGCCCCTGCAGATGGTCCGGAGCCATCTGCCAGAGTATGGTCATGCAGACGCCGAGAATGGCGCCAATCATCACGGTCGATTGCATCGTCAGCTTCGTGAACTCGAGCAGAAGGACCTGAGATAGGAGTATGCCCTCAAACCCATTCACGAAATAGAGCGCCCCGAAGAACCCACCGTAGATGACAGACCAGCTGAGCGGAATCACGCGCGGTCGCGGCAGGAAGTCGAGGAAACCGACCCCGACGAGTGTCGCAAACCCAACCGTGAAGGCCCTCAGGAAATGGTCATCGATTGAGAAAACATCCGTGACCCGCAGGAGTACCCAGAGGGCGAGCAGAGCAGCCACGCGTCCAGCTATCCCTCTGAGGAGCAGGCCTGGGTTCTCCTGCAGCCCTTCGGTGGCCTTCTTACCTGCCGACACGGCATTGCCGGCAACCACACCCATGGCCCAGACCACGTGTCCGATCGCGGCACCGACCAAGGCCCAAGTAATCATGCTGGCTCCGTTGAACAACCTCGCCCTCCCTGCAATGCCGCCCAACTACTGATAGCCTGCGAGCTGCCGCTCGCTGGCCCTTCCCCCAAACGAAAAGGCAGGCTGCGGGCATACACCTCCACGAAGGAAGCTGGCCCCGCAGCCTGCCACAGACGCTCGCATGCGCGCTGAGTCCGCAGAAGACCGCGCGCAAGAAAGGATGATAGCGGCACGCAAACAGGACGTCAATGCGATTCCGACTGCATGCGCTACTCAGGCACGCTCCGACCGAACTCCACACGAACAACGATATCCAGCCAGACCGGGATCCCCCGGCACTTGGCCGGTGCGAACAACCATTGCTCCACTGCCTCACAAGCGTAGGGAATCAACCGCCAGTCCCCCTGCAGTCCTTCCACCTCAGTCGGCTGCCCGGCTGTATCGACCCGGACTTTCACCAGGACCGTCGAGTCCCGCGCTGCCGCGAGCAGCGAATCCGAAACCGCTGGTTCCACGCGACGCAGTACCTTCGGAGGCGAATCGTACGCGATGTATGGATGGGGCGTTCCGGAATCGCCGGGCGCCAGCAGAACCATGGATGCCTGCGGTGGCTCGGAGACAGAGTCCCTCGACTCGACTATCTCGAGCGTCGGAGCCTCCCCGCAGGAAGCGAGCCCCACGACCGTCGCCGTGATGGCGGCGCAGAAGCACAGTACACGAACTCCCTGTTCGGTCATTCCGAGCCGGCCTCCTCCGGAGCCTGTCTGGTCAAACATCCGCGCCCAGCACGTAGATCACCCAGGGCGCGATCTCTGTCTCGTTCTTCCTCACGGAACGCACAGCTAGCGGAACGCCGCTGCGAGCGACGATGCGGCGATGACCAAGCATACCACCATGTGCACGGTGAACGCCCTCGTTCGCACCTTGAGCATCTTCGATGTATCCGCGTAGTCGCTCCAGGACACGGACACGATCCTCCAGAGGAACCCCAACGAGAGCAGCGCGGTCAGCGCCCACGGCATCGTTGATGCGGACAGAACAGCCACCAGAAGCGTCGCACAGAGCGCTCCCGAGACTGCGGGCACAACCAAGCGTCCGGAGAAGCGCGCGCCGAACACGGTGACCAGTGTCTCAAGCCCCGCTTCCTCATCGGAACTCCGGCTGACCATCTGCTCCGTCCAGACCCACAGACCGGTGGCCACGTAGATCGGCAGCGCAGCGAGGTACACGGTCCTGGTGAGATCACCCGTCTGAACCAGGTAGGCGCCCAGAACGGGGATGAGACTCAGGGACATCGCGACCACGATCTCGCCGCCCGCGCGCTGACTGAAGCTTAAAGGTGGAACCACGTAGAGCACGCCCGCGAAGAGGGTCACCAGTCCGTAGACGATGAAGATGCTGCCCGTCGTGAATCTGCTCAAGTCCAGTCCAAGGAGGCACGCCACGACGATGCACGCGCTTGCCGCCACAAGGAGCCTGGATTCAGACCATTCGTTGGTGGCTCTGCGCTCGAACCGGGCGTGCAGGAACGAGAAACCCGCGTGCATTAACACTATGGCGATGAGAAACTCAACCGCGCCAAGCCACCGGAACGAGAAGCCCGGCGGACGGAGCCAGAATGGAAGCGTCGTGCCCACGATCGCCGGGAGCACAGACGCTGTCCAGTAGCGGAATCCGGCGAGGTGGAGAACGCCAGGAGCCACCTGGTAGCGCCGTCCTCCCTGAAGGCCTTCCAGCGCTTCCTCTGCCATGGCTACCATCTGCCTTCTTGGCTGCGCAGGTTAGTTACGCCCCCCGTAGATACTCGACTATCCGCTGCACCTCCTGAGCGTCGAACTCGTGGCCGTAGAGCCTGAGGAACAGCTGCTCTCGACTGGACGAGGCCGCACGCCCACCTTCTCTCCGAATGCCGGCGAGTGCGAGTGCCTTCGCGGTGGAGAACATGCGGCTCGCCATCGCGAGGCGAGCTGCTGGGGACAGCGCAAGAAGCTGTGCCCGGTACCGCGACAGGACCTCGGGCGATGTGTCGGTCATGCTGGCTTCATCCTCTCCAGTAGCTCGGCAACACCGAGGACCCCGGCCCACTTCCTCAGGTACTCCCAGTCCAGACCAGAGACGCTTGCGCAGATCGACGCAGCATCTCGTAGCTGAAGTTCCGAAGCCCCGTTCACGGACCAACTGAGCTTCGACAGAACGAGATCCTCTGGTCTGACAACGGACACATCCACGCCACCTATGTCAATGCTCTGGCGCCTCTCGAACTCCAGCTTGCGGTACTCTGCGTCCTTCCTCACGATGAAATCTGCCTTGGTAATCCACTTGCTGTGGATGATGTTGAACGTCGAGTGCTCCCGCGCGGCTCTGCGAACGCTGGATTCATCTACATAGCAGTCAGCCTTGAACAAGCTTGCGATGCGGGGCGCGTCGTCGGGCGTGCACTCGATCACGAAATCGACATCCCTGGTCATGCGCGGCACAGCGTAGATGGACATGGCCATTGACCCAGTCATCATGTACGCGATTCCAGCCAATTCCAGCCTCGACGCTATGAGCTTGACGAACTCCAGCTGCTCATCCACAGGAAGACCCTCCAAGGGGAGATGCCTCAGTCTACCACCATTCCAGCACCGGCGCTGTAACGGACCGCGCATCAGGCTGCGCCTGAATCGGCACTTCCCTCTCTAGCTCCCGGCAACTACACGATCGCCCGCGAAGCGCCGCGCCAACGAAAGGATGCCAACTGCGATAGCGCCGCCCGCAAGTGTGGCAGTGACGTCCTTCATATCGAACGTCCCTTGGGGAAGAACCAGCTGCGCGAACTCGTAGGCGATGTAGCCGCAAGTCGCAAACACTATGACCCGCAAGCCCTGACGCCAGTTCGAGTGCATCACTGCCAACAGGAGGGAGATCTGCGTGACCACCTACACCACACGAAGTCGGCTGAACCTGAGAATCGTCGCCTTGTCCCAGAAGGCACCCATTCATCGCTCCAATCGCGCCGGCGCTAGCTCCCTCCGCGCTCCGCGGTGATGTCGGCAATCAGACGGCCGCCGCTGCCCACGTTCTCTGGCGCGTTCTCTCGGATGACTACGTGGATGATCTTCTTGTCGAACCCGTATACTCCTGCTGCGACCTCCGTCAACCCCTCGACCAGCTTCCGCTTGAACTCGATGCTCGGTATCTTGGGGCCGTCGATCACGATCGTAGGCACATCTCACCTCCCGTTTCCCTGTACCAGTTGAGTTCTGTTGGATCCAAGGAGGCTCCCTCTCCTTGATACCTCCCCGCAGGAGAGAGCAGGTGCGTGGTCCGCCGCTCAGGCCGTCAGAGACTCGGCAGCAGTTCCCTGTCCACGAAATCGTTGTAGCGTCCGCTCTGGATCAGTCGCTGGGCGGCTTCGATATCCGGGGCGAAATAGCGGTCCTTGTCGTAGAAGAGCACCCGCTCGCGGAGGATGGCCTTCGCGCGCTCCAGAGCCTGAGAACTCTTCATGGGCGCGCGGAAATCGACACCCTGGCAGGCTGCAAGTAGCTCAATACCCAGGATGCCGGCGGTGTTCTCCGCCATCTCCCGCAGCCTGCGCGCCGCGAAGTTGGCCATGGAGACGTGGTCCTCCTGATTGGCAGAGGTGGGCAGACTGTCCACCGAAGCCGGGTGGGCCAGGCTCTTGTTCTCGCTGGCGAGAGCGGCGGCAGTGACCTGGGCGATCATGAAGCCGGAGTTGACGCCTCCGTTCTCCACGAGGAAGGGGGGCAGCTTGCTGAGATTGCTGTCGATCAACAGGGCCGTGCGCCGCTCCGACAGAGCGCCGATCTCGGCTATCGCCAGGGCCAGGTTGTCGGCCGCCATGGCCACCGGTTCGGCATGGAAGTTCCCGCCGGAGATGATGTCCTGCACTTCCGCGAAGACCAGAGGGTTGTCGGACACCGCGTTCGATTCCACCAGCAGGCTGCGCGCCGCATTTCGGATCTGCTCCAGGCAGGCGCCCATCACCTGGGGCTGGCAGCGCAGGGAGTACGGATCCTGCACCGCCTCGCAGTTGCGGTGGGAATCCTCGATCTCACTGCGGTCCAGCAGAGTGCAGTACGCCCTGGCGACATCGATCTGGCTCTGATGGCCACGGGCCTCATGAACCCGAGGATCGAAGGGCCGGCGGCTGCCCAGAGCGGCCTCGACGCTGAGGCTCCCGCAGATCACCGCCGCGGCGAACAGGTCCTCAGCCGCGAACAAGCCCTCCAGGGCAAAGGCGGTGGAAGCCTGGGTTCCGTTCAACAGTGCCAGACCTTCTTTGGGACCCAGCGTGACCGGTTCCAGTCCGGCGATCTCGAGCCCTTCACGACCGCTCATGCGACGACCGCCATGAACAGCTTCGCCTTCACCCAGCAACACGGTGCTCATATGGGCCAGTGGCGCCAGGTCTCCCGACGCTCCCACCGATCCCTTCTCCGGTATGCAGGGATAGACCTCGGCGTTGACCAGCTTGATGAGAGCGTCGATCACCTCTTCCCGGATCCCGGAGTACCCCCGGGCCAGACTGTTGATCTTCAGCACCATCATCAGTCGTACCGTCGCGGGGGACATCATCTGACCGATCCCGGCCGCGTGGGACAAGACGAGGCAGCGCTGCAGAAGCTCCAGTTCCTCGTCCTCGATCCGCGTGTTGGCCAGGAGGCCGAAGCCGGTGTTGATACCGTAGACGGTGCGCCCCTCGGCGATCACGCTCCGGACCGTCTCCACAGAGGACCGAATCGCCTCCCGGGCCCCCGGCGCCAGGCTGAGCTGCACCGGTTCGGCGTGGACACGGCGCAGGGTGCTCAGGTCCAGTTGGCCGGGGGTGAGTTGTAGGGCGTACATCTACGTCTCCTCCGCTTGGTGCTGGATGGCGTCGTTCAACATCGGCATCGATCGTCTCGCTCAGCGCAGCAGCACCATCCTCCGGGTCGCGACAGTTCCGTCAACGTCGAGCCGCACGAAGTACACGCCGGGCGCGACCCGTTCGCCGGAACTCGCTGTCCCGTCCCAGTCGACAGCCACGAGACCCGCGGTCCCGGTCGTGGGATCCAGCTGCCGGACGAGCCGACCGGTCACATCATGCACGGAGAGCCGCGCAGACCGCCAGGCTGCGGGAAGCGTGTAGCCGATGCTCGCATGCGCCGTGGCTGGATTCGGCATCACGTATCGGATCCCGAACGCCAGCGTTCCGGGCACGGTAACTGAAGCGCGTATGTCGGTCGCGAGGACCTCTTCCTCAGAATCCAGGAGCGCGCGCAGTTCGTACCAGAACGTTCCGCCGGGCCACGCTGTCTCGTCGATGTAGCTGCTCAGTGTAGAGTCGAGCGGGTCCGGGGTCAGACAGCTGTAGGGACCGTCCGCGGCGAGCGCGCGGTAGATCCTGAGACCGACACCGGGACAGCCGGGAAGCATCCACCTGAGCAACACGGTGTGATCCTCAGGCACGAGCGTGGCATAGAAGACAGTCTCAACAGGCGTGTCGTAACTTCTGATGCCCAAGCTATGAGAGCTGCCTCCCGCAACCGCCACGAAATCAGCGTTCGGTTCTGGGACGTCGCACTGGCCATCGACGTTGTTCCCCCAGGCCACGATCGTCCCGTCGGACTTGAGACCCAAGCTGTGGCACCCGCCACCTGCGACAGCAACGAAGTCGGCGTTCGGCGCGGGGATTTCGCACTGGCTGAAGCCGTTCAATCCCCAGGCCACGATCGCCCCGTCAG
>JAUWCJ010000135.1 GCA_030609365.1 Candidatus Eiseniibacteriota bacterium | reverse complement strand
CGTGGCGGTCGCGGGGGGCGCGGGGGGCGCGATTCACAGCCTGGGCCTCAAGTCCGGAGGGACGGTCGTGGCCTGGGGGCACAACTACAACGGCCAGTGCGATGTCCCCGCGCCGAACGCGGACTTCGTGGCGGTCGCGCGGGGCTGGCATCACAGCCTGGGCCTCAAGTCCGACGGGACGATCGTGGCCTGGGGGAACAATGGCTCCGGCCAGTGTGACGTCCCCGCGCCGAACGCGGACTTCGTGACGGTCGCGGGGGGCTATTCTCACAGCCTGGGCATCAGGAGCTACGACACGCCCGTTGACAGTGCCTTCTACGCCACGCTCGTGCCCGAGGACAACGCCGTGTTGCTCAGATGGATGCTTCCCGGTTGTCCAGGTGTCGGCCTCAGGATCTACCGTTCTCTCTCTGCGGACGGTCCCTACAGTTGTCTGACGCCGAACCCGCTACCTGATGCTGCACTGGGCAGTTATGTCGACGAGACTGCGTGGCCTGGCGGGACGTTCTGGTACGAGCTGCGCGCACTCCTGGCGTCCGGAGAGGAGGTCCTCGCGACTGACATACACCCTTCAGCTATTGTGCCCGGAACGCTGGCGTTCGGGATCCGATACGTGATGCCCAATCCAGCCACGGCCAATGCGAGCATTGGCTACGCGCTTCCCGAGGGCTGGCGGTCTGCCCGGCTCTCGGTGCATGATGTGGCTGGTCGGCTCGTCCGGCGGTTGGACCCCGCGACGAGGACTGAGGGCTTCGTCACGGTCGATTGGGACGGGACAGCCAGTTCAGGGGAACGGGTTGCTTCCGGGGTGTACTTCGTTCGGCTCGAGGTTGACGGTGCGGTGGCGACCCAGAGGATGGTGTTGCTGCGATAGTCGTGCGCATGGGCCCCGGAGGGACCGAGCGCCGACATGTTACTGAGGAGGCTTCCGGCCTTTCGCGCCTGGAGCCTCCTCACTCTCTGCGTTGGTTCGAAGCACGTCCGCCGTGGGGAGGCAGCAGATCGGCCCCTGCCTGAATGGCGGGGGCCGAGCCATTCCCTCGCGCTCTCGCGATCGCATTGACGACCTCACGCTGCATCTCCTCGCGGAACCACCTCCGCGCTTCCTTCCTGGCGGTCTCCACGAACCGAAGGCGCGGCTTGAGCCTCTTCCCGCGCGTGAAGATGTAGACGATGCGCGATGCGTCCCTCCCGACACGCTGGAAGATGCCGACCTCGGGCACGAGGTACGTCTTGGTCCGTGTCACGCTCGCGCGTCGTTTGCCGGTCTTCGTGCGATCGAAGCGGAGCCGACCGACGCGAAGCTCAGGAGTGACAGGCTGGCTGAACCGCGGGCGCGCCGGCCCGCCGACGATGGGCTCGGCCACGCTCTTCGCCGCAGAGGTGAACGGCTTGCGTTCTGCGCCGCGTTCGAAAGCGGAGAGAAGGAGACGTGGCTTCTGCCCGACCCCGATCTCGGCGTAGGGCCCTGCCTTGGCGCACGGAGGCGAACGGCTTGATGACCGCTGCCTCGCGGCGGATGAACTGCTTCTTGCGGACCGTGAACTCTTCCTCGACGCGGCGGCGTTCCGCGGCCTGGATCCGCTTCGCGGTGTTGTTGATCGCGTTCACGGCGGCATAGGCGAGGCGGCGCTGGCCGTTCCGAAGGCGGAGGACCAGTTGAGCTGAATCGATCTGCAGGTCGACTCTCATCGCTGGCGCTGCCTCTCGGTGTCGACCTCCGGCGCCGACGGACCCTCCGGCCGGCGAATCTCACGACCGTGCTCGTAGATCGCCTCGAGGGTCAGGCGGCCGCCGGATAGGTCGACAAGCGCCATGGCCCGGGCTGGACGAGGCGGATGACCCTGCAGCCACTCGTACACCGCCTGGTTGGTGACCCGCAGGTCGGGATCGCGGGCGAGTGCCTTCACGATCTGTGGGACGCCGAAGTCGCCCACCCATCGGCCGAATTCAGTCTGCCAACGTGTGGGGACACGCTTGTAACGTCCCTTTGTCAGAGCCTCGTGCTGGAACACCCGTCTGCCCTCCGGGATCGTGCAGCGATGTCCTCAGCTCGATGTGGAACAAGGACACGCCGCTCCCGAAAGAGAAAGGGGGCCGGGCTCCTTGGATGGGGACAAGATAGAGGCAAACCGAGTCGGTGCGCCGGTTGCGTGTACCCACGCTTTCCGCTATGCTGGCTCTGCGTCCCGAACGGAGCGATGCAAGCGATGCTGTACGTAGTCCACGCTCACGTGGGCAACCCCAGAGACGATATCGACAGCTAGACCGGTGTGCCTCGCGAGCATCAGCAGACGGGATTGGCTCACAGGCAGGCCAAGCTGCTCGCTACGCCAAGCCCAAGCGATGAGCATTGCTCCTTCCTGCCGAGCGCGCACACTCTTGTGTCTTGAGGTACGATCATGAATCAGCTTTCCGAATAGGTCGCGTCTGCCACAGGCTTCGGCCCCGATGTCTCAGTCAACCTGATAAGCACGGTGGTTGTCGTGCTGGTACTCTGGGCGATGAGGACTCTCGTCCTTAGGATTGTGTGGCGTCGCTCAGACGACATGAAGGCGCGGTACCAATGGGGCAAGGTCTCAGGCTACGCCACGGTCACGATCGGCGCGCTGATCATGGGCCGCATCTGGTTCGCCGGGTTCCAGTCTTTCGCGACGTTCGCGGAGCTCATCATCGCAGGCATCGCGATCGCACTCAAGGACCTCGTGACCAACATAGCTGGTTGGATCTTCATCCTGTGGCGCAGACCGTTCGTCGTCGGTGACCGCGTCCAGATCGGGTGCGAGCACGCTGAACACCTCAGTGCGAAGGCGGCGGAGAGGGTCAGAGAGGCAAGCAAGAAGTTCATGATCTTCTATTCGACACTGACTCCTACCGTCTACACAACCGTGAAGGACAGTGGAGTGCTCTTGACCATTCGCTATCTGTGCCGGCCTCGCAGGCGCCGCTCGACCGAGCAGGCCATATGGGAAGATGTGCTCGAGCAGTTCGCGGCAGTTCCCGGCATAGACTTTGCGTACTCAACTACCCGCTTCTTCGACCGCGGCGGGGGAAGCAGGTCGTGGCTCCGTACGAAGGCATCCGAGGAGAGCGACGACGCTGTCGAGCAGAACTGATTCTTCCCAGGACATGAGACGTGTGGCCTCAGAGCTGGGGGCCGCCCTTCTCACCGTCGCCCGGCTCGGGCCGTCTCTGGCCGGGGGCACGCTTCGCAGGAGGACGCATGTGTCGTCTGAGGTATCTGGTCGTAGGTGGCCCACCAAGTGCGATGGGGGAGGCGCAGGGGGAGGCATACCGCGACGAGATTCGGGACTTCGTGACACGGAGGGTCGCTCACGCTGCCGAGTTCGTGCGCAAGTACGATCCCGGCAGGTCTCTCGGTCGCGGGGATATCCTGGCCACAGCAGAGGGTCTTCTAGACTCACACCGTGGCTACGACCGGGAGTTGTGGGATGAGTTCTGCGGCATCGCACGAGGAGCGAATGTGTCCGAAGCAGAGCTCATGGTGGTGAACGGGTTGACGGACATCCGCGATCTCGTGCTTCTCCGAAATCTTGACCCTCGCGGGGACGCGAAGCGCACGGCCGAGGAGCGCAACCGTCGCGATTCCGGCGAGTGTACCTCCTTCGGAGCCTCCGCCGAAGCGTGTGGCGGTCACCCTATCATCGGTCAGACGTGGGACATGCATCCTGACGCCAGGGATTTCCTACTCGTCGTTCGACGCGAGCCCTCAGACGCACCGGCCACGCTGTCTCTGACTACGGTCGGGTGCATGGCTCTCACGGGGGTCAACTCCGAGGGCGTGGGCGTCTGCACAAGCAACCTGGTTCCCACCGATGCCCGGGACGGCATCTGCTACCTCTTCACGATCTCACGGTCCCTTACGGCCTCAAGCGCACATGCGGCAGCGGGCATCATCGAGAGCACCGAACGTCTGTCAGGACACGCCTTCATGGTGGCGGACGGCGCGACAGTCCTCGATGTTGAGACGACGGCGCGGAAGGCAAGGCGCACCGAGCACGACAGTGGCGTGCGAGTGCACTCGAATCACTACCTTGACTCCGTACTCAGCACTATGGCCTTCGGGGGGGTCGACACGTCCTCGTCACTGTGGAGAAGAAGCCATCTCGATGAGGCGTTCAGACGCTGCGGGCGACCGGTGGACGAGGGTCTGTGCTGGGAGCTTCTCTCCGACGCCACCAGAGGAGACGGCGCAGTCTGCAACGAGGACTACGATGGACAGTACGGCGAGGTGGCGACCGCGGCGACCGTGGTCATCCGGCCGGACGGAGGTGAGATCATGGCGTGTGCGGGTGGTGCCCGGTTGGGGGAGCGGCGTCGCTTCACTCTCAGTCGAACGTGACCGTGCAAGACGCGCTGGTCTCGTCGGATGACGGTCTGCCCGACCGTGTGTCACGTGGGGACAGTTCCTTGACGCTGCTGTCGTGGTACGATAGTTTGGGAATCTGACGTCTTGACGTTTGTGCCAGCAATGCTGTTCCACCTGCGGTTTTCCGGGTTTATGCGTGTCTACCCCTCGCGAGCCGCTCCTGGTGAGGGGGAGGAATGCCTGATGAACAAGGCGTGATATTCACGCGACGAGCATCGGGTCTCGTTAGAGAGCTATCTTGGTTCGACGTTTTCGTCTTCGTAGTTGCGGGTCCTGCCGCCTCCGGTGTTATCTTCTACTCCGTTTCCACGGCTGCGGACTTCCCCGGTGCCAGCCTGCCGCTTGCGTTCCTTGTGGGCCTGCTCATCTTCTTCCCGATCACCCTGCTTGTGGCCCTTTCGTCTGCGACGATGCCGCGCTCCGGTGGCCTGTACATCGCCGTCAGCCGCGTGCTGGGGCCGACCATCGGATACCTGAGCGCCATGCTCTTGCCCTACCACAAGCCGGAGATTTACGAGCGATCGCCGGTCAAGTGGGAGGTGGGTGGAGTACCCCTCATGACCATACTCGGGGCGTTCACGTTCGCCGCCGGCTGGTTCTTCCTGTTCCTATCGTTCAAGAACTTCTCGCCGACAATCATGCTGAGTCTCATCGCTCTCATGCTTGTCGGTCTCATCATCTACCTCTACCAGCAGCGCAGGAACCGGGCAGAGGGCGTAGACGTCAGCAAGATCTACTCGCAGGTCCCACCCGAGTAGTCGCAAGTCTGCTCGTGTGGTCGGGCCGATCGTCACTTGACTGCGCGCCCGCCGCCGAACGCTGCGTGCATCGCGACGGCCCGACGCCGCGTCGCCCGGCCGTCCCCGCTGGCCAGAGTTCTTCATCATCCAGGACCCGGGAGGTAGGTTGCCGAGGCTCTTCTTTTCAGTAGATGTGCACGGTGCGAACAGTGTCTGGAGGAAGTGGCTCAAGATGCCGGGCTATCACGGTGTAGACGCCCTGCTGCTCTGCGGTGACCTGACCGGGAAGTCGCTCGTTCCCATCATCGACCAGGGGAACGACACGCATAGAGCCTTCTACTTCGGGAAGAACTGGTCGCTGACTTCGGGCACCGAGGTCGATGAGATGGAACAGCGCATCAACGACACACGAGCCCGCACGCCAACTGAGAGGGAGGACTGATGTCAGCTGAGAACGAAGAGACAGAGTCGATCGACTCGCTGGATGTGATCCGTGCCG
>JAUWCJ010000014.1 GCA_030609365.1 Candidatus Eiseniibacteriota bacterium | reverse complement strand
CACCCACTCAGGAACTCGGATAGACTGCCGACATCATTTGTGATTTCCCATTGTCCCGCGCGTGCGACAGGAAGGAGTCGGGATGCGTTATCGTCTCGGTCGTCTTTCCGCAGTCGCTTTCAGAGAACTCCGCTCGGGACGAGGAGAAATCTGCGTCCTTGGGCGGAGTTCGAGGAGGGTGAGGATCTCTCCACGGCACGGCTCCTGACCGGTCGCGCTCTCTTCAGGTTAGGACGATACTACGGTGCGATGGATCTTCTGGAAGCGCCCTCTCGTGACGGGGCCGCGTCTGCCCGAAGTAGCGAGGCACACTACTACATCGGCCTGTCCCGGATACGCATCGGCGAACTCGATCTGGCACGGCGGTCGTTCGCCCTTGTTGAGGACTCATCCTCTTACGCCGAGAGGTCAGGCCGTTATCTCGATGCTCTGCGAGATGCACAGAGACCTCCCAGAAAGAGCCCCCGCGTAGCCGCGGTTCTCGCCATCGTCCCCGGTGCGGGCTACGCCTACGCGGAGCACTACGGGACGGCCGTCGCGTCGCTGATCGTAAACGGTCTCCTGGGTTGGGCCACCGTGCACGCGTTCAGCGAGGGCAACAACGGCGCCGGAGGATTCTGCTCGGTAGTTGCCCTCGGCTTCTACGTGGGGAACATCACGGGTTCCGCGCAGAGCGCCGACCGCCACAACGCGTACCAAGAGGAGAGATTCCAGGCCAGGTTCCCGGAGTAGTCCGGACAGCTGCCGGTCCTGCGCGCAGGCAGAAGTGGCAGTTCCATCAGGCAGGATGAGAAGGAGCAAGAGGAGTGAACCTCGCGAGTCTTTTGTACGCACCGTTCGGCAACAACATCGTGATCGGGCCTCACATCCGGCGCCAGCTCGAGCATCTGAGGGACGCGCTTCCCCCCAGCTTCCTCGACCGTCGCATGGATGACCTGGGCTGCGGCGACGGCAGGGTTACCGTTCTTCTGGAGGACGTCTTTCAGCCGGCCGGACTCAGGGGGTTCGACATCAGCCCCGCGCTCGTGCGCAAGGCCAGAAACAGAGGCGTCGATGCCGAGGTTCTGGATCTCGAGTGCGACATGCCGGGGGGCGAGCTGGCGGTCCTGTGGGGAGTTCTCCACCATCTCAGCGATCCCCGGAGTTGCCTCCGTCGAGTCCGGGACAACTACGATCTGGTTTGTGTGCGCGAGCCGCTCAGCGGGCCGTCGCGAGTCTGCTTCGAGCTCGGTTCTCCACTGGTGGAGAACGAGCTCGCCGCTCTCCTGAGCGACTCATTGCCGGGGGCACAGGTACTTGGTTGCCGCGACTGTCTGTTCGCTCTCCTGGACGGGAGCGACGAGTCGTCCGCTAGGCCGGCCTTCCATCCGGCACACCGCGAGACAGTGCCGGCTTGACATGAGAAAGGACGGCGCCTTGCGCTCATCTGTTCTGAGTCTCTCCACACTGCTTATGCTGCTCATTGCCGTGCCGCCTCGAGCGGGTGCGGAGGAGCACCCGCCGCGCCCTGTCGTCGGTCTCGTTCTGAGTGGTGGTGGCGCGCGCGGCGCCGCACACGCCGGCGTACTGGAGGTCTTGGAGGAGCTTCGAATACCCATAGACTACATTGCGGGTACGAGCATGGGCGCTGTGGTCGGCGGGCTCTACGCGTGCGGCATGTCCCCCGGGGAGATAGAGACCACTCTGAGGGCGGTCGATTGGGACGACGTGTTCGACGACCGTCGTCCGAGGCGGCACCTTCCGTTCCGGCGGAAGAGAGTAGATCAGGCGGCCCTGTTCGATTTCGAGTTCGGTCTGGGCCGAAACGGATTCGAGTTACCCGGTGGTCTTGTCACCGGGCAGAAGCTCAGCTATCTCCTTGAGGCGCTGACGCTGCGCTCCGCCGGCGCCGCTAACTTCGACGAGTTGCCCATTCCCTTTCGCGCGGTGGCGACCGACATCGGCACCGGTGAGAGGGTCGTTCTATGGAAGGACAGTCTCGCCGAAGCAATGCGCGCGAGCATGGCTGTTCCGGGCGCCTTCACTCCCGTCGAACGTGATGGGATGACGCTTGTGGACGGTGGCCTGGTGTGCAACCTGCCCGTTGATCTGGTCCAATCCAAGGGCGCAGATATCATCATAGCAGTCGACGTACCCCCTCAGACAGACGCTTCCCAGGAGAACGCATCCGCGGCCACGATTCTCGTGCACAGTCTCTATTTCCTCATGGATGAGAACGTGCAGCAGCAGCGTGAACTCCTGGGCCCCGCGGACGTCCTGGTCGTTCCCGATCTGGGCGACATGACTTCCGTGGACTTCCGCGCCGTGTCTTCGGCGATCGATGCAGGACAGGAGGGCGCTCGCCTGGCGACTGACGAGCTGGCCCGCCTATCCGTCAGTGAAGACGACTACGAGATATTCCTGGAACGCCAACGGCGCTCCACGGCGCAACTGCTGGGGGACGCGGTCGTCGAGCGGATTCAGATCTCAGGCGTGACGCGCGCCGATCCGCGAATCATTGCCGGGGTGATCAGAACGGAGGCGGGAGCGCCGTTGCGGCTCGATGTTCTCAGGGAGGATTTGGACCGCATTTACGAGCTAGGCGACTTCGAGCACGTGGGTTTCCGGCTGATTCCTGCGGGTGACACGCAGACGCTGCTCGTGAATGTGAAGGAGAAGTCCTGGGGGCCGCACCTCATCAAGGTGGGTCTCAGCTCAGAGGCCGATTTCAAGGGCAAGAGCGAGTTCACCGTGCTCACGGACCTCCTCACGGTGCGAGTCAATCCGCACGGTGGGGAGTGGAGGACGAGCCTTCGATTCGGAGCGGAGAACAGGATCTCTTCCGAGCTCTATCAGCCCCTGGACTTCTCGGGGTTGTTCTTCGTCTCCCCGCGGATCGGCTTCAATCAGCGGCGATTCGAGGTCTTCACCGACGGGTCATTCGACGACGAGTATCACGTTGGCGTTCTGGAGGGCGGAATGGACGCCGGCATCCAGCTGCGAAACTATGGAGAGATCCGGGGCGGCTTCTTCCTCGGCAGGCGGAGGGCGGCGCCGCGCCGGGGGTCCTCGGTTCAGGATTCAACGATCGGGGGATACTCAGCGAGTTTCACGATCGACCAGCTCGACAACCTGAGCTTCCCGCGCTCTGGTGTGTTCGCGGGGCTCGGGGGCCGGTTCTTCAGCCGCAACTTCGGCTCCGAGGTCTCCTACGACAAGGCGTCGATCAGTGCCTGCACTGCGGTTAGTAGAGGAGACCACGCGCTCGCCGCCGTTGTCAGGGGAGGGACGAGCCTCGGGTCAGTGCCGCCCATCTACGAGCAGTTTGAGCTTGGGGGGTTCCTGTCGCTCTCGGGCTACGAGCGCGGGCAGTTCCTCGGACCGTACTTCGCGTTTGGCGAGTTCATCTACCACTACAGGTTCCTCCGTCTGCCCCGCCCGTTCGGAACGGGCATCTACGCGGGCGCCTCTCTGGAGGCGGGCAACGTGTGGGAAGACGCGGGCGCAGTCGCCGTGGACGACCTGCGATACGCGAGCTCCGTCTTCATTGGAGCCGACACTCTGCTGGGTCCGCTCTATCTCGGGCTGGGGCTGGCCGAGGGCGGCGTTTGGTCGGCCTACATCTCTCTTGGCATGTCCGTCGTTCAGAACTAATCGGGGAGGTTCCGGATGGCTCCGTCGCCCCGGGGCCGGCTGGATGCTCTCACGGGCCGCTGGTCGCCCCGGAGCATCAGCCCATCAGCTGGAAAGGAGAGTCCACTCGTGACGAACCCCCTTGCCGCTCTGCTGGTCATGGTGGCGGTCGTGCTCGCGTCGTGCGGTGGGGAGGCGGAGCGGGACCACGCCAGGAGCTACGTCGTCGAAGGTCTGAGGACGGCGGAGGACGCGGAGGAGTCGATCGACGCCCTCAGCGTCTGCTCGTTCAACATCAGGTTTCTCGGGCACTACAAGAAGCGGGAGAACGAGCAGCTCGCCGACATGCTGGTGGACTACGACATCGTCGTCGTCCAGGAACTGGTGGCGCCTCCGAGCGACGGCACATACCCGGACGGAACGGACTACACGAGCGACACCGAGGCGGCGGCTTTCTCCGCTGCAATGGAGGATCTCGGCTTCACGACCCTGCTGTCGGAGGAAGACACTGGGCCCGATACGCTGATCCACAAGGCGACCTCGGCCACGGAGTGGTGGGTGGCCTACTTCCGCGAGGACCGCGTCCACAGCGCCCCAGACCTTCCCGGCGGGTTCCTGGCCGACGACCGCAGTGCTCATCCCATCTACAGGCGCGTCCCCTACGCCTTCGGGTTCCGCACCACGGACGCGAACGCCGATTTCGTTCTCATTTCCGTGCATCTTGATCCCGACGACAGCGGAGTGAGGAAGAACGAACTGGCGGCCATCGAGGAATGGGTGGACGCGCACGACGGTCACGAACGCGACTTCATCATCGTGGGCGACATGAACATCCACGATGAGGATGAGTTGACCGACGCGACCCCCGCGGGCTTCGTTTCCATGAACAGCGACTGCTGGCCCACGAACACGGCCCTCGGGACGCAGGGACCGTATGACCACGTGATGTACAGGCCCGATGACACGGGTCGGGAGATCGACGAAGACTACGGGTTCTGGATCGTTGATCTGCTCGCAACGATGGAGGACTACTGGTACGACTCCTACTCCGAACCCTATCCCGGCGACACGACGGCCTACGATCACAACCTGTTCTGCCAGCACTACTCCGACCACCATCCGGTTGAGTTCAGGATAGTCTGGCCCGGTGTGGACGATGACTAGGGAATCGCAGTCTGAGGCAGGGACACGTCTGTGCGCGTCTGCGGAGCCGCTTTCTGCTGGAGCCGGTTCTGCCGTTCTGCTATCATGAATTTACCATCCGGTGAGCAGGATACGCGCTGAGGAGAGAGGCTATGAAAGCCATGTTCGATCCTGCCGTGCGCGTGCCCTGCGCAGTGTGTTCAGCAGCACTCTTCATCTTCCTCGTGGGAGCGTCCGCTCTCGCGGAGTCCCCTTCACTCTCGATGTCCGACCCCACCGCGGTCTACTGCGAGAATCTGGGTTACACCTACGAGATCGTTGACGGCGACGACGGGCAGCGCGGCGTGTGTCTCGGAGGAGAGGAGGGAGCTCGGGACGGTCACTGAGCTCATGGGGCTCAAGTTCGAGACCATAGGGGGCATCATGGGGAGCGGCTCGGAAACGTCAGACGCTCCGGCGGGCGACGGCGAGGACGATGCGTCCGCCCGCAAGGACAGGCACAACCCGAAGAGGCTGGCCGTGTCGTTCGGCGGCAGTCCCCCAAGCGGCGTCCCGCCCGCGAAGTTCGACTGGCGGACGATGGACGGAACGACCGCCGTGAAGGCCCAAGGCAGCTGCGGCAGCTGGACCGCTGCCGACACCATGGGTCCCCGGGCTCCACTCCCCGAGGGCTGGCACAGAAAGACGATCCTGGTGAGCGAGCACGTCGCGCTCACCCACCATGTGCGCGTGCGCGTGGAGGTCGCGGATCTTCCCGGGGGTTCGCTCGTTGAGGCGGCGATCGACGACTTCTCGGTCAGCTAGCTGTCGTGTGGGGACACGGTCACGGCATCGGACGACCCGAGCAAGCGGTCCGGGCTCGCCCTGCGACCGAACGCGCCCAACCCGTTCGGACCCAGCACGGTTATCCAGTACTCACTGCCCGGGGGCGCGCCTGTGCTGCTCACTATTCACAGTGCGTCGGGGCGCGTCGTGCGGACACTCATCGATCACGAGCACAGGGGAGAAGGGCCGCACGCCGTCCGCTGGAATGGGCGCGACGACCGCGGGCAGCCCGTCGTCGCAGGCGCGTACTTCTATCGGCTCGACGCCGGCGGTGAGACGCTGACCGCGAAGATGATCCTCCTGAAGTAGAGACGGCCGCGCGGGCGACGCGGGGCGCACACCATAACGCCACACACGGCGACACCAGCAGGCCCGGGAGTCACACAGATTCCCGGGCATGCTCTTGTCACGTATTCTGAAGAGCGCCTCAAAGGAAGTTCCACTTCGGCTAAACCCGCGGGCAGATTCTTGACTGGTCGGACCGGCTGTGGTATAATGAATGTTGAATCTCATAGCTTTACACTAACCGACACAGGGGAGGTCGCGTGAGGATTCGAACGCGTCCCATCGGTCTGGTGGCGGTGACGCTCATCTGTGCGTTGTTGCCATGGTCCGCGGAGACCAGCGCCTACGAGTACGTCGAGGACTTCATGTCGCTCGAGTACTGCGATGTAGGGAAGACGAAGGCGTTCTGGGACACGACAGAGGGGACGATCCGGCTGCACATGCGCCAGCCTCAGATCGTTGGCAGCTATCTGACGCCGGGACCGGCCAACGCCGTCCTCGTTGATGGAGACTACGCCTACATCGCCGCTAATGACGTCGGGGGCCTGCAGAT
The DNA here is from genome assembly GCA_030609365.1 of Candidatus Eiseniibacteriota bacterium. Lineage (GTDB taxonomy): Bacteria > Joyebacterota > Joyebacteria > Joyebacterales > Joyebacteraceae > JALGZG01. The sequence goes on along the minus strand of JAUWCJ010000014.1, from coordinate 26,516 downwards.
CGTGGACATCACCGACCCCACGAGCCCCGGACTCGTCGGGAGCTGTGCGACGGACGGGTCGGCGACCGCACTTGCACTCTGGGGAGATTACATCTTCGTTGCCGACGGCATGTCGGGTCTGGCGGTCGTTGACATCAGCGACCCCGCGACTCCCGCTGTGGTCGGAACGACGGCCACGCTCCGGATCGCCCTCGACATTGTCGTCTCCGGAAACTACGCGTTCATCGCGGACGGGTCGGGTGGGGTTCAGGTGGCTGACGTGAGCGTGCCATCGGCGCCTGTCATAGTGGCACTCTGTGATGTGGGGAACGAGGCCACGAGCGTGTGCCTCGAGGGCAACATACTGTACGTCACGGACAAGCTCAACGGACTTGTCGTCGTCGACATCAGGGACCCGCTGAATCCGGTGTACATGGGGTCGTTCGCCACCGCCGGGGACGCCGCCGACGTCGATGTCCGGGGCAACCTGGCATACGTGGTCAGTTCCTACACGGGATGGCCGCCCCCGAACAGTTCGTACCTCCAGGTGATCGACGTGACCGCCCCCATGAGTCCCGTGCTCCTGGGCACACACAGGACGTCCAGCCTGGCGTTCGGGATATGTGTCGAGGGTGAATACGCCTACGTCGCCGATGCTACCGGCGGCCTGCGCATCATGGTCATCAGCGACCCGACTGATCCCCGGCCGCTGTCAACCACCGATACGCCCGATTGGGCCATGGCGGTGGTAGTTGCGGGGGACTACGCGTTCGTCGCCGACGCCTGCAGTGGCCTTCAAATCATTGACGTAGCGGACGCGCTCCCTCCGGAAGTCGTGGCGACACTGGACACGCCCGGCGACGCATACGGGATCGCCCTCCAGGGTGACATCGTTTATGTCGGCGATAGACTAGAAGGTGTACAGGTGATAGATGTGTCTGACCCGCTCGCTCCGTCCATCATCGGAAACTACGATACGTCTTCCCGAGTGTACGGTCTGGACGTCGCAGGAAACGAGGCCTACCTTGCCGACGGAGGCGCGGGACTGACCGTCCTGGATGTGAGGGACCCGACGAACCCGACTCTGCTCGGCGCCTACAACACGACGGGCTTCGGTTACGACGTCGTCGTAGACGGTGACTTCGCCTTCGTCGCGGGCGGCACGTCGGGTCTTCAGGTGATCGACATCACCGACCCCGGGACCCCGTTGCTCATCGGGACGTGCAACACGCCGGGAACGGCCTACTCCGTTGCGGTCGCGGGCGACTACGTCTACGTGGCGGACAGGCTTGCCGGGCTTCAGGTGGTCGATGTCAGCGTTCCCTCCGCTCCCTTCATCGCCGGCACGTGCACCGTGCCAGGGGATGCCAGGGGAGTGGTCATTGAGGGTGACTACGCGCTCGTTGCGGACGTCGGGACGGGTCTTCTCTCCATCAGGATTACTGACCCGACGGCGCCCGTCTACGTTGGTGGATGCGCCGTCGCGGACGGCGGCTACGACATTGTGGTCTCCGGCGACTACGCCTACATGACCATCGGGTTCTGGGGCTTGCAGATCTACAACATCACTGACCCGACCGCACCTGTTCTGTTCGGTGACATCGAAACGGACGGATGGTCGTACGGACTGGCGGTGGACGGGGACTACGCCTACGTTGCCGACCACGACGGCGGCTTCGTCGTGATCGAGCACAAGCATCGCCGGTTCGATCTGGAGAACAACACCGCGGTCTCCGAGATCATCGACAGTTCGCACGTCAACATCATCAGCGCCAGGCTGGTGACCCTACAGACGGACTACATCGCATGGAACGTGAGCGCTGACGGAGGGGAGCACTGGGAGCTGATCGTCGCAGACGGTTCCATGTTCGAGTTCGTCTACCCGGGCACGCTGCTCATGTGGCGGTCTGCCCACTACTACAGCAGCGGGCAGGTGAACCCGGCGTGCACCTGGATGTTCATCGAATATTTCAAGAGCGAGACTGGCATTGACGACGGTCTGCCGACATCGCTGGCGCTCAGGCAGAACGCGCCCAATCCGTTCAGCGGCGGGACCACCGTCAGGTACGACATCCCGCGGGACGGGCTGACCGCGAAGATCGAGATCTTCGATGTTGCGGGCAGGCGCGTGCGCGTGCTCACTGACGGCCCGCAGGCCGCGGGGGCTATGAGCGTCACGTGGGACGGCAGGGACGAACGCGGCCTGGCCGTGGCCTCGGGCGTCTACTACTGCCGCATGGCGGCGGCGGACTACGAAAGGTCCATCAAGCTTCTTCTTGTGCGCTAGTACGGGAGCAGTCCCTGAGGGGGGACTGAAGGGGCTTCGCCGGCTCTGTCGGCGGAGCCCTTCCTCTTTTCATTGCCCCATCTCCTGCTCACCACGAGCACCCGGATGTGGTAGACTCCTCGGACACACGACAGCCAAACCATCTCAGTTCTCCAGAGGAGGACGGAACGATGCGTACGCTCAACACAGGAGTGGTGCTCATGACAGCCGCGCTTCTTACGCTGGCCGGCGGTGCGGTGGCAGACGACGTGACCTTCGCGTTCGTTCCGCCGGACGGCTGGCAGGTCGAGGGCATATCGATTCGTGGCAGCTTCAACGACTGGGCTGAGACGCCCATGGAGCAGGGTGACGACGGGACGTGGTCGGCCGTCGTCGAACTCGAGCCGGGGGAGTACGAGTACAAGTTTTTCGTCAACGGGGAGTGGCCCCAGGACATGGAGACGTGGCTCGACGGGTTCCCCGTAGATGAGACGGCGGACGGTTACACCGACGACGGGCACGGCGGGCAGAACGCGATTCGTGTCGTCGGGGGGACGGGCAGCGGGGCGCACGTGGCCGTTGAGGAGATGTTCCCACCGGCGCCTGAGCTAGAGGACGGCTTCGCGCGCATACACTACCACCGCCCGAGGGGCGGATACGACGGGTGGGGACTCCACGTGTGGGGCGACACCAACGAGTCCGTAGAATGGACATCGCCGCTTTCGCCGACCGGGCGCGACGGGTACGGTCTCTACTGGGACGTGAGTCTCAAGGACGGAGCGGAGAGCGTGGGTTTCATCGTGCACAAGGGTGACACGAAGGATCCCGGGCCTGACATGTGGCTGATGCCTTCCGAGCACGGGCACGAGGTCTGGCTGATATCCGGCCGCGCGGACTTCGGGAACGAGCTGCCGGACATCGCGGTCCTGGCTCTGGGCGACCTGTCCCGTGCAAGGGCGTGCTGGGTTGACGCCGGCACTGTCGTGATGACGGTGAGGAAGGCCGAGGGCAACGTCTACCGCCTGTATTCGAGCCCCGACGCATCGCTCGCACTCACGCCCGAGGGTGTGACGGGTGGGGAGGAGCTCGTTCTGGAGTACGATCCGAGCGGTCTCCCGGAGGCGGTCAAGGCGAAGTTCCCGCACCTGAAGGGTTACTCCGCGCTCAGGCTCGCTGAGGCCGATCTCGGTCGAGTGCCCGCGCTGCTCAAGGGGCAGCTCGCGGTCTCAGTCACCGACGTCGATGGTAAGCTGCGGGACGCGACCGGCGTGCAGATCCCCGGCGTGCTCGACGATCTCTTCGCATATGAGGGTGCTCTGGGTGTCACGTGGGACGACGGTGTCCCGACCATGACAGTCTGGAGTCCGACGGCGCGCGCTGTCGTGCTCCATATCTTCGATGGTCCGGGCGACCCAGAGCCCTCCGCCGTGGTACCGATGAGTGAAACCGCGGGCGTCTGGAGCGCCGAGGGCTCGCCTGAATGGAAGAACAGGTTCTACGTGTATGAGGTCGAGGTCTTCGTTCCTCAGACGGGCGCCGTCGAGAAGAACATCGCGACGGACCCGTATTCACGCGGGTTATCGATGAACAGCCGGCGGAGCCAGATCGTCGATCTCGCGGACCCGGCGCTGATGCCGGACGGGTGGGACGTGTTCAGCAAGCCCGCACTGGAGGCGCCGGAGGACATCGTCCTCTACGAGCTTCACGTACGCGACTTCAGCGCAACCGATCCGACGTGCCCGGGCGAGTTCGTGGGTACGTACAAAGCGTTCACGGTCGACTCGAACGGCACGCGCCACCTCGAGGCGCTCGCGGAGGCCGGGCTGACGCACGTGCACCTGCTTCCGGCGTTCGACATCGCCTCCGTCAACGAGGACAGGTCGACGTGGCTGGACGCCGGCAACCTCTCGCAGTACCCGCCGGACTCCGACCGGCAGCAGGCGGCAGTCTCGGGTATCAACGGTCAGGACCCCTACAACTGGGGCTACGACCCGTACCATTACGGCGTGCCCGAGGGTAGTTACTCGACCGACCCCGACGGCGGCAAGCGCATACTTGAGTTCCGGGAGATGGTCAGGGCGCTGTCCGACATGGGCCTCAGGGTCGTCATGGACGTCGTCTACAATCACACGCACGCGAGCGGCGTGGCGGACAAGTCTGTTCTGGACAAGGTCGTCCCGGGCTACTACCACCGGCTGAACCGCGACGGCTTCGTCGAGACGAGCACGTGCTGTCAGAACACGGCGACGGAGCACTACATGATGCGGCGTCTCATGGTCGACGATCTCGTCCACTGGGCGATCGACTTCAAGGTCGACGGCTTCCGCTTCGACCTTATGGGCCATCACATGGTGGCCGACATGAAGGAGGCGCGGGACGCGCTGCACGCGCTCCGCCCCGAGACGGACGGAGTGGACGGAGAGGCCATCTATCTCTACGGCGAGGGCTGGGACTTCGGCGAGGTACAGGGCGGCAAACGCGGCGCGAACGCGACGCAGCACAGCATGATGGGCACCGGAATCGGTTCGTTCAACGACCGCATTCGAGATGCCATCCGCGGGGGCGGTGCGTTCAGTGACCGGCGCGAGCAGGGCTTTGCCACGGGCATGTTCCTCGACGCGAACGGCTACAACAGGGGAGGCGGCCCGGACCGCGGGGCACTCCTCAATCAGACGGACAGAATCCGGATAGGCATGACCGGCAACCTTGCGGCCTACCGTTTCATCGATCACACGGGACGCGAGATGCGCGGGGGGATGTTCGAGGGCGTCGGCTACGCCGCCGACCCGGGCGAGGCCATCAACTACTGTTCGGCCCATGACAACGAGACGTTCTTTGATAAGATCCAGTACTCGGCCGCACCATCGGCGACGCTGGACGACCGGGTCCGGATGCAGAAGCTCGGCCTCTCGATCGTGGCACTCGGACAGGGCATCCCGTTCTTCCACGCGGGGTCCGACATGCTGCGCTCAAAATCCATGGAGGCCGACAGCTACAACGCGGGGGACTGGTTCAACAAGCTCGACTGGAGCTACCAGTCGAACAACTTCGCGGTCGGCCTTCCTTCCACCGAGAAGAACTACGATCGCTGGGACATCATTCGTCCGCTGCTGGCACGTGAGGACATCCGGCCGGGCCCGGAGGAGATCCTGGCGACGGTGCATCACTTCCGCGAGATGCTGAGAATAAGGAAGAGCTCGCCGCTCTTCCGACTGCGCACCGGCGAGGACGTGATGGCACGCGTCCAGTTCCTGAACACCGGTCCAAAGCAGGTTCCCGGTCTCATCGTAATGAGCATCACGGATCAGCTGGACGGCGTGAAGCCCATCGATCCGGTCAACAAGCGTGTGGTAGTGCTCATCAATGCGACGAAGGAGCCGGTGACCTTCAGCCACGCCGATCTCAAGGGCGCCGCACTGGAGCTTCATCCGGTGCAGGTGGCCTCACATGACGAGACCGCGAAGCGGGCGACCTACGAGCAGCAGAAAGCCGTCTTCACGGTCCCTGCGCGGACGACGTCAGTGTTTGTGGAAAGAGACTAGCGCGGGACAGGTGACCCGCTACCCGGACAGGTGACCCGCTACCCGGACAGGTGACCCGTTACCCGGACAGGTGACACGCAACCCGGACAGGTGACCCGTTACCCGGACAGGTGACACGCGATGAGGAGTGGACGATCCCGACTGCTGGTCTGTGCCGTGCTCGTGGCTATCGCGCTGCTCGCACTGGGACCGCGGATGCGCGTGGCGTACTTGACCACCTTTCTGTTGCTCGAGCTGCCGACGCCGGAGACGAACGGACCCATCGCGAGCCGCATGCCCGACCCAAAGCTCGAGCGCGTGACCTTCGAGGCCGCCGGCCGCGCGATGATCGCGGACGTCTACCGTCCGGCCTCAGGCTCGCCGGATGCGCGCCACCCCGGTATCGTTCTGAACCACGGTGTGGCCGCCGGGGGCATGAACGACCTCCGTCTCACCAACTTCGCCGATGCTCTGGCGAGAGTGGGCTACGTCGCGCTGGTTCCCGAGTTCATCAATCTGAAGGAGTTCCACGTCCAGCCCTCGGACGTGGGCGAGATGGTGGGCTCGTACGAGTATCTTGAGCGGCTTCCCGACGTCGATCCCGACCGAGTGGGGTTCTTCGGCTTCAGCTACGCGGGCGGGCTCGCGGTGCTCGCCGCGAACGATCCCCGCATCTCCGAGCGCGTGCGGTTCTGCTTCCTGCTGGGCAGCTACTACGATCTCAGGAGTATCGTCACCTACGCCACGACCGGCTACTACCTCGAGGACGGGGAGTGGGTCTACATGAAGCCGCGGCACACGGGGAAGTGGGCATTCCTGCGGAACAGCCTGGAGCTGGCAGAGGATGAGACCGACCGACGGCTTCTCACGCGCATAGCGAACTCCAAGCTTAAGGACGAGAGGTGCGACGTCTCTGTGTCGGCCGACTCGCTCGGGGAGGAGGGCTCGAAGCTCTACGAGCTTATGATGAACGATGATCCGGATGCCGCCGGCAGGATCATCGACAGCCTGAACCCCCGCATCCTCAGCTTCTTCGACGAGCTCTCGATGCCGGGGAACATCGAGAACGTGACCGCGCGTCTCATCATTGTCCACGGCCGCGATGACAACCTGATGCCCTACACGGAGAGCATTCTCCTTGCGGAGAATGCTCCACCGAAGGCGAACTCGCAGCTCAGGATCCTCGAGTCTCTCCAGCACGTGGATCTCGAGTTCAGTTGGGAGGGCGGCCCCGCGGCCTGGGTCGCGACGCTCGCCGAAGTGGGCAGGATCTACTCGGTCATGTACACGCTTCTGGCGGAGGGGTTGCTGTAGCGGTGCAACGGCTGCCGCAGACGCGGCGTGGTCAGGTGGCTTGCCCGAATGAAGAAACGGCCCGTCTATGGACGGGCCGCTCTCGCTAGATGATGTCAGTGTTGTCGTGCTACCTGAGCAGCACGGCCTTGGTCGAATCGCGCTCGCCACCCGCGTCCATCCGCACGAAGTAGACACCCGAAGCCAGTGCCCCGCCACCGCCGTCCGTTCCGCTCCATACGACCTTGCTCCGGCCGCCGCTGTAGGCCCCGTCCGCCAGGACGCAGATTTCCCGGCCGGCGATGTCGAACACGGCGAGCCGCACGTGCTGCTCTTCCGGCAGCTCGAACGCGATGGTCGTGCGTGGATTGAACGGATTCGGGTATGCACCGAGCAGCCGCGGCGTGAGGGTCTGCTGCGCGCCCTCGTTGCCTTCATTGATGCCCGTGCCCGTGCCCCAGGTCAGGATGATGAGTGCCATCTTCGGTATCGCTATGGCCTTGGACTGCGCGAAGCCGTCCGCGCCTATGGCGTCAGGCGTGATGACGCCGGGGTTGGTCATCCCGTTCCCCTCATACTCGGTCGCCTGGCTGTTGAGTTCCTCGACCCAGTCTCCTGACTGCGGCAGACCGATGCGGTAGCTCGTGTAGTCGGTGTTGCTGAAGTTCGCGACGACGACGTGTACGTTGCCCGACAGATCGTAACGCTGGAACGCGATGACGTTTCCGGTCTCGTTCAGGTGGAAGACGTCGACACCCGCATCCGCGCGCAGCGCCGGGGAGATGCGCCTCAGCGTGATGAGGTCACGGTAGTAGGCGAAGATGCCCGCGTAGGTCGTCTTCTTGGACCAGTCGATGCGGTTTCCCGAATCGGTCCCGAAGTCGGTGTCGTCCAGCCACTCGGTGCCCTGCAGTATGGCCGGGATGCCGGGGGACGTCATCACGACGCCTTGGGCCAGCTTGGTGCGGCCCTTCGCCCACTCATCGTCGTGGGGGGCCGTCGTGTCTATCGACTTGACGATGCGCTGCCCGCCGCTCGTCGGCCAGCACTCGTCGTGAAGCTCCAGGTAGTTCGTTACATAGCGGCCGTTCAGATAGTCGCCGCCGCCGTTGATGATGTTCCGTATCTTCCACATCTCCGGGTTGCCGAGCGCCGCGTCGAAGATCTCCTCTCGCAGACGGTCCGTGAACTCGTCGTAGTACTGCGAGTCGAACCCGGCGCCCCCGAGGCTCGTCGGGCGCGTGACCCACGAGTCGTCCGGCAGCTGCTCCGCGATGGCTATCTTGTCGGCGAAGCGGTTGTCCATCGCGTCGTTCATCGCCTGCATCAGGCTCCAGCCCGAGGCCTCCTGCGGGTAGATGTTCATGAAGTCGGCGCCGTCCATCCGGAAGCCGTCCATCCGGAACTCATCCAGCCAGTAGAGCGCGCTGTCGAGGTAGTAGCTGCGGACCTCATTGCGGTCGAAGTCGGCCTGACTGCCCCAGGGGGTCTCCACGGCGGGGTCGTCGAAGTAGATCTGCGTTCCGTCGTAGTACCAAAGGTAGTTGTCCGTGGGGGAGAAGTGGTTCCAGACGATGTCCAGAAGCACCGCGATGCCGTAGGAGTGGAGCGTGTCTATCATGTACTTGAGGTCGTCGGGTGTGCCGTACTTCCATTCCGGCGCCCACTGCGTGACCGGGTTGTAGCCGGCGGAGTAGTCGCCCGGGAACTCCGTGATCGGATTGAGCATGACGGCGCTGATACCAAGCTCGGCAAGGTGCGAGGCCCTGGCGGCCACATCGAGGTAGCCTGCCGGGAACGGCGCGGCGCCGTAGGGGTCGTTTCTTCCCGAGAAGGTCCCGACGTGAAGCTGGTAGACGATCATCTGCTCGAAGTCGGGCACGTCGAAGTCATCGACCTGCCAGTCGTAGGTGGACGGATCCAGCAGATACGCGTTGTAGTTGTCGCCGGCGTCCAGGGCACGGGCGCGCGGGTCGGTGTTCCAGTGCGTGTTCTGGAAGTAGTACTTGTACTTCTGGCCGACGGTCGCTTCGGGGACACGCACGATGAAGTGCTCACCGATCTTCGTCATCGGGTCGCCGGTGCCCCATCCGTTGAACTCCCCGCGCACGTGCGCGATCGTCCTGGTCGGGGACCACACCCTGAAAACGGCGCCACCGTCGGGCAAGGGAGTGGCCCCTACTGGAGCGTGCTCGAGCGTAGCGTAGTCGACGGGGAACCCGCCGTCAGTAGGCGTGCCGGCGCTCATTCCCCCGACGCTCAGATAATCGGTGGCCGTGCCGTCGGTGAGTTCCATGTAGTACGAGAGCCCGGTGGAGACGGTCGTGGGGACGGTCGCTGACCAGATATCGTACGGCCCGCGCACAGCCGTCTTCGAGGCAACCGTCCAGGCGGCGGTGCCGTCGTCGACGCGCACGCGGGCCGCAGTGAGATCGTCCGCGTATGTCTGGAAGAGGACCTGGAACGTTTCACCGTCCACCGGACAGAGCGGGTCCCTGTCCAGCCATGCAACGTGCGAGACGCCGTCCCATTCGATGTTGTTGTCGTGCGATGCCGCCGCCGCGGGCATCGTTGCTGTCGCGGTGACGAGGAGGGCCAGCAGTAGGGCGGAGCTTCGTGACATCTTGTGTTCTCCCGTGGGACCGCGTGCGCCGCGCCGCAAGGGCGCCTGCCCACCGTGTGATGAGTCTTCTTGACTATTATATACTTTTCTGAGGCAAGAGACAAGGCGAACGGGCGGCCGCGTTCTCGCTTCAGCCCGCGCACACTTCTGAGATGCGGGAATACCCTTTACAGGTTCCTGCCCTGGTGGTACGGTGCGCTTTGGTGGGTCGGGGGGAGTGACACCATCGAGGAACACAGGTATGGTGCGCTGCTTCCGGGCTTGCTGAAGGCCTGGATCGTTCAGGGAATCTTCGGCCGTCCTACGGTGCGAACGAAGTTGACTTCGTTCGCCGTCCCCCCTCACCGCGGGAGCGTCAGCGGCCGGACGCTCCCGTATTTCTTCGGATTCCCTCGCACGGGCCTCCGGCGGAACCGCTCCCGCGACTTGACTTCGTGTTTCGAAGCCTGCTAACATCCTTAGGGTTTGGAAGGTTCCATGAACGGGGGAGACGTGCCTCTCAGGAAGAGACGCAAGAAGGCCGACGAGGTTGCGGGCAGACCCAAGCCGGGGCTGGTTCTGGTGAAGGACGGTGTGCAGCGGGAGGTTTCGTTCGAGGAGCTGGCGCTCTCGAACACGCTCTCTCTCGAGGCACTCGTCCGGGTGCTCTCCCGGAGCGGGAACGTCGATCCCAACGAGCTCATGGAGGAGTTGGAGAAGGTCAAGACGGAGCGATTCCGGGACGGCATGCCGCTTTCGGACGACGACGTCACTCACTAGGGGGTTTGCTCGATGTTGCTCTTCACACTGCTTGGTCCCGAGACAGCGCACGCAATGGGCGCTACAGGTGCTTCGGCCGAGGGCGGCGGCGGCGGAACCAGCATGCTCATCATGCTGGTCGCCATATTCGCCATCTTCTACTTCCTGATGATCCGACCCGAGTCCAAGCGCCGCAAAGAGCGCCAGTCCATGATAGACTCGCTCGCGAGAGGCGATAAGGTAGTGACCATCGGCGGTCTCTACGGCGAGGTTCAGGACGTTCACGACGACAAGATCGTCATTCGCATAGCAGAGAACCTCAAGGTCGAGGTCGCGAAGACGGCGATCAGCGGCAAGAGGGACTAGCACACGAAATGGCCATACTCCCGATCACAAGGCACGGCAATCCGGTTCTGACGGCCCGCATGGAGGCCATCGAGAACGTCACTGACGAGTTGAGAACGCTCCTCGATGACATGATCGACACCATGCGGAACGGGGAGACCCCGGGCGTCGGTCTCGCCGCTCCCCAGGTCGGCAAGGCGCTGTCCATCATCGTCGCCGAGCCGCCGCCGGACTATGAGGGGACGGAGGCCGTCTACAACGGCGCGGTCGTCCTCATGAACCCGGAGATCGTCTACTCGTCGGGGCACACGATCATTGAGGAAGGCTGCCTCAGTTGTCCCGGCGTGACGGCCGAAGTGGAGCGTCCCAGTCACATCGTGATCAAGGGCATGGATCGGGATGGCAACGCGGTCAAGCTGGAGGTCGAGGGCGCGCTGGCGAGGATATTCCAGCACGAGACCGACCACCTGCACGGCAAGTTCTTCTTCGATCACCTCAATCCGATCAAACGGCAGCTCGTAAAGGCGCGGATCCGAAGAACATAGACCGGTGTGCCGACGCTCCGCGTCTGGCGCCGCCGCCGGTCCCAGTGAGTTGCCCAAATGCGCATCGTCTTCATGGGGACCCCCGATTTCGCGGTCCCGTCCCTCAGGAAACTAAGTGAGGCCGGCCACGAGGTAGTGCTCGTGGTCACCCAACCAGACCGCCCCGCCGGCAGGGGGCGCGCTCTGCGCAGCCCGCCCGTCAAGGACGCAGCGACGGCGCTCGGGCTTCCCCTCGAGCAGCACGAGACCGTCAACACCGACGAGTTCGTGAGGCGTCTGCATACGCTCTCGCCCGACGTCATCGTGGTCGCGGCCTTCGGCCAGATACTGCGCGGGGACATCCTCGAGTGCCCGGCCCTTGGCGCCATCAACGTCCACGCATCGCTTCTGCCCCGGTTCCGCGGCGTCGCGCCGATCAACTGGGTCATCATGACCGGCGAGACGGAGACCGGCGTCACGACCATGTTCATGGCGAAGAAGGTGGATGCCGGCGAGATCATCCTTACGAGGAAGACGCCCATCGCCGATAACGAGACGGCCGGCGAGCTATACGACAGACTGGCGGCGATGGGGGCGGACCTGCTCATCGAGACGCTGGAGCTCGTTGATGCGGGCACGGCGCCGAGGATTGCTCAGAACAAGGCAGACGTGACCTACGCGCGGAAGCTCAAGAAGTCCGACGGAGAGATTGACTGGTCCGGGGACGCGGGCCGTGTGTATGATCACATTCGTGGAACGACCCCGTGGCCCGGGGCGTTCACGTGGTACCGCGGGAAGGCGCTCAGGGTGCTCGAGGCCGCGCGCGGTGAGGACTCGGGGACCAGGGGGGAACCGGGGGAGATCGTCACGCTCGACGCCGAGAGGGGCATCGAAGTCGCGGTGGGGAACGGCAGCGTCTGGTTGACTCGTCTTGGACCCTCGGGGAAGGGCGCAATGGACGCCGCCTCGTTCGTGCGGGGCTACAGGCCCGAGGTAGGGACGAGGCCGTTTGCGCGGTCGGACGACACGTCCGGAGGGCAGTGATGGAACTCGGAGAGAAGAAGCTCTTCATCTCCATTGCAGGGGGCGGGCTGATTCTCCTGGCCGTACTGGCCGGGGCCGCGTGGTATCTCATCGGGCCACGCCTGTCCGGCTTCCAAGAGGACCTGCCCGTGATTGTTGGCGTGGCCGCTCTGCTCGGGTTCGCGGGCATCGCCGTCGGACTCGGCCTGATAGCCCTGTCCGCGCTGACCGGCCGCCGCGTGCTCTTCAGCCAGCGCATCACGGCGACGGTTGTGCGCATCCTCTTCCCTCTGGTGTTCATGCTCTCGCGGGTCATCGGCATAGAGAAGGACAGCGTCAAGCGCTCTTTCATAGCAGTGAACAACGCCCTGGTCGGCGCCGGCCGCGACACGCTGAGAAAGGGCAAGCTGTTGTTGCTGCTGCCTCACTGCCTGCAGGCGACCGAATGTCCGAACAGGATCACAGGTGGCCTGATCGAGAACTGCCAGGGCTGCGGCAAGTGCGTCATCTCCAGCCTTCTCGTGCTCGCAAAGAAGCACGACCTGGCACTGACGGTCGCGACGGGCGGTACACTGGCACGCCGCGTTATCGGCGAGGTGAAGCCTGCAGCCATCATCGCAGTTGCCTGCGAGACCGACCTGACCAGCGGGATACAGGACAGCTACCCGCTTCCGGTCTACGGAATTCTGAACGAGCGACCGCACGGCCCGTGCCGTGACACGACCGTCAATCTGGATCGAGTAGAGGAAGCGATAGCCTTCTTCGCTTCCGCCGGAAGGTAGGTGCCCTTGGGCGCGCGGAAGACAGCACTCCTGAGCCTCACTGAGTGGGAGTCCGGCGATCGGAACATCGACGTCGTGCTCGAGCGCCGCCTCGTCGGCGCGAACTTGGACGCGAGGGACACCGCACTCGCCCAGAATCTCACCTACGGGGTCCTGCGGTGGAAGGGCCGGCTCGACTGGGTCCTGGACCAGTACGTCAAGGGTGGTCTGACGTCGCTTCCCGTTCCCATTCGCAACGCGCTCCGACTGGGGCTCTATCAGATCGACTACCTGGACAGAATACCGCCGCGCGCGGCCGTCAACGAATCCGTCGAACTCGCGAAGGAGTTCGGGCACAAGGGAACCGCCGGCCTCGTGAACGCCGTGCTGCGCAACATCCTCACGTCGCTCAGACCGGACTTCCCGGACTTGCGGAAGGATCCGGTGGGCCACATCAGCGTCGTCTACTCTCATCCCAGGGTCCTGGTCGAGAGGTGGATCGCCCGGTACGGCGTCGAGATGACGGTCGTTTTCTGCGAATACAACAACGAGGTGCCGCGTCTGGTGGCACGGGCGAACGGACTGAGCGCGACGACGCCAGCGCTGGCGCGGGCCCTCAAGTCCGAGGGACGTGAGACGCGTCCCGGGCGGTACTTCGACGAATGTCTCGAGATCCTCACCGGAGGCGACGTGTCCGGACTGGACTGCTTCAAGACCGGAATGATGCAGATACAGGACGAGAGCACGCTTCTGGCCGTGCGGCTTCTGGACCCGCAGCCCGGCGAGCACATTATAGACATGTGCGCGGCGCCCGGCGGCAAGACGACCTACATCGCCGAGCGCATGCTCGGGGAGGGGAGGATCAGGGCGTTCGAGATCTCCGAGGCGCGCGCCGCCAAACTGGTCAGCAACATCGAGAGGCTTTCGATCAAGAGCTGCGACATCGTTCGGGACGACGCTATAGCCGAGGCCGACGGCACTGCCGACGGCGTTCTGATTGACGCGCCGTGCACCGGCACGGGTACGCTGGGACGACGAGCCGACTCCCGCTGGAAGTTCGATCTGGACGCGCGCGAACGCGTGCGTTCCGACATCAAGGAACTCAAGCGAATGCACCCGAGGCAGATCTTCGCGCGTCAGGTCGAACGCCAGCTGCGGTTCCTCCTCAAGGCGGCGACCCTGGTGGAGGACGGCGGGAGGATCGTCTACAGCACCTGCTCGATGGAGCCGGAGGAGAACGAGCAGGTGATAACGCGGTTCCTCGACAAGCGTCCGGACTTCGCGCTGGAGGACGCCGCGGACTTCGTGCCACCGATGTTCGTGGACGGAGGGTTCGTCCGCGTGCTTCCTCACAAACACGCGATCGACGGCGCGTTCGCGGCGAGACTGGTCAAGAGTGGACGCGAGCCGCTGGCCATGGAGGCGGAGGAGTCCACCGAACTGGCAATGGAGGCCGAGGAAGTTGGGTGAGTCGACCTCGAGGTCCGAGAGCACCGCGGCGCGTCTGCTGGAACGTGTGCTGGGGCGCCATCGTTCTCATCGCACATCCGGCGACACGCCCGAGACCGGTGCCGATGAGCGCAGACGCATTGGCCCGGCCGTGCGGCGCGTTCTCCTTCATATGTCGGCCGTGTTCGCGGCCGTGGTGTGTGCCGCCCTTCTCGTTAACTACATCATTATGCCCATCATCGTCCGCCGCGGAGACCTCACCGTGACTCCCGATCTCGTGGGAGTGCCGGTAATCGAGGCCGAGAAGATGGCCGAGGCTGCGGGCGTGAAGGTCCGTGTCGATGCCGAGCGGCCCGATCACGCGGTGCCGGTCGGCTCGGTCGCGTTCCAGACACCGCGCGTGGGCACACAGATCAAGCGGGGCAGGACCGTGGGGGTCATCGTTAGCTCCGGCGCTGACATGAGAAGCCTCCCGATGCTCGCCGGCTTGAACGCGAGGCAGGCGCAGCTGGACGCCGAGCACGCGGGGTTCGCTGTTGAGGCGGTCGTGGAAGTTCACACGAACCACGTTGAGCGGGGCAGAGTCATAGGCACCGACCCCGGCGGGCGCGCCGTGCGGCCGCTCGGGACCGGCGTACGGATGCTCGTGAGTCTGGGCCCGAGGCCGGTCGAGCTCACGATGCCCTCCCTGGTCGGGAGGACCGCCGAGGAAGCCCGGCTCGTCGTGGAAGCGCTGGGGCTGGTCACGCACGCGGTCAAATACGAACGCGGCCGGGGCCGGAGCTCCAGGGAGATCGTTGTGACCCAGGATCCGGTTGCGGGGTCGCACGTCGTCGAGGGAGAGGGCGTCACGCTGAGGATCGGGAGCTGACAGGTCTGCGGCCCGGCCGGAGAAGGCGGGGTGCTAAGGAGACGCACACATGGCGGAGCGTAAGATTCTCATCTCACCGTCGATACTGGCGGCCGACTTCACGCGATTGGGCGACGAGATCCGGACGATCGAGGCCGCCGGGGCCGACATGATACACATCGACGTCATGGACGGTCACTTCGTACCCAACCTGACGATGGGGCCGTTCATCGTGGAGGCCGTGCGCAGGTGCACCGACCTTCCCATAGACGCGCATCTCATGATCACCGATCCTGCCGAACATGCCGCGGCGTTCATCGACGCGGGCGCCGACTTCATCGTCTTCCACAGCGAGGCGTGTAAGGACCCGTCGAACGTCATCGAACTCATCCAGTCGCGGGGTGCGAAGCCGGGTCTGGCGGTCAATCCTCCCAATCCGGCCGAGAAGCTCGAGCCGTTTCTCGACAAGATCGACCTGGCCCTCGTCATGACCGTCAACCCGGGGTTCGCGGGCCAGAGCTTCATTGCGGACGCGATGCCCAAGGTGACCACACTGGCGCGCTGGAAGCGGGAGAGGGGCCTCGACTTCTTCATAGAGGTCGATGGCGGTATAGGGCCCTCGCAGGCGCCGGTGGTCGTTGCGAACGGCGGCGAGATCCTGGTGGCGGCCTCGGCGATCTTCGGAGCGCAGGATGCCGGGGCGGCGCTCGTGGCGCTCCGAGCGGCGGGGGAGTCCGCCTTGGCGTAGGGATACCGCCCGGGACGTCACGTTTACACTTGCACGATATCTCCCCTTTTGATATATTCTCTAGGCTGTAGCAGTTGCGGGCCCGAAGCTTGATGGCTTGCCGGGGCGGTGTATTGTTGTACCCCCGTGGCGAGCGTTGTGGTCTGCCTGGTCTAGCCCCGTAACCCTCTTGTTCGGGACGCGCGTTCGTGCGCGTGCCGCGCGGGGCAGCAGAGGAACCCGTCGGAGGAAGCGACCAAGGGATGTTCGAACAGCTTTCGGAACGATTCCAGAGCGCGTTCAGGTCGCTCACCGGAAGGGGAAGACTCAGCGAGGCCAACATCGAGGAGGCGCTCAGGGAGGTTCGGCGCGCTCTTCTCGAGGCGGACGTCAACTTCAAGGTCGCGCGCGGGTTCGTGGAGGACGTCAAGGCGCGCGCGATCGGCGAGGACGTTCTGAAGAGCGTCACGCCGGGCCAGCAGATGATCAAGATCGTCCACGAGGAGCTGGCTGCTCTGCTCGGAGGACGTGCGGACACGTTCAGGATCCCGTCGGGTGCACCCGCGGTCGTTATGGTCGTGGGGCTCCAGGGCTCCGGTAAGACGACGTTCTGCGCGAAGCTGGCGAGCTACCTCCGGCAGCGTGGGAAGAGCCCCCTGCTCGCTGCGGCGGACACGTACCGCCCGGCGGCCCAGGATCAGCTCGCCACACTCGGTGGACAGCTCGGCGTGCCGGTGCACGTGGGTGAGGCTGGCGCGGACCCTGTCGGGATCGCGTCGACCGCGCTTCGTGAGGCCAGAGAGACGGGGTTGGACGTCGTCATCCTGGATACCGCGGGGCGGTTGCACGTCGACGAGGACATGATGTCCGAGCTCGATCGGATCCGGGAGGCGACGAAGCCTGTCGAGATCCTGCTCGTCCTCGACAGCATGACCGGGCAGGACGCGGTCAACGTCGCGTCGGAGTTCGCGGGTAGGCTCGATTTCTCCGGGGCCGTCCTGACGAAGCTCGACGGTGACACGCGCGGGGGTGCGGCGGTGTCGCTCCGCGCCGTCACAGGCAAGCCTATCAAGTTCGCCGGGGTGGGCGAGAAGCTCGACGCGCTCGAGATGTTCCACCCGGACCGCATGGCATCGCGGATCCTGGGTATGGGCGACGTCGTGACCCTGGTGGAGCGCGTTCAGGAGGCCACGGACCTCGAGGATGCGGCGAAGCTCGAGGAGAAGATTCGGAAGGAGAGCCTGACGCTCGAGGATTTCTCCGAGCAGCTTCAGGCCCTCAAGAAGATGGGGCCTCTGGATCAGCTGGTCGGGATGATGCCCGGCATGAGCAAGGTCGGGCGTGTCGACGTAGACGAGCGGGCGCTGGCGCGGATCGAGGCGATCATCAGTTCGATGACCCCGGACGAGAGACGCGATCCGGGCATCATCGACGGGAGCAGACGGAAGCGCATCGCGAGGGGGAGCGGGACGACCGTTCAGGACATCAACCGGCTCCTCAAGCAGTTCGACGCGATGAAGAAGATGGCGAAACAGTTCGGGAGGCTGGGGAAGCGCGGGAAGCTCCCCGGCGGGATTCCATTCGCAATGTGACGGGTCGCCGGTTCCCGAACGGGCACTTACACCGGACAGACTCAGCACGCAAGGAGGACACTCAGTGGCAGTACGAATCAGACTGCAGCGCAAGGGCGCGAAGCACAGGGCGTTCTACAGGTTCGTTGTAGCCGACTCACGGGCGCCCAGGGACGGACGGTTCATCGAGCAGCTGGGCTACTACGATCCCCTCAAGGAGCCCGCTGACATCAATGTCGATACCGAGAAGGTTCTCGACTGGCTCAGCAAGGGTGCAAAGCCGACCGAGACGGTGAAATCACTGTTCTCTCGGGTTGGGATCATGGAGACCTGGCATCATGTTCGCCAGGGCAAGCCCTACGATGAGCTTCACCACATCGAGGACGAGGCCCGCAAGCGGACCGAGGCTGCGGCCGCCATGCAGAAGCGGAAGAAGGAAGAAGTGAAGGTGGCGAAGAAGACTGCCAAGACGGCCGAAGAGGATGAGGCGAAGCCCGTGGCCGACGAGGCAGGATCCGAGGCGACTGGCGCCGAGGAGGCGGCGGCAGAACCCACGGCGGAACCGCAGGAGGCGGCGGCGGACACATCCGACGCAGGCGCAGCGGCGGAATCGGGCGGTGAGGAGACTGCGGAGACGCCGGCGGAGGCACCGGCGACTGAAGATGCGGCAGTCAAGCCGGCGGAGGCACCGGCGACTGAAGATGCGGCAGTCAAGCCGGCGGAGGCACCGGCGGCTGAAGATGCAGCAGTCGAGCCGGAGCCGGAGAAGACCGAGGAGTAGCAGAAGTTCATACCGAGTCTCCCGGAAAGGTTCAAGGCTATGTTTGAGGACGAGACCAAGACCACAGAACATACGGACCTCTCACTTCAGGAACTGGTCGAGTTCATTGCGCGAGGTCTGGTGACCAGGCCTGACGACGTCAACGTCACCCAGGGAACCAAGGGTGACATGATCGTCTACGAGGTCAGGGTCGCCGACGAGGACAAGGGCCGCGTCATCGGCAAGAACGGGCGGACCGCGAAGGCGCTCCGTGCGATCATCGGTGCGGCGGCGACGAAGGCCGAGAAGAAGGCGACGGTCGAGATCATTGACTAGGTGCTCTCCGGGTTCCCGAACGCCGGAGCGACCGCTTCCGAGGGCCGTCCGATGAGACAGAAGGACGACTGGATCGAAGCGGGAGCGATAGTGCGACCACACGGTCTCAAGGGAGAAGTGGTCGTCGATCTGGCCCGGGACCTGTTGGAGGTCGTCACCGAGTCGCTGAAACTCAGGGTGACCGGCCCCCGAGAGGGAGAGCGTGTTCTCACCGTAGAGCGCGCGCGCAACCACAAGGCCCGCAAGGTGGTGCAGTTCAAGGGCGTGAGTACCGTGGAGGACGCTGAGGCCCTGCGTGGCTGGTCGGTCTGGCTGACGAGAGAGCAGATTGGCCCGTTGGAGGACGACCGCTGGTTCGTGGCTGACATCATCGGGATCGATGTCTACACGGACGAGGGTGAGTGCCTCGGGAAGCTGGCCGAGGTGATGCACATGCCGGGGAACGACGTCTACGTCGTTCGGAACGGCGAGAAGGAGATCCTGCTTCCGGTCATTGACGATGTCATCATAAGTACGGACATCGATTCGGGCAGGATGGTGATCCACCTGATGGAGGGATTGGCGTAGGGGGCATCTCTTGAGGATAGACGTCTTGACGCTCTTCCCGGAGATGTTCGAGGGCCCATTGAGCGAGAGCATTCTCCGGCGGGCGAGGGAGTTGGGCCTTCTGACCATCGGCCTTACGAACATCAGGGATTTCGCCAGGGACAAGCACCGGACCGCCGACGACTATCCGTACGGTGGCGGCAGCGGGATGGTGATGAAGCCCGACCCGATCTTCGAAGCCACCGAGAGCGTGCTCGGCGAGGGGTCGGGAGAGACCGCCGAGGGTCCGGGTGAGCCCGCAGTGATTCTGCTCTCGGCGCGCGGCCGGCTGTTCGACCAGGCCGTAGCGAGGGAGCTGGCGACGCGGGAGAGACTCGTTCTCATCTGCGGACGCTACAAGGGTGTCGATGAGCGCGTGACTTCACTGGTCACGCACGAGATCTCCATCGGCGACTACGTTCTGACCGGCGGAGAGATCGCGGCGATGGTCATAGTGGACGCCGTCGCTCGTCTGGTCCCCGGGGTGCTCGGGGATATCGAGTCGGCCGAGACGGATTCCCACTTCGACGGGCTTCTGGGACCCCCGACCTACACGCGGCCGGAGGAGTACAGGGGGTTGCGGGTGCCGGACGTGCTCGTGTCCGGGAATCACGAGAAGATAAGATTGTGGCGACGGAAGGCCGCGCTGCGAGTGACGAAGGAGAGGCGGCCTGATCTTCTGGACGCGACGAAGCTGATAGACGAGGACCTCAGGATCCTCGAGGAGATAGAGCAGGAAGAAGTAGACGAGTAGACTGAACAGGCAGCGCGGGCCCAGGGCCCCAGGGAGTTGAGATGAACGACAGGGTAAGAGAGATAGAACGTGGCCACACGCGTGAGGACGTCCCCGAGTTTGCGGTCAGCGATACCGTCCGGGTGCACGTTCGTATTCGTGAGGGCGACAAGGAGAGAACGCAGGCGTTTGAGGGGACGGTCATTGCGAGGCAGGGCACCGGTCCCAACGAGACGTTCACGGTGCGCAGGGTGGCACAGGGCATAGGTGTCGAGAGAGTCTTCCCGGTGTCCTCGCCGAACGTCCAGCAGATCGTGGTCACGCGTCACGGCAAGGCGCGCAGGGCCAAGCTGTACTACCTGAGGAAGAGAACGGGCAAGGCCGCGAAGACAAAGGCCCGCGATCTGCGGTAGCACGTTCCCCTTGTGAGAGACACGGGCGATGGCCGAATCCGAGACCAGGTACGGCGACGGGGAAGCCAGCCCGGACGCGGTCGAGACCGACCGTGACCCGGGTTGCGAGCCGGGCGCTCCGCATGATCTCTCCAGCATGACCGTTAGAGCAGTAAGCGAGTACGTCGCCGGAGCTCACCCCGAGCCCGGCGACTCTCTTTGGCGCGCGCTGGAGGGCGATCCCCGAAAGGGCGTGCGAGACCTGTGTGACCGACTGATGCGGCGCAGGAACGCGGAACTCCGCGCGCGCGAGCGCGAGGAGCGGATGCGCAGGAGCGAGGCCGAGCTCTGGGCCCGGGGCGCGGAGTACGTGGCCGGCATCGACGAGGCCGGGCGCGGGCCTCTCGCCGGACCGGTGGTCGCAGGGGCGGTCGTCCTTCCCCGGGACCTCTCGATTCGAGGCATCGACGACTCAAAAAAGCTGACTCCCGCGAGGCGCGAGGAGCTCTTCGAACTCATCATGCGTGACGCCGTGTCGGTCGGCACCGGCATTACGTCAGAGAGTGTCATCGATGAGATCAACATCCTGAGGGCGACGCACCGGGCGATGCGCGAGGCCGTCGCAGGGCTCGACGTGACGCCCTCGCATGTGCTCGTGGACGGTGACCCCATTCCTGCCCTCGACCTCCCGCAGACGGCCATCCACCAGGGAGACGGGAAGTCCACCGTAATAGCCGCGGCGTCCATCGTGGCCAAGGTCACGAGGGACAGGATGATAGTCGAGATGGACAGTCGCTACCCCGGCTACGGGTTCGCCAGGCACAAGGGCTACGGGACGAAGGAGCACATCTCAGCGCTCATGCGCCTGGGCCCGTGCGAGATACACCGTCGATCGTTCAGGGTCGTGCTCGACGCGGCGGGCGGGCTCTCGGAGCTCTACGCGGGGTTCCGGGCTGCGCTCATGGCGGCCCCCGACGCCGAGCGTCTGGACCGCATCGCCCGCGAGATAGCGTGCGAGAAGGAGAGGCTGGTTGCCTTCGAGCTCTCCAAGTTGAGGGGCCTCTACAAGCGCTGCTACGTGCGCCTGCGATCGGGTATCCCCGCGGGACGCTAGACGCGAGACTCGTCATCCCCCTGCTCACTGAACGCATGCTCCGTCATTCCCCTGCTCACTGAGTGACCCATCATCCCCCTGCTCGAGCGGATTCCCCGTGGAGTATCTCCATGTCCACCAGACAGCTTGGCGAGCTCGCCGAGAGGGTCGCCGCGGCGTTCCTCCAGATGAAGGGCTACGCCATACTCGCCACGAACTACAGCTTCCACAGGCATGAGATCGACATCATCGCCGAGGCGCAGGGCCGGATCGTCTTCGTCGAGGTGAAGTGCAGGTCGAGCCGGGCATACGGTTCTCCTCGCGAGGCGGTCGGGAGGGAGAAGATGCGGCGCATCGTCCACGCGGCCCGGGGATTCCTCGCTGAGCGGAACCTCAGCGACACGTCGTCACGTTTCGACGTCGTCGAGGTGCGCATCGAGCGCGGCGGTCTGTCACTGGTGGTCGAGCACATAGTCGGGGCGTTCGGCGCCGACGGACGGGGGTGGTGACCGTGCTTGCGAGAGTGCTGAGCGGAGGCGTAAGTGGGATCGATGGGTACGTGGTCAGGGTAGAGGCCGACGTCAGCCGGGGGCTGCCCTCGTTCTCGACGGTCGGCCTCGGCGACAGCGCCGTACGCGAGGGGCGCGACCGCGTGGCCTCGGCCATAAGGAACTCGGGATTCAAGTTCCCGATGGAGCGGGTCACCGTCAACCTGGCGCCGGCGGACGTCCGGAAGGAGGGAGCCGGCTTCGATCTGCCGATAGCGCTTGGCGTTCTGGCGGCCACCGGACAGGTGGAAGCGAGGGCGCTCGAACGCGTGGCCGTGATGGGAGAGCTGGCGCTCGACGGGTCCACCCGCCGCGTGAGGGGCGTGTTGCCGATGGCCGTGGCCGCTGCGCGCGCGGGGCTCACCGGGATAGTCGTTCCCCCGGCCAACGCCAGAGAGGCTTCGGCCGTGGGGCGACTCAACGTGCTGCCGGTCGCGAGCCTGAAGAGCGCGGTCAGAGTTCTTGCGGGAGGGGAGCCGGATGCTCTTTCCGAGGGCTCCCGCAGCCGTCCCGACCCTGGAGGCCGCCCGGAGGACCTGTCGGACGTTCGCGGACAGGAGCACGCCAAGCGTGCTCTCGAGGTGGCGGCCGCCGGCGGGCACAACCTGCTGATGGTGGGACCGCCAGGCGTGGGGAAGACGATGCTTGCGCGGCGGATGGCGGCGATACTCCCGGATCTGACGGAAGAGGAGGCGCTGATCGTTACGACCATCCACAGTGTCGCGGGTCTGCTTCCCGAGGGCGGCGGGCTCGTCGCGGCCCGGCCGTTCAGGGCGCCGCACCACACGGTGTCCGCGGCGGGGTTGATCGGAGGGGGCAGCGTTCCGCGTCCGGGAGAGGTCAGTCTGGCGCACAAGGGGGTCCTGTTCCTGGACGAACTCCCGGAGTTCCGTCGGGACGCGCTGGAGGCGTTGCGGCAACCGGTCGAGGAGGGCCGAGTGACCATCACGAGGTCCATGTCGACGGTCTCGTTCCCGTCCGAGTTCGCCCTTGTCGCCAGCATGAACCCCTGCCCGTGCGGCAACCTCGGTCACCCGCGCGTGCCGTGCAGGTGCACGCCGCCTGTGATCAGGCGCTATCTGTCGAAGGTATCCGGGCCCCTTCTCGACAGGATCGACGTTCGGGTCTCGCTGGGGACGCCCGCGTTCGAGGAACTTGCGGGAGGACCGGCGCGCGATGACACCCGGGGGGCCCGCGAGCGCGTGCTTGCGGCGCGGCGCGTGCAGGAAGAGCGGGCGCAGAGCACTGACCTGGACCGGGGCGGGTTCGCACCGGTCAACGCGAGACTTCACGTTGCAGTTCTCGACGACGTCGTGCGGATGAACCCGGAAGCTCGCAGCGTCGTACGGGGCGCGGTCAGGAAGCTCGACCTGTCAGCGCGCTCCTACCACAAGGTGCTGCGCGTCGCGAGGACCATCGCCGACCTGGCGGGAGCGGGCGCGGTGGCCGCCGAACACGTGTCCGAGGCCCTGCAATACAGGTCCGATCCGGGGCTGTCGAGGGCCCCGGGCGGGCGCCCACGCAGGTCGTAGGCGCCCCCAAAGGGACCCCGTTGGCGGCGTACCCGGGCCACAGAGAGCGCTACAGAGGGGTGGCAGGTGAGCAATCCGTAGAAACAGCTTGCAGCTGGACAGGACTATGCTACAAGACTACAATGACGCAGTAGGTCAAGTCCTCAGACGGAGGGTTCATCGATGCCGAGCACTTTCCGACACGCACTGCTGTGTGCTGTCGCAGCTGTGGCGCTGGTCTCGCTTCTGGGCCCGGTGTCCGCCGAGACGGACGGCGTCACTGATCCTGAGATCGAGACGATCCAGCGTGAGATCGATGCGAACGGATACACCTGGACCGCGAAGCGGAACTGGACGACCGACCTGAGCGAGCAGGACTTCCAGCGGCTTCTCGGTGCCCGCATTCCGGCCGAGGTCCTCAGGCGGTTTGAGGTGCTGGACGCCGACGATTTCCCGATCGCCCGCGATCTGCCAGACAGCTTCAGCTGGCGGGCGCTGGACGGCGTCACGCCCGTCAAGAGCCAGGGTGGGTGTGGCAGCTGCTGGGACTTCGCGGCCCACAGCGCGCTCGAGGCGATGATCCTCATCTACTCCGGAGTCGAACTCGACCTCTCCGAGCAGCAGGTCCTGTCGTGCGAGACGGGCGGCTTCGGCTGCGACGGCGGGTGGTACTCCTGGGCCTGGAACTACATTCGCGAGAACGGGTCTGTCGATGAGACGTGCATGCCTTACGAGGCGGACGACACAGTGCCGTGCGCCGACGAGTTCTGCGACAAGGTCGCGACCTGCAAGCGCTGGATAGATATCCCGAGAGACGTTGACGCCATCAAGACCGCCGTTCTGGACGGTCCCGTGGCCACGACGTTCACCGTCTACGACGACTTCGGTTCGTACGGCTCGGGATGCTACGACCACGAGGACACCGAGTCCATCAACCACGCCGTGGCGATCGTCGGATGGGACGACAACAAGTGCGGTCCCGGCGACGGCGCTTGGCTGTGCAAGAACAGCTGGGGCGACTGGTGGGGCGATCTGGGCGGCTTCTTCTGGATCAAGTACGGGGCCGCGGCCGTAGGGACCGCCACGCAGCAGGTCTTCTACTACGCCGGCGACAGCATCGTGCACGATGCGCATACGGTGGACGATTCGGCCGGAGACGGGGACGGCTGGTGCGATCCCGGGGAGAGCATTGCGATGGCCGTCGCTCTCGAGAACGAGGTCGTGTCTCCCGGGCGGGTGAATGTAGCGGCGTCGCTCTCGAGCGGAAGCGCGTACGTTACCGTGACTCAGTCCACAGCGAACTACGGGAGTATGGATCCAGGAGAGACCAAGTGGGGCCTCTCGTCCTACACCTTCACCGTGGATGAGTTCGCACCGGCCGGCGAGATCGCGGAGTTCGTGCTGGAGATCACGGCCGACGCACGCTACGCGGGTTCGGACACGTTCGACATCGTGCTCGGGCCCACGCCGATCATCCTCGTGGACGACGACGGGGGCGAGGGGACCGAGGCCTACTTCAAGGCCGCGCTCGACAACAACGGCTACATCTATCAGAACTGGAACGAGCAGTTGCAGGGACCCATGCCGCTGTCGGAGCTCGAGCGGTACACCGTCGTGGTCTGGGACTGCGGGTGGGGCGGGAAGCCCGACAGCGACAATCGTTCCGAACTGTCTCCCTTCCTCGACAACGGCGGGCGGCTGCTGATCTCCGGCGAGGACATCGGCTGGTCACTGGTCGACGCGGGCAACTCGGCCTCGCAGCAGTGGTACGAGGACTACCTGCATGCTGACTACGTTCTGGATGACTCCGGTTTCCGCGACGTCGCCGGCGTGTCCGGCGATCCGATCGGTGACGGGCTCTCGTTCACCTTGAACGGACCCGACTCGGCGATGAACCAGGAGTACCCGAGCGAGATCGAGCCGAGGAGTGGCGCGACGGCCGTGTTCCGATACGACGGGAGCGCGGAGGGCGCCATTCGCTACAGCACCGGGCACCGGGAGATCTACTTCGCGTTTGGTTTCGAGGGCGTCACCGGTTCCGCGATGCGGGACACCATCATGAGACGGAGCGTCGAGTGGCTGGCCGACGGTGCGTGGCCCGATACGGAGCAGCCGACGGTGGCCATCAGCTACCCGAACGGGGGAGAGGAGTTCGAGGGCGGAGCCACACCGAGCATCCTGTGGACGGCTTCGGACAATGTCGGCGTGACGTCGGTCGACATCCTGCGGTCCTGGGACAGCGGCGCGACCTTCCCCGACATCATCGCGGCGGGTGAAACGAACGACGGCGTCTTCGTATGGACCGTCCCGGACAGCTTCAACACGACCTCGCGGATCCGTGTGGTGGCGCGTGACGCGGCCGGGTTGGCGCAGAAGGACGACTCCGACGGCGACTTCACGGCCGGGTCTGAGACCGGCATCCCGGACGACGTGGAACGCAGGCTCTCGCTGTTCCAGAACGCGCCGAACCCGTTCACGCTTGCGACGAGCATTGCGTACTCGGTGCCGCAGGCGGCGCACGTGGAACTCATGGTCTACGATATCTCCGGCCGCCTCGTTCGGAGCCTGGTGAATGCGGAACTGGGACCGGACGGCTACCTGACGCACTGGGACGGCCGCAGGGACGACGGTGACGAGGCCGCGGCGGGGATCTATCTCTATCGCCTCGTGGCCGACGGAAGGGAACTGACGCGGAAGATGATCCTGCTTCGGTAGCATCGCTGCTGTCGCGCTGTCCAGAGGGCGAGGGCACGTGAGTAGAGAGGTTGTAATGGTGTCACTGCGCCCCCACGGACGGACCGTGGGGGCGCAGTGCATGGGGCAGAACTGAAATGAGCACATGCTCAGGAATGCGCGCATAAACCTGCAAACTGAGCTAGTGGTCAGTA
>JAUWCJ010000112.1 GCA_030609365.1 Candidatus Eiseniibacteriota bacterium | reverse complement strand
GGTCCGAGGCCGAGATACAGGGTTCAAAGGACGCGGTCCTCAGCGGCGGCGAGTCCGGGCTCTTGGGCTACTGGAATCTGGACGAGGGAAACGGGCAGACGGCCGAGAGCGTGTCGGGCAAGATAGTGGTTGTGCGATAGGCGCTATGTGGGATCAGTACTGATGGGATCAGAACGGCCGCCGGTTCAAAACCGGCGGCCGTTCCACGTACTCGACAGGCGGAGCTAGGCCTCTTCCTCGAGCACTACGCCCTTCTCACCCAGGAAAGCGCCAAGCTCCTGATCGACCGCCTCAATATGCTTGAGGAGCCAGTTGATGAGGAGCGTGTTGATGGCCTCCGCAAGAGAGGGCGTGGCCCCTTCTTCCTTGAAGTCCTCACCGAGGTTCGCGAGCGTCTTCTTAAATCCCTCGTGCACGGCGAGGTGCTGTTCGAACTTCGGGTAGCCGTTGGCCTTCATGTGCTTCTCTTCGGCCGAGAAGTGGAAGTCGGTGTAGTCGACGAGGAAATCCAGTGTGCCCGCGATCTCGCTGGATCCGTGGTGGCTCTCTACTGCTTCCGAAAGCTCGGCAAGATGCTTGAGCAGCATCTTGTGCTGCTGGTCGATCAAGGGCACGCCGACCGACAGCTTGTCATTCCACAGTGACTTGGCCATTCCTGGTTCGTCTCCCTTCTGAACGGGTTCCTCTGTATCGATGCTCAATAGTATGGGCTTTCGCGACCAGATCCAACCCCGGACTGGGGCTGTCCTTGACGGGCCGGGGACGCGGCTACTATCATGACGGGCCATCGTCAATCCCCCCAAGAAGGAGGTAACCCGTGAGAAGAGCTATCGCAGCGGCCGCCGTCATGCTCGCGGCCGTGCTCGTATCGCTGCCCGGTGAGGCCGAAGCGGAGTGGACGTGGCCACCGAGTGAAGAGGTCATGGACCGGGTCGAGGAAAATCTCTCGCGCCACTACGAGGGAGGAGAGCTCCGCACGTACCTGGAGGGCGCCGACGCAGAACAGAGGGGGGCCCTGGAGTTCCTGCTGGCCTGGCTGCCGCCGTCGGACCTCGGCGCGCTGCCGGCGGATGTGCTCATCGAGAACGTCGAACTATCGCTCACGAGCTGGCACGAGGCACCTTGGAGCGACGAGATCGACCCCTACATCTTCCACACCTATGTCCTCCCCCATCGCGTGACGCAGGAACCCGTCCAGCAGTGGCGGCCAAAGCTCCGCGAGCTGACGACGCCGCGCGTCACCGAGATGGACCTCGAACAAGCCGCGCTCGAGATCAACCGCTTCGCACGCGAGTGGGTGACCTACAAACCCAGCTCCCGGCGCGACCAGGGTCCTCTCACGACCATGGAGCGCGGCATCGGACGCTGCGAGGAGGAGATGATCTTCACGATCTGCGCGCTGAGGAGCGCCGGAGTCCCCGCGCGCTACTGCGCCGCGCCCTGCTGGTGTACCGGCGACGGCAACCACGCGTGGACGGAAATTTACGCGGGCTCGGAGAAGGGTTGGCACTACATCGGCTCGTGCGAGCCCGCCGCCTGTCTGGACCGGGCCTGGTTCACACGCATCGCACGCAGGACCGGCGCCGTGCTCTCGGCCGGCTACGGCGAAGCACCGGTGCCGGACGAGTACGCGGAGACGCTGTATCGCCAGGCCGATGGCGTCACAACGCTCAACTCGATCGGCGTCTACAGCGACCCGGGAACGCTGGTTGTTGCTTACCCGGAGGGACCTGCGCCGCCCGCCGGGTCGGGAGACGGCTCGGAAGAACCGCCCGACGCCTACGTTCACACATTCAACTGGGGCGGGGCACAGCCCCTGGTACAGCAGCCCTTGGGGAGCGAGATACTGCTCGGTCCGGGCGATTACCTGGTCACAGCAGAGATAGACAGCGCACCCTGGTCGGCGCTCGCCACGATACGGCCGGGGCAGGAGACCATGCTCGAACTCGAGCCCGGCTTCGGCGTGCTCGACGAGCCGGTCTGGCTGCGCTACCCGATGCCCCCGGAGGACGACACTGAGGGCTGCCCGATCGGGGAAGACGACCCGGTCTGGCTCCGCCATCAGAGGAACATCGCGCGGAAAGACCTCGAGCGCTGCAAGCAGTCACGTCCGTCGAGCGAGTGGGTAGGGCTCCTTGCGGAACGTTCCGAAGCGACCGAACTCAGCGAGCAGATAGTGCTGGCGGGGCCGCTGACCGACGACTGGACGTCCGCCGTTCTCGCGCTCAGTGGCGATACGCTGGACGTGGCAGTCGCCCTCCTGCTCGAGATGGACATCAAGGACTTCTATGAGATAGACCCCGAGGATCTGCCGGCGGTACTGGGCGAGGTCGTTCATGTCCGGGACGCCACTCGTGGCAACGCACCGGACAGCCTCTGGAACCAGTACGTGCTCTCGCCGCGCCTCTACTTTCAGAAGGGCACGATGAGGTGGTGGACGGACCTGCCGTGGCTCGGCAAGGACGGCGGCACGCCCGCCGCCGACGGACTCCTCGACGCCTTCCGCCGGCACGTGAGCAAGCTGGAGACGACTCGCCTGGGGTCGATAGCGACTCCAGAAAGCACGTGGCGAGCGGGCTATGCGTCTCCGGCGAGCTCCCGAGCGTGTCTGGTGGGCCTCCTGCGGCGACACGGGATCCCCGCGAGGGCCGAGAGAGGCGTTGACTACGTCGAGGCTTGGGAGGGCGACGGGTGGACCAGGCTGATACCTTTCGAGCCGGAGGACGGAGAGGACGAGAAGTCCGGCGCCGACGCTACGGAGAAAGGCTATCTGGCCGTGAGCTACTTCGACCAGGGCGAGCCGCTCACTGGCGTCGAAACGTGGAGACAGACGCGCCTGACGCGCTTCCGCGAGGGGCACTTCCAGACCTGGTACCTGGGCCAGCTCTCGGAGGGCGACGGCCTCGTCGAGTGGTCGCTGGACGAGGACGAGTACTGGCTGTTCGGTGGTTTGAGAAGTCCCAGAGGAGAGCCGCGGTTCGTCGCGCGCCAGGTGGTCATCGCTGCGGGCGATTCGATGTTCTTCGACATGGACGTGGGCATCCCGCTGGCCGAGTGGGAACCTGCCGATCTCGTCCAGAAAGAGTGGGACCCCGAGACCCCGGTCGAGGTCACGCGGAACGGAGTCGCCGTACCGCTGGAGGACATCGCAGACGGCACGAGGCTTTTCGTTCTCTCTCTGTCAGGACATGAGGCGTCATTCAGGCACCTGTCCGCGCTCGACGCCGTCGATTGGGAGGCGCTGGGCGTCTCGTTCACGCAGATCCAGGTGAGCGGGCTCCCGGACCACCCGACGGACCCGTCTGCCGTCACGCTGGACGTCTCGACGGCGGAGGACACATTCGGGATCAAAAGGCCGAAAGACCAGCTGCCACTGACCATTCTGCTCGACGAAGCCGGCGGAACGCTGGTCTGGTTCGGCGGGTTCCGCGGCGACATGCCGGAGCACCTGCAGAGAGTACTCGAGGAGTAGGTGACACGCCATGCTCTACCGCAAGATGGACAGCACCGGCGACGAGCTCTCGATCCTCGGATTCGGCTGCATGCGTCTCCCCCAGAAGAACGGGCGCATCGATGAGGAGCGCGCCACCAGACAGCTTCGCGACGCCATTGACCGTGGAGTGAACTACTTCGACACGGCGGTCCCCTACCACATGGGGGCCAGTGAGTCCTTCGTCGGCCGCGCGCTGTCCTCGGGCTACCGCGATCGGGTCAAGCTCGCTACCAAGCTTCCCCCCTGGCAGACGAACGTCCGCAAGGACATGGACCGCATCCTCGGCGAGCAGCTCGACAGGCTGCAGACGGACCACATCGATTACTACCTGATCCACGCACTCAACGGAGAGAGCTGGGTCAAGATGCGGGACCTCGGGGTGCTGGAGTTTCTGGATGGCGCGAGGGCCGACGGACGCATCGTCCACGCCGGCTTCTCCTTCCACGGCGGGCTTCCGGACTTCAGGACGATAGTCGATGCGTGGGAATGGCAGTTCTGCCAGATCCAGTACAACTACCTCGACGAAAGGCTCCAGGCGGGCACGGAGGGACTCGAGTACGCGGCCGCGAAGGGACTGGGGATCATCGTGATGGAGGGCTTGAGGGGCGGGCTGCTCGGCCGGAACGTCCCGCCGGAGGTCAAGCGCATCTGGAACGAGGCGGATGTGAGCAGGACTCCAGCCGAGTGGGGCCTGCGCTGGATCTCGAACAGGCCGGAGGTTCACGTCATCCTCTCCGGCATGAACGACGAGAAGCACATCGAGGAGAACCTGCACATCGCGGACGAGGCGCTGCCGGACTCGCTGTCGGACGAAGAACTGGAGCTTGTGCGGAGAGTCGCCGGAACATACCGCAGCCTGATGAAGTCCGACTGCACAGGCTGCAGGTACTGCCTCCCCTGCCCCGCCGGGGTGGCCATCCCGGACTGCCTCCAAGGCTACAACAACAAGCACGCACTCCGAGACAAGCGCGCGGGGATGATGTATACGCTCTTCGTTGGAGGGGCCTGGTCCGGAACACCCGCGCTCGCATCACTCTGTACGGAGTGCGGGACCTGCCTCCCGAGATGTCCCCAGAACGTCCCGATTCCCGAGCTCCTCAAGGAGGTGGCCGCGGACTTCGAGGGGCCGTTCTTCCCCATGAAGGTCTGGTTCCTCAAGCGGATGATGGCCTTCTGGCGCTGGCGCTCGGAGCGGGGGCAGCGGCTCTAGGAACACCGGAAGACGAGAGACTCCACGTGCAGAGTGTGCTTCCCGGTACCCGGGGTCAACCGAAGTACCGCTCCATCCTGTCGAAGGCCTTGTCGATCTCCTCCTCGGTCACACAGAAAGAGAGCCGGAGGTGGCCCTCCCCAGTCGGCCCGAACGCAGATCCGGGCGTGGTGGAGACCCGAGCCTCGCGCAGGAGCTTCTTGCAGAACGCCGCTGAATCCTGTCCTTCGTCCAGGAGGATTCGCGGGAACATGAGGTAGGAACCGCTCGGCTTCGCGTATTGGAACACGTCGGGAAGCCCGTCCAACCGCTTGCACATCAGGTCCCGCATCGATCGGTAGTGCTCCCTGAACTCAGCAACGCATTCCTGCGGGCCCTTGAGGGCCGCGAGTGCCGCGTACTGTGACACCACCGGCGCACAGATCGCGAAGGGGATGTGCGCCTTGGTGATCTGTGGAATCAACTCCTCATCAGCATGAAGGTAGCCGATCCTCCACCCGGTCATCGCGTAAGTCTTGGTGAACGTGTAGCAGCTGATGACGCGTCCCCGCATCTCAGGGATCGACCCGATACTGAAGTGCTCGTGTCCGTCGAATGTGAAGTACTCGTACGCCTCGTCCGTGATGACCGCGAGGTTGTGCTCGAGGGCCACTCCCGCCAGCTCTCGAAGCTGTTGCTCGGAGAACGCGGTCCCGCTGGGATTGCTCGGCGAGCAGTAGAGGATCGCCCGCGTCTTCGGGGTGATCGCCGCCCGGATGGCATCGATGTCCAGAGCGAACCCGTCCTCCTCGATCGTCGCGGCGAAGACGGGCTTCCCCGACGCGATGACGACCTGGCGGACGTGCGTGGAATACGTCGGGGAGGGCAAGATGACCTCGTCGCCGGGGTCAATCAGGGCCATCACGGCGGCGGACAAGCCCTCGATCGCGCCTACCGTGACCAGTATCTCAGAGGGGTTGGCGTCGATCCCGTTGTCTCTCTTGAGCTTCCTGCAGATCTCCTGCCGCAGCTCGGGAAGTCCGGCGTTCCCGGAGTAGCCTCCGCAGAGCCCCCCGCGAATCGCCTCGATTGCGCCCGCATTGATGTGTTCCGGCGTGCCGGAGGTCGGCTTCGCCCAGGACAGGAACGCCACGTCCTCCACTTCCCTCGAGAGTCTCGTCATCTCGTGGATCGCGGATTTCCCTATCCTCGATACTCTCTTGGACGCTCTTGGACCACTACCCATGTTGACGCCTCCATTCCTACATCTTCCCTCCACGCAGGATCGACACCAGCAACCAGAAACCCATCACGCCCGCGATGAGGAAGCCGGCGAGGCCGATCGCGGGAATCTGATGCCACGTGGGTGGCACACCCGACAGAATGACCAGAGCAGAGCCGACCACCAGGGACGCAAGCACGATCGCAAACGCGATTCGGTTGCTGATGCGATCGTGCGTGGACAGCATCGGCTCGAGCCCTCGATGCTCGAACTCGAACTTCACCCTGCCTTGCCGTGCCTGGATGAGGATCTCACGGACCTCCCCGGGAATCTCCCGGAGAAGCCGAAGGAACTCGCTTCCCGAATCCAAGACGTCCCTCGTGATCGATCTCGGATCCAGTCGCTTGAACTGGATGCGTCGAACAAAGGGAATTGCATGCTCCATCGCATTGAACTCGGGATCAAGCGCTCTGCCCAGACCCTCAACAGAACCAAGAGCCTTCGCCACCAGATACAGGTCCGGGGGAACGCGCAGTCGATGTCGCACGATCATCCGCATGACCTGCTGCAACAAGCTCGCGAAATCCAGTTCCTTGAGCGCCCTGGACGAGTAGTCCTCCGTGATCTCGCCCAGTTCTCTCTCCAGAAGTCGATAGTCGAGGCCCCCCTCCGGGGTCGCGATCCGAAGTAGGGCGGCCGCGGCCTTTGCTTCATCCCGGCGGGCGATGGCCGCAAGGAGGTCGACGAAGCACTCTCGATCCTGGCGGCTCACTCGGCCCATCATCCCGAAGTCAAGATAGCAGATGACGTTGTCCGGAAGAACAACGATGTTGCCTGGATGCGGATCGCCGTGGAAGAAACCGTACACGAAAATCTGCCGCATGATCTGGTCGAACCCCTGACTGGCGACCTTCCGCCCGTCGAGATCGGCCTTTTCCAGTTGGTCGATTTCGCTCGCCTTCACGCCGTGCACGCGCTCCATAGTGAGCACGCGCTTCGTTGTCAAGTCCCGGTAGACTGTTGGAACGTAAACGGCAGTGTCGCCTGCGAACTGCGCCGCGAACCGCTCCATGTTAGCGGCTTCAAGGTTGTAGTCGAGTTCCCTCTCAAGCGAACGCGCCAGTTCCTGCACGACCAGAGCGGGCTGGTAGATCTCTCCGCCCGTGAGGTGCTTCTCTGCAAGCGCGGCCAGGTGCGTCATGATCTCCATGTCCACTCGGACGGTGGCCCGCAACCCCGGTCGCTGGATCTTCACCACGACCTCGTTCCCGTCCGGCAGCCGCGCCGCGTGAACCTGGCCGATCGAAGCCGCCGCCACCGGGCGCTCCTGGAAGTCCGAGAACACCTCTTCCAGGGGACTCCCGAACTCCTGCTCGACGATCTGCCTCGCATCGGAAAACGAGAATGGGGGCACGTCGTCCTGCAGCTTGGCGAGCTCCTCAACGAACTCCGCCGGCAAGAGGTCCGGCCTGGTGGAGAGGAACTGCCCCGCTTTGATAAACGTGGGCCCGAGTTCTTCCAGCGCTGCCTTGACTGCTTCAGCCCGGGAGAGAACCACCGGCTCTCGCCGCCTGGCGTCAATCCTCCACCAGCGCGACCCGGCGTACCCGTGGACCCCAATGCTCCTCAGGAGATCCCCGAATCCGTACTTGATGAGGACCGCCAGTATCTGGCGGTAGCGCCTCAGGTGCTGGTACGTCCGGCCTATCACACCGACTGTGCGAAACGGCATACGCGCTTTCCCCACTGACACGAGCACGCTAGAAAGGAGCGGCCGTGTCTTCATTCTCCTCGAGGCAGGACTTGGCGGCCCTATAGCCCTCGAGGATCGTCTCATCAGCCCTGTGGAAGTCCATGAATCTCAGGTGGCCC
>JAUWCJ010000061.1 GCA_030609365.1 Candidatus Eiseniibacteriota bacterium | reverse complement strand
CGAGGACACGGGCAAGGGGATTCCGGAGACGCAGCACGAGCAGGTGTTCGCGCACGGTGTCAGTGACCGGACCGGGGGCGGGCACGGCCTTCCCGTGAGCAGGGAGATCCTCGGCAGGCGTGGTGGCAAGATCGAACTCGTGAGATCGTCGCCGGGTGAGGGCGCGACGTTCGAGGTCCGGCTGCTGCTCTGCCAGAACGCGTAGCTATCTTAAGCGATCTCGAAACTGACCGTGAACTCTGTGCCCTCTCCAGTGGTGGAGCGGACGAGCACGATGTCTCCACCCCGCTTCTTCAGCAGTTCTCTGCTGCGAGGCAGTCCGTGCCCTCCGCCGGCCTTGCTAGAGACACCGGCCTTGAACACGTCCTCTTTGAGTTCCTCGGGGATGCCCACTCCCGTGTCGGATACCGTCACCGAGACCCTGTCGCCGTCGCGGCCCATCGACAGCTCGATGCGACGCTGCGACGCGTTCCTGACCGCCTCTATCGCGTTCGACAGCAGGTTGTCCAGCACGAAGCACACCTCGAGCCGCGTGCCGAATACCCTCACACCCTCGATGCTCGTCACCGCGGGAGCCTGTAGCTCGATGCCTGCGCCCAGCAGGTCGGACCTGTGGGCCTCCGTAACCCGGCGGAGCTCCGCCACGAGTTCGGCCGAGACGTACCGTCGGGCCGAGGCCTTGAGCTCCGCGAGGTGGCTATCCACCGATTCGAGAAGGGGCTCGAGCCGTTCCGCGAATGCGGCCGCGTCGCTGCCCGTGGGCACGCGCTCGGGGGTGCTTCTCAGCAGCTTGCGCGCACGGTCGAGATCCGCTTTGAGCCTGGCAACAGTGGACGGCGCCAGTCCCATCCTGCGCGCCATGAGCACCACGCCGTCCAGGCTCGTCACTCCAACCTCGAGCGCGTCCCGAACCGCGCCTCGCCACCGCTCCTGCAGCTCCGCGGGTGCAGGGCCTTCGAGCCCTGAACTCATTGTGGTCTGTTTGCGGAGTCTTCTCAGAGTGGAAGTCACGGCGAGCTTCCCGTGGCCCGCGGTGGCCAGACCGTCCAGCAGCTCGTCTGCCGTATCGACCCTGTCGGACGGCGGCATAAGCGCCCGGCGAAGAGACGCCAGGGAGGCGCGTCTCACCCCGGGGACGCACGCCGCTCCACACACCAGGCCGCACAGCCCCAGCAGCACGATCGGCCGGAGGTCCAGAGGCGTCCGCTCGAGCCCAAGACAGAAGAGCGTCTCTTCCGTCCGCACGAGGATGCCCCGCCCTCCGACGGCGAACCTCATGTCGCGGCCGCTCTTCCCGGACCTGCCGGTGTCCCCCGAGTCGAACCGGGCCAGGGGACGGAGATCCGCATCGAAGAGCACAAAGACACCGTCGTAGGTGGTAACCAGGAGCGACTTCGACTCGAGAGGGTCAGGAGACACGACCGACAGCGAGCCGACCGCCGACCCGCAGTCCATCTCCCCGACCAGCTCCAGCTTGCCTCCGACGAATCGGAAGGACCGCAGCACGCCGTCGCCCACCGCCGCGAAGATCCTGCTGCCTTCGTCCGAGGGCAGGACGGCGACCGAGTTCACCGCGTAACCGTTGTTCCAGCTGGCCAGCGGCTCCCCGTCACGCCCGCTCCAGACCGCGAGCGCGTGGTAGTCCGATACCGTGTCCCGGCCGTAGACCTGACCCGTCAGTACCTCCACGGCGCCGTCGCCGTCCACGTCGGCGACGGTGAAACAGGGCCCGCTCGACGGGCCCCCTATTTCCCTGATCCAGAGCAGCTCCCCTCCGAGCGTCGCGGCGGCCACGTAAGAGAGAGTGTCGACGCTGTTTTCCTCGAAGATCCCGTTGCAGGGCGCTCCCATCGCGAAGACGATGTCAAGAATGCCGTCACCGGTGAGGTCTTCGAATTCCAGTATCTGTGTCGGTGCGGCTCCGACCGGAAGGAACCACCGCATCTCGCCGCTCGTCCAGTCCGCTACGCCGATGCCCCTCGGGCGTTTGCTCATGCCGCCGGCTATCGAAAACACGACGGACTCGTGAAGCCCGTCACCGTCCTCATCGATGGGAAGGTGAGTGGACATCGAGCCGTTCCAGACGTTCTCCCTCCAGCGCCACTCGTGCACGTCTATCTCGAATGAGCCTCTCGTCGTGCAGTCGGTGGAGTTCGCGTGCACCTCAACGCCGAGAACATCGACCGACAGGATATCGCCCGGCTCCACTCTCATTCTGAAGATCTCGGGTGTGTCTCCGGAGTCGACGTCGGCGATGCCGGTGAGGCGCATGGCGTAGGGGGAATTGAGCTGTCTCAGCGTGGTCCAGCCGGCCGGGTCGACCCTGTTCAGACCGAGGTAGTAGCCCTGGCCCTCGTTGAAGGTGCGCGCGGTGACGATCTCATCCACGCCATCCCCGTCCAGATCGACGATGCCCTCCTCGAGCGCCCGCCTGCCCCTGGGACAGAGCTCCACGAACTGGAACGGCAGGTTCAAGGGATCCGTAGTCAGGGTTGCCGCGTCCGCTATCGTTGCGGCCAGCGCCAGGCAGAGCGCCGCGCACAACAGTGCTCGCGTCGCCACGCCGTGGCGCGGAAATGCGCTGCCGACGAAGGGAGCCGGACGGGGTATCTCTGGATGCCCTCTACGAAGCATGCGAGCAACCTCGGGCATAAGAGGAAGGGCCCTCTCGCGAGGGCGCTTCGGAAGTTCCTACAGCGTCTGGAGCGACCTGAAGTTCACGAAGTCCGCGTAGTGGATGATCCAGGCCTCCGGGTTCCGGCGGCCGCCCTCCCCCTCTTTCGCGTGCATCGCAATGAGGTGACAGATCATCGTGGGAACATCGTGCTTGTACGCGAGCGCGGTACCTGAGAACGGGTGTCTCAGATCACGCCCGACCTCGCTCTTCACGATCTTGTCATCCTTGCGCTCGTACTCCACGAGCTTGCCGACATCGTGGAGCAGGCCACCCGAGATGAGGTAGTCGCGGTTGATGGGCATCAGATCGCGATAGTAGCCCGACATCGTATCGGCGATCGCGATGGCCGTCTGCGTGACGACTCTCGTGTGGTCCACCAGGCTGAGGTCAGTGTCCTCTATAAGAAGAGTGAACGGAATGTCGGGCATGTCCGCAACTTCCCAGCCGCCCGTCTCCATCGCGTCGATCCAGACGTCGACCGTCTTCTCGCGAAGCGCCTCGTCCTTGATCAGCTCCAGCTCGGGGAGGATCCCCCGCACTTCGTCTCTGGTCGGCATGTCGTGTCCTCGTGTCTTGTGTGAAATCGGCTGCACCGGGAGCGCGCCGGCCTCCTGGTCCCGTGCCGGGAGCGCGCCGGCCACCCGGTCGGGCGCCGCTCGCGAGCACTCCGGCTACTTCGTGCCGGCCTCGAGCTTCGCCCGGGCGTAGTTGAGCAGTCCGCCTGCGTCGCGTATCGCCAGGATCTCCGGCGGCAGCGCAGGGAAGGTGAACGCCTTCCCGCCGACGGTCATGCTCCCGCCCTCCACGTCGAGCACTAGCTCATCGCCGTCCTTGTATGCGTCGACGGCGTCCGGCGCCTCGACGAGCACGAGGCCCTGGTTGATGGCCGCGCGGTAGAATATCCTCGCGAAGCTCTTCGCTATCACCGCCGAAATGCCGACGGCCTTGAGTCCTAACACCGGCTGCTCCCTCGAGCTTCCGCACCCGAAGTTCGTTCCGGCCATCAGTATGTCGCCCGCCGACACCTCACCCGCGAACTCGGAATCGAGATCCTCGAGCAGGTGTGGCTTGACCTCCTCCGCGGTCGCGCACGTGTACGTGTACTTCCCCGGGAAGAGCATGTCGGTGTTGATGTCGTCACCGTACTTCCAGACCTTCAACTGACACCTCCTTGGCCGCATCGGCCGCGGCCGGCAGCGCCTGCCGCCGGCGCGCGACGAGAGGCCGCTCTTATGCGACCTTCCTCGGGTCGGTGATAACTCCACTGATCGCAGACACCGCCACTGTCTCCGGACTCGCCAGGACGATCTCCGCGTCCTTGCAGCCCATGCGCCCCTTGAAGTTCCTGTTAGCGGTCGAGAGACACCTCTCGCCCGGCGCGAGCACGCCCTGGTGCGCGCCCAAGCACGGACCGCAACCGACCGGAAGCAGCACTCCGCCGGCCCTGACCAGCGTCGCGATGGTCCCGTCGGCCAGCGCCGCCTCGAGCACCTCGCGCGACGCGGGCAGGACGAGCAACCGCACCTTCGGGCTGACTGTCTTGCCGTCCAGGATGGCCGCGGCCGCGCGCAGGTCGGAGAGCCTGCCGTTCGTGCACGTGCCGAGCAGGGCCTGGTTGATCTCCATCCCCTCGACCTCGCTCACGGGCTTCACATTGTCGACCTTGTGCGGCAACGCAACGACCGGAACGATCTCACTGAGGTTGTAGCTCAGCTCGCGGATGTACTCCGCGTCTGCGTCAGCCCAGACCGGCTCGTAGGACGAGCGGTCGGCGCCTATCGAGGTCAGATACACCTCCGTCGTCGCGTCGAACGGGAAGACCGCTATCTTCCCGCCCATCTCGATGCCCATGTTCGCAACGACCAACCGGTCCTCTATTGTAAGAGCACCGACGTTGCCGTGGAACTCGACGGCCTGGTAGGTGGCGCCGCCCGCCGAGATGTCACCGATGATGGTGAGTATCAGGTCCTTCGCGGACACGCCAGGCTTGAACTCACCCTTGAGCGTCACGCGGATGGTCGGCGGCACGCGAAACCACGTCTCGCCCACCAGCAACAGCGCCGCGGCCTCCGTCCGGTCGATGCCGGTCGAGAACGCGTTGACCGCCCCGTACGAACAGGTGTGCGAATCGCTCCCCACGAGGATCTTGCCCGGCAGGGCGTGCCCCTTCTCGACGACGACCTGATGGCACACACCCGTGCCGACGTCGTAGAAGTTCGGGAGCCCGTGAGCAGCCACGAACTTCCTGATGTTCGCGTGCCCCGTCGCCGTCTTCTCGTTCGCGGCGGGTGTGACGTGGTCGAGCACGATGATGGGCATATCCTTCCTGACCACACCGTACTTGTCGAGCTCGTCGCCGATCTTCCCGATGATCGCCGCAGTGTTATCGTGCGTCAGCAGGTGGTCGGGCTTGACCGCGACGATCTGTCCCGGCACGACCGAATCGAGACCGGCGGCCCTGGCCAGCACCTTCTGCGCGAATGTCATTCCCATGATTCGCTCCCGAGCCGAGGAGAGCGCGGAGACCGCTCGGGCGGCCCCGCGCTCAGCCCGCTCTTCTACAGTTCCGCGATGATCGCGTCGGTCATCTGCTGGGTGGTCGCCGCGCCCTGACCGATGGCGTCGGGGCCTCCCCTGAGCTTCTTCATGTCGTAGGTCCCGACGCGCCCGTCCTTGATGACCTTGGCGATCGCGTCGCGGATGCGCGTGGCCTTCTCCGCCTCGTCGACGTGGTCCAGCATCATGCAGGCCGAGAGGATCATCGCCGTCGGGTTGACGATGGAAGGGTCGAGCTCCTGATACTTGGGCGCAGATCCGTGCGTCGGCTCGAAGACCGCGCAGTCGGTGCCGATGTTCGCGCTGCACGCGAACCCCAGACCGCCCGTCAGCCCGGCGAACCCGTCCGACACGATGTCGCCGAACATGTTGCCGGCAATGATGACGCCGTAGTCCTCGGGGTTCTTCGTGAGCCACATCATCTGCGCGTCAATGTTCGTGCTCCAGAGCGCGATGCCCGGGAAGTCCGCGGCGACCTTCTTGGCCTCCGCCTCCATCATCCCCGAGGTCTCGCGGATGACGTTCGGCTTCTCACACACGGTCACCGATGTGTATCCGAACTTGTCGGCGTAGTTGAAGGCTTCCTGACAGATCCTGTGGCAGGCCTGCCTCGTGAAGATCCTCGTCGAGACGGCGAGGTCCTCGTTCGGAACGTCGAGGAACTTCTTCATCTTCGGGTGCGTGGCGAGCGCGTCGCGCACGTTCGCGGGCGGCGCGGTCCACTCGACGCCACCGTAAAGGCCCTCGGTATTCTGACGGAATATGACGACGTCGACGTTCGGCTCATCGAACCCGTCGCCCTTCCTGCGGATGAAGTTGAGGGGGTTGCCCTCGAACGAACGGCACGGCCGGATGCAGACGTCCAGGTTGAAGTGCTGACGCATACCGACGATCGGGCTGTAGTAGACGTAGCCCTTGTCCTTGAGCGCAGGCGAGATCTCGTCCGCAGCCTTGCCCTTTGGCTTCGAGGTGATGGCGCCGAAGAGGCCCAGACGATGCTTCTCGAGCAGGGCGATCGTCCTGTCGGGCAGCGCGTTCCCCTCGCTCTTCCAGAACTCCCATCCGATGTCGGCATGAACGTAGTCCGCCTCGAATCCCACGGCCTCGAGGACCCGCAGGGCCTCGGGCAACACGGTCTGACCGATACCGTCCCCGGGCATCGTGACGATCGTGTGCTTCGCCATCTGTTCCCTCCTGTTGTGTTGAAACGCTGACCGCAGCAAGTACCTGTCTAGTGTGACCTCTCCAACTCCGCCTTCACCATCTCTCCAAAGCGCTTCATGCCCTCCCGGATGCGCTCGGGAGAGACCATGCTGAAACTCGCCCTCATGCAGTTCTCAAGCGCGCCCGTCGTCGAGAACGCGCCGCCGGGAACCAGCAACACCTTGAGTTTCTCGCACTGCTCGTCGACCATGCGGCGCGCGTCGCACGCCTCAGGCAGCACGAACCAGATGAACATCCCCTCCGTGGGAACGTTGAACGTGACCGTGGGCGGCAGGAACTCTCTCGCTCCCTCGATCATCGCGTCGCGGTTCGCGCGGTAGAACTCGCAGTTACCCGCGATGTGTGCGCGAAACGCATCGTGTCCCGCAGACGTCATGTAATTGTGAAGAAGCGCCTGGATGAACGTGCTCGTGTGGAGGTTCGACGACTGCTTGAAGAGCACGAACTGCCGGATGATCTCAGGCGGACCTGACGCGTAGCCGATCCGCAGGCCGGGCGCGAAGATCTTCGAGAAACTGTCCAACCTGACGACACGCCCCTCCGTGTCCATCGACTGGAGCGACGGCAGTACCGGCAGGTCACCCAGCTTCAAGAGCTGATACGGATCGTCCTCGAGCACCAGGACGTCGAAGCGCTGTGCAATACGCATCATGTGCTCGCGGCGAGGAAGCGACAGTGCCACGCCACCGGGATTGTGGCCGGAAGGCACGGTGTAGATGAACTTCGGCAGTCTGCCGCCGGCATCGGCGATGCGGCTGAGCTCGTTCTCGAGCGCGGCCGTGTCCATGCCGTTCTCGTCGAGCGGCACAGATACGAAGTTCTTTGTGAACGACTTGAAGGCCGACAGCGCGCCGGGATACGCGGGCTCGGAGAGCGCGATCGAGTCGTCGGGGTTCGCGAACAGGTAGGGCATGATGAAGAGGCTCTCCTGGCTCCCGTTCGTGACGACGAGTTGCGACGCGTCGAGCTCAACTCCGTCCTTCTCGCGTTGCCAGGCGATCAGCTCTTCCCGCAGCCCCGCGTGTGCGTCCGACGCGCCGTACTGCGAGGCGACCGTGAGTTCCGAACCCTCGAGCGAGCTTTGCGAACCGTCCTTGAACCGCACGTCGACGCGGTCGAAGACGAACGTGTCAGGATTCGGGTAGCCTCCGCCCAACGAGATCATGTCCTCTATCTTCATGTACTTGAGAAGCTCGCGGATGGGCGAGGACTCCTTGCCCTTTGCCCGGTCGGCGAGACGCGATTTCAGGTCGAGCAACTCATCCTCCTGTAGCAGTTGACTTCGAAGGACACACCACCCCGAGGCAAACAAGCCGCCCCAGAAACTGCATCGAGGCGGATCGCTGGGGCGTCCCAAGTGCCGAGGGCATCACAGCTAGTGAGTATATCTTGCCCCGGGCACCGGGTCAAGAATCAGAACCAGGGCTGTCTAAGCAATCAGACTATGTCCTCAGCAACTGCAATGAGAAAATGTCCTCTCCAAGGAGGGGGCAGGCGAGCACGTTGTCGCAGCGGCCCCCTCCTCCATTGACAGACGCCTCCATCGAGAATATGCTGATGCTACCCCTCCAAAACCTCTCCACAAGGAGAGAAACCCTTGGGAGAAGAACCCCCATGACACTGAGAGATCACACCGCAAGCCGTCTCCGGCTCGTCCTGACACTGGGCATCACAGCTGCCGCCCTGGCAGCAGCGCTTGCGCTCTCTGGCTGCTCGAGCTCGAACCCCGCGGGACCTTCGCTCGGCCAGTCGTATCTGGTCGACCTTGCCGGTGCGGGCGACTTCCTGACCATTCAGGAAGGCCTGAACGCTGCGAGCGACGGCGACACGGTCTTCGTCGCGCCCGGCGTGTATACGGGCCCGGGCAACAAGAACCTGACCTTCGGTGGCGTGAGCACAATCGTCAGAGGACTTGCGTCGCGAGATGAAACGGTCATCGACTGCGAGGGCTCGGGTCGCGGGTTCTATATCGGCGGGGGTGCGGCGCCTGTCATCGAGAACCTGATGGTGACGAACGGCGACACGATCAGGGGCGGGGGCATGTATCTGGAGGGCACGTCGCCCACGCTCCGGAACGTGCGGTTCGTCGACAATGCATCGACCGACGGCGGTGGCGGTCTCTACTGCCGCAACGGATCGCCCACTCTCGAAGACGTCCTGTTCGACGACAACACGGCGAACGTCCAGGGTGGAGGCATGCTCTGCGTCAACTCGTCCGCGTCGGTCACCGACGCCGTGTTCTTCCGGAACGCTGCGGCCGGATCGGGAGGCGGAATGGCCTGCGTGTTCTCCTCACCTTCCGTAACCGGAACGGTCTTCCGCGGGAACTCGGCGGGACTCGGTGGCGCTCTCTACTGCGGCGACTCTGACCCGAGCATCACCTCGTGCACCATGGTCGAGAACGAGGGCTCCCTGGGCAGCAGTATCTGCTGCGTGGACGGAGCCGCGCCGGCGATCAGGCACACGATCATCGCGTACGGCAGTCCCGGGGAGGCGCTCTACTGCGACGGCAGCGTGCCCTACACGACGCTCTCGTGCATATTTGAGAACGGGGAACTGAACGAACTCTGCGGCAGCTACACGACGAGCATGCTCTACCTGGACCCGCTCTTCTGCGACCTCGAGAGCGGTGACCTGACGCTCAGATCTGTCTCGGTGTGCCTGCCCGAGAACAACTCGTGGGGCATCCAGATCGGCGCGCACGGTCAAGGATGCGGACCGTGCGACTCGCCCGTCGAGGCGACGTCTTGGGGGTGCATCAAAGCGATGTTCAGGTAGCCGGTAGCCGCGCGAGACCACTCACCCGCTTTACGGCGCAATCCTCTTCTGATAAGATAGGTGGTTCTGGGGCCGCAACGGCCCCACCGGTCGGCGTGGCGCAGGCCGCGCGGCCCCACGCGCACGGACCACACAGTCCACCTGACCATAAGGAGAACTCCCTTGAACTCGAAGCACCTCATCATTGCCACCGTCGTCCTGTTCGGCTCGATCTGGGGACTTGCCGAGCTCGGGCTGGGCGAACTTGCGTGGGCCAACGATGTCCCGAGGGCGTCGATTCTCACCGCCATCGGCGTCACCTTCCTGGTACTCGGACGGCGCGTGTGGGCCGCACCAGGCAGCTCGCTCACGCTCGCGGCGGTCGCGTGCGCCTTCAAATTCCTTCAGCATCCGATGTGGGGATGCAAGATAGCGGCGGTGCTGATGGTGGGCGTC
Organism: Candidatus Eiseniibacteriota bacterium; assembly: GCA_030609365.1. Lineage (GTDB taxonomy): Bacteria > Joyebacterota > Joyebacteria > Joyebacterales > Joyebacteraceae > JALGZG01. The sequence goes on along the minus strand of JAUWCJ010000061.1, from coordinate 6,058 downwards.
ATCTTCGACGTCGGCTTCAGCCTCTACGAAGCGCGGCAGCGCCGGCAGTCGCCGAGCTTCGCGCGAGCGAGCGAGCGCAGCATGCTCGTCATGTCGCCGGTGCTCACGTTCATCTCGTTCATCGCGTTCGCCTACTTCGCGCGCGACGTGCTTCACAATCCATACTGGTCGATGCAGGGCAAGATGATCGACTACATGTTCGTACAGGGTCCAGTCGCCACCGTCCTGGCACTCCCCGCCGCTCTTGCCGGTCTCAAGCTGTCCGCATACCTCACGCAATCCACTGCCACCTGGAGCACAGGGCGCTGGATGGCGTACCGAATCGCCGCGGCAGGCTCCGGAGTAGCTGGTGTAGCTGCGGCGCTGGCGCTGCGCTACTAGCGGAGCGGCTCACGACATCCAACGGGAGAGCAAGATGGCGAGCTTCTGGATTCAGGTAGTCGGATCGAAGGACACCGGCAAGACCTCTCTTCTCGAGAGGGTCACGCGCGAGCTCACGAGCAGGGGTCGCACGGTCGCGTACATCAAACACACACATGTCGAGCCCACGCTCGAGGCCACGGACACAGACACGGCGCGCATGCGGGCCGCCGGGGCCGCGGTGACCGCACTCACGGGTGACGACTACACGATAGCGCACCGTTCCTCCGGCCGCGGCGTCGAGGAACTCTCGTTCCGCGTGGCCATGCCCGGAGACATCGTGCTCGCGGAGGGATTCAAGAGCACGCCCGGGAAGAAGATCGCGATCGTTGGCGGCGACCTGGACATCGCGTCCCTCGATGGTGTCGTCGCGGTCGTGGGAAGCGCGCCCGACGGATACAAAGGACTGGCCTTCTCCGCCGACCAGACGTCCGAACTGTGCGATCTGATAGAGAGACTGTCGGCGCAGCCTGCCGAACAGACCTGGGCAACGCGACTTCTGGTCAACGGCAAAGAGGTCGCGCTGAAAACGTTCGTACAGGATGTGATGGCATCCGCGCTCTCGGGCATGACGGACGTCCTGCGAGACGTCGACGAGACTGAGACACTGGAGATCCGCGTGCGGCGAATCCGCCGAACGGAGGCACAATGAAGATCAAGGTAACGAAGGAGAAGTGCACGGGCTGCAAGCTCTGCCAGCAGATATGCACGATCACCCACTACAACGAGATCAATCCGAAGAAGGCCGCCATCGGGATCGAGGCGCAGTTCCCGGAGCCCGGCTACTTCTTGCCGAAGGTCTGCGTGCAGTGCGGCAAGTGCGAGGAGGCGTGCCCGGTCGATGCGATTCACCACGAGGGCGACGCGTACGTCATCCACAAGGACGAGTGCACGAACTGTGGCATCTGCGTGGAGGCCTGTCCCTTCGGAGTCATCTTCACGCACGCGGACCTGCCCACTCCCATCATCTGTGACTTCTGCATGAAGTGCACGGAGGTCTGCAACACCGGGGCGATCGTGGTCGAGGACTAGGGGAATGGCCGGCCGGAGTCCCTCGTGGTCGGCGGAGCGTAACGGAGCGAATTCAGCAAGCAAGCACTGAAAGAAACCGAGGACCAAAATGGACGGATTTGGAGGCACGACTCTTCGCATAGACCTCGCGACGGGGAACATACGGAAAACGGCGACTGATCCTGCGCTCGCGCGCGAGTGGATGGGGGCGCGCGGCTTCGTCTCGAAGATCCTCTACGACGAGGTCCCGAGAGACGCGGACCCGCTGGGACCGGACAACCGCTTCATCGTGGCGCCCGGCGTCCTGACCGGCTCGTTCTCTCCGGTCGGATCCAAGATCGGGTTCGGCTGCATCTCCCCCGCCACGAACGGCCACGCCGACTCGAGCATGGGCGGTCATCTCGGCCCCGAGTTGAAGTACGCGGGCTATGACCTCATCGTCTTCAAGAACATCGCGCCCGAGCCTCAGTATCTGTACATCGACGACGACACCGTGGAACTCCGGCCAGCGGGCCACTACTGGGGTATGGGATCGCTCGACCTCGAGAAACGGATGAAGGACGACCTCGGCAAGGATTTCCAGATCGCGACGATCGGCCCCTCCGGCGAGAACGGCATCGTCTTCTCGTGCATCACGCACGACTTCGGGCGGCAGGCGGGCAGGTGCGGTGTGGGCGCAGTGATGGGCTCGAAGAAGATCAAGGCCATCGCGGTGCGAGGAAGCAAGGGACTCAAGGCGCGCGACCTCCCGAGCCTGACCAAACTCACCTACGACATCATTCAGCGCACCAAGACTCATCCCAACATGGCGCCGTGGCAGAAGTACGGCACGGCCTACTTCGTCGGCTGGTCCAACGAGCGCGGGTGCTTCCCCACGCGCAATTTCCAGCAGACCTATTTCGAGGACTGGAAAGGCATAGACGGCGAGAAGCTGGTCGAGGAGTGTCTCATCAGTGACAAGGCGTGCTTCGGCTGCTGGATCAACTGCGGCAAGTACTCGAAGGCCAAGGTGCCGGGGAAGCCGGATAAGTACGTCGAGGGACCGGAGTACGAAACCATCGCGCTGATCGGTGGCAGTTGCGCATTCAAGTCCATCCACGAGGTCGCCTACGCCAATAACCTGCTGGACAACGTCGGCATGGACACCATGAGTGGCGGCAGCACGGTCGCCTTCGCCATGGAGTGCTACCAGCGGGGCATCATCACGAAGGACGACCTCGAGGGGCACGAGCTCCGCTGGGGCAACATCGATGATTTCGAACATGTCATTGACATGATCGTCCACCGGCGAGGTATCGGCGACGCGCTCGCGCACGGCACGAAGGGCGCCGCGGAGAAAATCGGCAAGGGCACGATCCACTTCGCCTCGCAGGCGAAGGGCATGGAGTTCAGCGGATACGACACTCGCTGGTATCCCGCTCAGCTCCTCTCCTACTGCACCTGCGACATCGGAGCGCACCACAGCAAGAGCTGGGCGATCACGGCGGACATCGAACTCGGCCGCGACACCATCGAGGGGAAGGCGGCGGTCGTCATCTACCTACAGCACCTGCGCCCGCTCTTCGACACATGGAGTTGCTGCCGGCTGTTCTGGGGCGAGATTGACGTTTCTCCGGAAGAGCATGTCGACGCCATCAACTACCTCACGGGCTGGGACGCCACTCTCGAAGAGTGCTTCAAGATGTCCGAGAAGATATGGAACCAGAACCGCTGCCACTACATCGAGCGAAACGGCGGACCCGGACGCAAGTTCGATATCGCACCGGGACGCCACCTGACGGAGCCTGTCCCTGACGGGCCCGCGGAGGGCAAGCTCGTGGGCTCGGAGAACTTCGAGAAGATGCTGGACGATTACTACGCGAACCGCGGCTGGGACGTCGAGGGCAATCCCACCCGCGAGATTCTGGAGCTGCTGGGCATCGGCTACGCGGCGGACAATCTCGAGAAGGTCGGGTTCCTGGGCAAGCCGATCGAGGGCGGCGTGCCTGCGGTACGCGGCCGTAAGCTCAAGCCGATGGCGATGTAACCAGCGGGCCACACGGAAGGACGCAACGTGATCATCTACCTCCGTTCGGGCGGCAAGCTCAAGGACAGGCTCAAGCCCGATGTCGACCAGTACACCAGACGCATCGAGGTCGAGGGCGACAAGCCGCTCAGGGATATCCTGAACGAGGTCGGTGTCCCCGACAGCCTCGTGGCGTTCGCGTTTATCAACGGGAAGCTCGAGAGGCTGGAGTACCGTCCTGTCGACGGGGACGTCATCACGCTGCAACCTCCGGTGTCGGGCGGCTGAGCCGGCGCCCGACCGACACACAGCCGCCGCTGAACCAACACTTGCAGGACGGGGCCGGACGAGCCCGATGCGGAGAGCTACATGCCCCTCTCCACCGATCAGAGCGAACGCTACTCTCGCCAGACCGAACTTCAGGGATGGGGCGCTCTTGGCCAGGAACGCCTTCTCGGATCAAGGGTGTTCGTGGCCGGCGCCGGCGGCCTGGGCTGCCCGGCGGCGGTCTATCTCACCGTCGCGGGGGTGGGCGAGATCGTGGTCTGCGACGGCGATGTGATCGAGCGCTCGAACCTCAACCGCCAGTTCCTCTATACAAGAGACGATCTGACGAAACCAAAGGCACCCATCGCCGCCGCTCAGCTGAGGCGCCTCAACCCGGACGTCAAGGTCACACCCGTCATCGCCGAGATCGACAGGTCGAGCGCTCAGGAACTGATAGAGGGCGCCGATCTCGTCCTCGACTGCCTGGACAACCCCGAGACACGAATCGCTCTCAACCGCGCCGCGATCGCGCGTGGAATCCCGATGGTCTACGCCGCGGTGGCGGAGTACACGGGCTACCTCTCATTCCTGAACCCCCCGGCCACGCCGTGCCTGGAGTGCTTCGTCGATGGCACGCGCCCGGCGGTCGACCCCCCCGTGCCCGGCTGCACAGCAGGGATACTCGGCACGCTCGAGGCGATGGAGGCCCTCAAGTTCCTGACCGGCACGGGCGAGACCCTGGCGGGAAAGCTGCTCATCATGGAGGGCGCCGTGCCCGAGTTCGATGTGATCGAGATGGAGAAAGACCCCGGCTGTCCTGCCTGCCGGGGCCTCTGAGCACACCCTCTGCTGGACTGTCATGCCTTGCTCACACGTCTCCCGCGCTCAGTTGTTCCCACTGCTGCAGATTGCAGAACGTGAGATCCAGACCGTCTACGTTCCGCGTGTAGGCATCGCCGAGCTGCGGGCTGATAATGTAGTTCTTTCCTTCGGTGTAGTTGCTGCGGAAGGCCTTCAGTCCGCGAAGCGAGAGCTTGTCGGCGTCCCACTTGCACTCGATGGCGTCGCACAATCCGCCCGCGCCCGGGATGACGAAGTCTACCTCCCGCTGCTGCTTGTCACGCCAGAAGAAGATGTCCCTGTGCCCACGGTGCGCCAGTAGTGTCTCAAGCACGACATGCTCCCAGAGAACACCACAGTCCTGTTCTCGGAGTTCGTCCCAACCGCAGAAGTGGCTGACGAATCCTGTGTCGAACCCGTACGCCTTCGGCCGCCGCAGGAACTCCTGCCTTCCTCCGGCGTGGTAGGGCCGGACCAGGAGTGCAACGTGCGTTACCTCGAGGATGTCGAGGTAGCTCCCGGTAGTGGGCCGGCTCAGGCCACAGTGCTTTGCGAGGTTCCCCTTCTCGAGCAGGCCGCCACTCTGTCGGAGAACGCTCTCGACAAGGCGAAGGAATCCCTGTCGCTTCCCCACGTTGAAGAGTTCCGTAATGTCCCTCGCGTAGAACGAGTCTAGCCACTCCGCGAAGAACTCCGGATCCTTCTCGTCTGCGAGGAGCGGTTCCGGGAGGCCACCATGCAGCAGCCGCCTCTTGATGTCGCGCGCCCCGAACGCGTCGCACTCCCGTGCGAGGACCGGCAGCAGGTGAACATCTCGCTTCCGCCCGGTCAGACTGTCACGGAACTTCTGCGTCGCAGCCAGAGTTGACGAGCCTGTCGCCAGGATTCTGAGGTGGGGGAATTCGTCGGCCCCGATCTTGAGTACCCGGCTCGGGTCGGGAAGCTGGTGGATCTCATCAAAGATGACCACCGGTTCCGAGACCGACGCGTAGAAGCGCTCAGGGTCATCGAGGAGGCGCACGGTACTCGGCAGATCACAGTTCAGGAAGTGGGCGTTCGCGACAGCACGCGCGAGCGTCGTCTTCCCCACCCGGCGAACCCCGGTGAGCCAAACGATGGGCGCCTTCTCCCAAGCCTGGCGGATTCTATCTGTCCAGTAGTCGCGTCTGACCATGAGGACCAATTTACATTTAGTCCGACCAAATGTAAAGAGTGTTTTACGACTTGCCGTCACCTATAAACCCCGCCCATCGCCCGCGTGCTGCCGGGTCCCACGTCCCCAGCCAGCCCAGAAACCGCCCTACACACGGCAAAAAGGTGTTGATTCCGCCCACTAAGACTGTATAATCATTTGCTCGGGCAGAAGCTCGCCTTCTGCCTGTCTTGACATCAGTCCAAGAGGAGAGCGGGGCGTCACTTAGCCTCGTGCCAGAGACTGCACGGTTCGCGCCGGACGCCCCGGTACGGCCGTGTATCGTAACGTCGCGAAGGCGCGGCAGACCTGTTCTTCCGGGC
>JAUWCJ010000204.1 GCA_030609365.1 Candidatus Eiseniibacteriota bacterium | reverse complement strand
CGTCGGGTTCGAAGACCTGATGGTCTTCGCCATGAACTACGGAGTTGTGAGCGCGCGCGTCGTTCCGCTTCTGAGTGAGCCGGTTGAGGGTCAGCTGGCGCTCTCGCTTGAGGAGATCAGCTCGGGCGTCGGAGGGACCATCGAGTTTGCACTCAGGCTGGAGGGGAACACGGGTGAGGTCAAGGGCGTGAGCGCCGTGCTCGAACTCGAGGGCATGAAGCTCGTGTCGGCGCGACTCTCCGATGAGATGAGCACGCCTCTCGCCCGAACCTTCCTCTGGCATGGGGCCGACCAGATTGACATCACCATCCTCGGCACGGACGTGTCGATCGGTGGTTCCGGCGAGATGGCAAGGCTCACGTTTCAGGCGACCGCTGAGGATTACGGTGTCGACTTCGCGTCCGCTTCGCTCCGCGGCGTCGACAATGAGCAGATGGACGCCAGACTCGAAGGCTATGAGTCGGGTGGCGACATCCCGACGGTCTTCCGTCTCGTCCAGAACAGCCCGAACCCGTTCAATCCAGTCACGACCATCGCGTTCCGCGTTCCGCACGAGTCACGCGTTGCGGTTCGTGTGTACGACGTGTCGGGCCGCGTGGTGCGGACGCTGGTTGACAGCATAAAGGAGCCCGGGCGTCACGCGGCTGTCTGGGACGGTCGGAACGACCAGGGTCAGAGCTGCGGCAGCGGCGTGTACTTCTGCGTGATGGAGACGCCGGAGTACAGCGGCAGCCACAAGATGGTGCTGCTGAAGTAGCGGTTGTGCCTCGGGGGTCTAGGTCTGACAGCCCGGGCCCAAGAGATAGGCGGGCCCGGACGCGGAGAGGGCGCGGACCCAGGCACCAGAAACACGCAGAGCGGGGAGGACGAGGTGAAGCGAGCCCAGACGCGAACGAGAGATCGCCGAGCCGAGAAGACACGGCTCGTCGCGGCCATTGTGGCCGCAGCCATCGTGGCTGCGGCATCCGGGAACGCAGTGGCGTCTACAAGCGTCCACTTCGATCCCGGGCAGGTCATCGTAAACCCGGGGCAGGAGTTCGACATGAGCTTCCGCGTCGGGGAGAGTCCGGACTCCGTGGCGAGCTTCCAGCTCTATCTATCCTTCGATCCCAATGTCGTCGAGCTGACCAACGCCGCCGAGGGAAGTCTGTACGTGGAGAGCGGCGCCATGACCTGGTTCATTGCGGAGGAGAACGAACCCGGCTTCTGGCACTTCTTTGATACCGTGTTCGGCGCGGGCACGCACGTGCTCCCGCCCGGGGAGCTTCTCCATCTCACCTTCACTGCGTTGGAGGAGGGCGAGACAGGGGCGCGCATCGACACAATTCGTATGACTGACGTACGACGGGATCCTCTTCCGGTCGACGGATTCGAAAACGGTCACATCTCAGTCGTTCCGCTCACCGGCGTGGAAGAGGGCAGCGGCATTGCGCGACTCGGACCGGCGCATCCCAATCCCTTCGTGTCCGGCACCGCAGTACCGTTCTACGCTCCGATGGACGGAGGGGACGCGAAGGCAGAGATCTACGATGCCCGCGGCAGGCTGGTCAGGCGCATTCCAGTGCCGAGCGGCGCACTTCAGGGT
>JAUWCJ010000161.1 GCA_030609365.1 Candidatus Eiseniibacteriota bacterium | reverse complement strand
GGACATCCAGGGAGATATGTGGGCCCTCGTTGAGGACCACGCTGGAGTTGCCTCCGAGTCGATCCCACCAGCGATGTTGTCACAGCTCTCCGCCACTGACCCCGTGGCGACAACGACGCTGCAGACCGGTATGCCCATTATCTTCAAGCGCCTCGATCGGAGTGTGGTGCAAAGCCAGGCCGCGAGCCTGGTCGCCGCGTTCCTGGTGCTGTTCATTCTGCTCGCCGTCCGCTTCCGCTCCTTCACCGGCGGCCTCATCTCGCTGACGCCGGTCGTGGCCACCGTTCTCTGTAACTTCATTCTGATGGCGGTGCTGGGGATTCCTCTGGACGTGGTCACAGTCCTGATCGGAAGCGTAGCTGTGGGGATCGGGATCGACTACACGATCCACTTCCTGGCGCGGTTCCAGAAGGAGTTCAAAGAAGGGACGTCAGAGCGAGACGCCCTCCGCGTGACGCTCGAGACCACTGGCAAGGCCATCATCATCAACGCAACTGCAGTGGCCGTGGGTTTCCTGGTGCTTATTCTTGGGGATATCGTCCCCATGCAGAGGTTCGGCTTCCTGATTGCCGCCACCATGGTCACCAGCGCTCTGGGGGCGATCACTCTGCTCCCTGCGCTTGTTCTTCTGACAAAGGCTCGGTTCATAGGCGAGTTTGACAGGGTGGCCAAACGCCTGAACCACAACCTGGGTGGTCTGAGAATTTCCACCCGGCGAAGGCCGTGACGTTGGAGGCGGGTGACGGACGTGTCACTCGTGGAGTCCGTGAGAAGCAGAGGGAAGGATGCATCGAAAGGAGTCGACATGTCAGGTTGTTCGCGATCGATCGTGCTCGCCGTGCTCGTACTCGCAGCGGCGACCCAGACCGCCGGGGCCATGGCCCCCTTGGAGGTCCTGCAGGCAGTGGAGGATACGCTGAACGCTCCGGCCGACCGGGAGGTGCATCTCTCGATGATTCTCATCGACGCCGAGGGTGAAAAAAAGACACGCGAGCTGAGCATTCTGCAGAAAGGCAAGGACAAGCGTCTCATCCGCTTCCTCTCGCCCGCCGACGTGCGCGGCGTGGGCTTCCTGGCGCTGGAAGACGACCTCATGTACATCTACATGCCAGCCTTTGCCAAGGTGAGGCGCATCGCTTCCCACGTCAAGAACGAGAACTTCATGGGTACCGACTTCACCTACGACGATATGGCCCAGACCGACTATGTCAAGAACTACACGCCAAGTCTCCGGGAGGAAACGGACAACCACTACGTGCTGGAACTCGTGCCCAATGAGGAGTCGGAGATCGACTACAGCAGGTTGGTCATGTGGGTGGACAAGACGACCATGCTGCCCGACAAGGTCGAGTTCTACGACCGTCCCGGACTGCTTCTGAAGATCATGACCCAGACCGACGTGAGGCGAATCGACGGCTACCTGACCCCGCATCATATCAAGATGGAAGACGTTCAGGACAAGCACAAGACAATCATGGATCTCGAGGACGTTGTCCACGATCAGAGCATCCCGGACAAACAGTTCACGCAGCGCTATCTGAAGCGCTTCTGATCTGATCGAACCACCGGTGCCACGACAACCTTGGAGAATCAAGATAGGAAACGAGGGACGTAGATGAGCCGCACGAACGTGCTTGTTGCAGCTCTGGTTGCTACCATGCTCTTGGCCGGCTCCGCTCAGGGGACGCCGGAGCTCGGCGGGGTGCTCACAGCGGACAACCGCTGGCGTCCAGGCGGAGACGACGGCTACACGTGGAACGAGGTCCAGCTTGGCCTGAAGCTCGACGTGCGATCCGCGGACGCCGTGTTTCATTCCGAGTCGCGTGTCCGGTACTCGGGCTTCCCCGACGTGCAGTCATCGGCTGAACTCCAGGACAGCGATCGCATTCAACCCTGGCGTCTTGAGATGTATGAGGCCTATGTGGACTTGTACGGGCTCATGCTCGACGACATGGACGTTCGGATCGGCAAGCAACGGATCGCTTGGGGAACCGCTGACAAACTGAACGTGGTAGACAACCTGAACCCGGACGACTTCGAAGACATCCTGGATCTCGGCCGGAAGATACCAACGACGGCGGTCCGGGTCGACTATTACCCCGGGGACTTCACCGTCACCGGCGTGGTGGTCCCGGTCTTCACCCCGGCGAGGTCTCCTTCCTCAAGCTGGCAGGTCCCCGCATCCTTCCCACTCCCCCCTGAACTCAGTCTAGGGACCCTGACAGACGAGGTGACCCTTCCGGATGAGCGCCCGCAGGACACAGCGAGCATCGGATTGAGAATCAGAAGAGAGCTCCTGGGGTACGACTGCTCCGTATCTTACGTGTACGGACCAGATGACTGGCCGCTGCCATCTGCAGTGAACATGACTCCTGCCGACACTCCTGGCACCGTGGACATCCACACAACCTTGGAGTATCCCAAACAGCAGGTTGTTGGAATGGACATCGCCGGGGCCGTCGAGGATGTTGGAGTATGGGCTGAGTGCGCGCTGTTCTTGCCCGCTGAGGCGACATACACCGCGGTAACCGCGCCCGGCGATACCTCGCTGCACCTGGCTCTTAGCGACGACCCGTACGTCAAGTACGTTGTCGGGGGGGACTACACCTTCCGGAACGGGCTCTACGTGAACGCCCAATACCTGCATGGTTTCTTCACCGACCGTGGGCCCGATGGGCTGGAGGACTACTTCCTCGTTGCTCTCGAGAGGGACTTCCTTCACGGTGACCTGAGGGCGCGGCTGGCGTTCGCCGCCGAGATCGCCGACTTCGGGGACGTCGCGAACCGGTCCGCCTTCTTCGGAGGACCGGAGCTAACCTACTACCCAACAGACAGCGCCGAGATCGCCGCGGGCGCCCTGCTCCTCGAGGGTGATTCGTCAACTCAGTTCGGGCAGTTCAGTGACAACGATGAGGCATACGTCAAGGTCAGATACTCGTTCTGAACCAGAACCGCTGATTCCGCACTGGCCTCGCGGGCGCGAGGCCGGTGCCGCACTCGGACTACTTCGGGCTCCATGGAACTAGCGACCACGTGGTTCCACCGGCCTACAGCACCTTGGTCGGTCCGGTCGGGCGCGGCACCTTGATCACCAGGAACCTGAGCGTCTCGCTGCTCTCGTTGTACCAGCAGTGCGGGATCTTCGCCGGGCTATCGACCAGCGTATCAGCGCCGACCTCCGTCTTGTCCTCCCCGACCTCGACGACACCTGTGCCCTCTAGAACGTAGAAGATCACGTCAACGGGAGTGATGTGCCGCTTGAGCGCCTCGCCCAGATGCAGTGTGATGTGAGAAACAAGCGCGCGCTCACTCTCGTGGAGAGCCCTCGCATCAACACCGTGCGGGTTCTCGCGAGACTCCGCATCCGCGACCTTGACGATATCCACTGTCGTTTCCCCTTTCAATGATCCAACGGTCTCCAGACGATCTCAGAAGCTGTACTTCAACTTCGCGTACACCGAGTCGTTCTCATCGTATGCCCCGAACGTCCCCTCGTCACCCATGAACAGATCCGCTCCAACCAGGATCTCGAACCCGTCAGTCATGTCGTAGCTGACCTTCGATCGCAGCAGCGCGTCACTGTCACTCAGGCCGAAGTACGAGAGGAACTCCAGATGCAGCGTGTCGTTCAGAAAGCTGTCGCTGGCCAGGAAGGTCAGCCAGTCAGTGCGCGCATCGGACGCCAGCGAGTCGTCGTAATCCAGAATCACCTCAGAGATGAACTGGCCGCTCACGTTGACACCGAGAAGGGCCCAGTCGACACCGAGCAGGTAGTGGACGTAGTCGCACTTGAGCACGCCGTCCTCGATCAACGGGCTCACGGTGGGAAGGTGCTTCCCCCAGTAGTAGGCGCCTTCTCCGCGCACAACCGCCCCTCCGACGGCCGTGCTGAAGCTCCCGCCCGCGAGCGGCAGGCGGTGGTACTCGGGAGTGATGACCAGTGAGACCATCTCGTGGGTGTCCGGGTCCAGCTCTGCCGACATGTGCATCGTGGGCGCGTCGTCCCACGCATATCCGGCCATCATCTCGAGATCGAACGAGGATGACAGGAGCGAGTACTTCGCGAACACCTCGCTGTTCTCGAGGGACGCGTCGATGTTCTTCGACGACAGATCGAAGCTCGGGTCCACCGGGAACTCCGAGGATCTCGCCCAGATGGAATCGTCGTCCGGAGAGCGCATGGGAGTGAACACAGGAATCCAGACCACTTCCAGCGCCCCGCTGTCACTGTAGTAGTCGAACTTCACCGCATCGACTCCGATCCGGATCTCCTCGAAGTCAGGCAGGATGAAGCGACGCAGGTCCTTCGGCGATACGACA
>JAUWCJ010000013.1 GCA_030609365.1 Candidatus Eiseniibacteriota bacterium | reverse complement strand
TCACCTGCGCGGGCTCATCCTGAACGAACGCCGACGAGTCGGGCGGGGACGGCGTGTGGGGCTCAGCACCGGCCTCCTCGGCGAGTGCGGCCGGAGGCGCAATGAGCAGCAGAACGATCGCGGATATGGCAAGAACACCGGGACGCCTGAGGTCCGCAAGGAATGTCATCTGTTCCCTCCACAGGCTCCCGGAGCGCCCGGGGTTCGGGTGCCGGCGTCGGTCGTCCGCGGGCCGGCCAGCCTCAGGATCTTCGGAAGAACGGTCGGGGCCAGCACTGCAAACACGATCGTGTTGGACACAAGATGCACGCTGGAGAAGAAGGCGTTCGAGAGGAGCACGGCAAGCGCTCCAGTGCGGAACTCGGGGCTCATCACCGCCAGACCCACTATGACGGCGGCCTGGTACACGGCGGTCAGGGCGAGTCCGATCCCGCCGGCGACCACTGGCAGGCCCCGCCAGCCGGCGACCGGTAGCGGGCCCCGCCACAGGCCAGCCGTGACGCCACCCATCAGTCCGGTGAACGCCGAGGCCCCGAGCTGGGCCGCGAACATGGTCGGGACGCCGAGTCCCGAGCCGTACGGATTGAATCCGGAGTAGATGGCCATCGCGAGCGCCCCGACCAGCGCGCCGCGCCAGCGACCGAGGACCACGCCCGATGCGAAGACGGTGAACGTCACGAGTTCGACGTTGGGCACGGACAGAAGAAGGAACCCCAGCGCAGCCGCCAAGGCGACGAAAATGGCCGTGGTGGCCGTCTCCGAGGTCCAGAGCGCTCGCGCCGAGCTGCCGGGATCAGTCGAGTTTTTCTCTTTCATGGTCGAGACGGTCCGGGGTGACGTCGTCCAGCTGAGTGCCGGTTTCGCCAGGCATGCCGATGGGCTCTATGTACTGTGAGATCTCGGCCCGATCGTCCGGCGAGAGCAGATTCCAGTTGCGCTGCACCTCCGTGATCAGCGGCGTCCCGCACTTGGACGGCACGTCGCTCTCGTACTCAGGAGGAAGACTGTTCGGGTCGAACATCGCGTAGACCTTGTACAGAAGCCCGGTCGAATACTCCAGGGCTCCGGATCTGACCGCCGCCTCTACCAGTTCGAGCGAACTCATCGGCCGCTCGTCCGTAGAGTAGGTCGCCCGGGTCTCGTCCGAGACCGGCTCGACGTCGGGCACGGAGCACGAACAACCGGAGGCGAACAGCGTGGCCACGGCAAGAACAGCCGCCGGGAGCAAGCCCTGCGGCCGCAGTATCGAACCTCGCAAGATCAAGCCTCCCCTCCCTAGGAGATCTTCTGAAGCACGATCTTCATGACCTCTTCGCAGGCGAGGTCAGCTTCCCTGCCGAGATCGGTGATCGCGGCCGAAGCCTTGCCGGCGAACTCCTGGTGCTCCTCCGCCCGGATGCCTCCGACGTTTATCCGGACGTTCAGCCCCGCCGCGTGCACACCGGCCCGCGCAACGAGAGCCGCAACGCCGGCGTCGGACACCGCATTCACGTTCCCGTGCTCCGCGACGGGAACGGCCAGCCGGATCACGCCCACGCACATCTCCATCACGGCCAGCGGGACGGTGGCCGCGTCCACCAGCGTCTGCTGAAGAGCGGCCTTCCGCGACGCCTTGTCCGCCTCGGTCTCCTTCGGCATCTTGAGCGCCGCCATGAACTTGTTGAACGCGGCGGCGTCCTCATCGATCATCTGGGTAAGCTCGAGCCGCAGCGTCTCCGCACCGGCGAGCGTCTCTTTCATCTCACCCTCGACATCCGCGTACTTCTTCTTCCCGATGGTCAGATTGGCCACCATTGAGTTCAACGCGGCCCCGAGCGCGCCGCACAGCGCGGCCACACTCCCGCCGCCCGGTGTCGGGGAATCGGACGCCAGCTCTCCCAGGAATTCGCTCAGATCTGTCATTCGTCGCTCCCGTCTTCCGAAAGGCGGTTCTCCAGAACCTGGTCCCTCTGGAAGTTCTCGAGCCTCAGGTAGAATTCTGCGCAGTCGACCAGCGCGTCGACGGGCACAAGCCCGACCACTTCGCTGCCTATGACGGGCACTCCATACCGCTCGGCCTCACTCTTGACCATCTCGAACGCACGGAACAGCGGCGTCCCCTTGAAGTTGACCATGTTGATCGAGACCTGGACGATGTTGCGGTCCTTGATCGCGAATCCCATCGCCTTGACGTGCCTTAGGCCCCCGCTCGAGTGCCGGATGGCCTTGGCTATGGCCTTGGCAACAGAGAGATCGGTCGTACCCAGGTTGATGTTGTAGGCGACCAGAAACGGCCTCGCGCCTATCGCAGTGGCGCCGGCGGTGGCGTGGATCATGTTCGGACCGAAGTCCGGCTCGCGTTTGGGGTTCGTGCCTATCTCCTCGCGCAGCCCCTCGAACTGCCCCTTCCGCACCTTCGCGAGGTTCTGGCGCTCGGGCCGCGATGCGGCCGACTCGTACAGGAAGACCGGGATCTCGAGTTCCTTGCCCACGCGCTCCCCGAGGCGTCTGGCAAGCTCGACACAGTCGTCCATCGTGACGCCCTTGACCGGGACGAACGGCACGACATCGGTCGCCCCCATGCGCGGGTGCTCACCTTCGTGCGTGGTCAGGTCGATCATATCCTTCGCCTTGGCCATCCCACGGAAGACGCCCTCCAGTACGGCCTCGGGCTCTCCGACTATCGTCACCACCGCCCTGTTGTGGTCGGCGTCCATCTCGCTGTCGAGAAGCCTCACGCCGTCGACCGCCGTCATCGCGCCGACGATCGCTTCCAGCACCTCGGGCCGCCTGCCCTCGCTGAAATTCGGAACGCACTCCACCAGCTTCATTCGCACCTCCTCAAGGAAACTCAGGTCTCGGTACCGCCGATCATATCTCGGTCCTGCCGCACCACCCGCGGTCCCGCCGCCCCTGCCTCAGGCCGCGCCTGCGTCGCGGGAGACGACCATCTCCCCCCGCTTCACGACCGCCGCGACGAGATTGACGCCGTAGTGGTACGGAATGGCTCTGTAGTCGTCGACCTCCCAGATCACCGCGTCGCACTGTCGACCCGGCGCCAGGCTCCCCAGAACGTCCCCGGCACGGAGAGCGGCCGCCGCGTTCACGGTTGCGGCGACGAGCGCCTCCTCCGGCGTCATGCGGAGCATCATGGAGGCGAGCGCAAGGATGATCTGCATGGACTCGGTCATGGAACTGCCGGGATTGCAGTCGGTCGCGAGCGCGACCGGCACGCCGGCTTCGATCATCTTCCTGGCGGGCGCGAACTCCGAAGACCCCAGCGACAGCGTGGTGCCGGGCAGCAGCACGGCCACGACACCGGCCGCCGCCAGAGCGGCGATGCCGTCGTCCGACACGCATACCAGATGGTCCGCCGAAGCCGCCTCGAGCTCGGCAGCCAGCTCTGCAGCGCCAAACGGATGCAGCTCGTCAGCGTGGAGTTTGGGTTCCATTCCGTGCGCTCGCGCGGCGGTGAGGACCCGGCGGGACTGTTCGACGGTGAACACGCCCTCCTCGCAGAAGACGTCACAGAACCGGGCGAGTCTCTCAGCCGCGACCGCGGGCATCATGTCATTGATCAGGTGATCGACGTAACCCTCCCGATCGTCGCGCCACTCGTCGGGGAACTCGTGTGCGCCCAAGAAGGTCGGGACGACGTCGACCACGTGCGTGTCCGCAAGTTCTGACGCCACGCGCAGCATCTTGAGTTCTGATTCCAGGGAGAGACCGTAGCCGCTCTTGACCTCCGCGGTGGTCGTCCCGTACTCGAGCATCCGGTCGAGCGCGGCCTGTCCGTTCTCCCTGAGCAGCTCCGGGGAAGCGGCGCGAAGAGAACGGACGCTGGAACGAATGCCCCCGCCGGCCTCGGCGATCTCCTCGTAGCTTCTGCCCTCGACGCGCATGGCGAACTCACCCTCACGCGTCGCGGCGAAGACAGCGTGCGTGTGAGGATCGACGAGTCCCGGCGTGACGACGCCACCATCGGCGTCGATGACGGTCGTGCCCGGCCCCGTCTCGACCGAGGCCATGACAGAGGACTCGGGCCCCGCAGCGAGCACGCGGCCGTCGCTCGAGGCCACGGCGCCCCCCTCGACCAGCCCGAGCTCACGCATTGCCGGTCCCCTGCGCGGACCCGCCGCCCCGTCCATGGTGATGAGCTGCCCTATGTTCCTGATGATGAGATCGGTCACGTGGTTCGTTGCCCCCTGGTGACGCCTCCGGCGGGATGGAATTCGCCCGGATGTGACGTCCTCAATCCAGCATCGGGATCCTGATATCGTTCTTCTTCGCCCACTCGACGGCCGTATCGTATCCCGCGTCGGCATGCCGCATGATCCCCGTGCCGGGATCGTACGTCAGCACGCGTTCGAGACGCCGCGCCGCCTCCTCCGTGCCGTCGGCCACGATGACCATGCCCGCGTGCAGCGATTTCCCGATACCCACGCCGCCGCCGTGATGGAAAGAGACCCACGTGGCGCCGCCGACCGCGTTCAGAAGCGCGTTCAGGACCGGCCAGTCCGCTATGGCGTCGCTGCCGTCCTTCATGCCCTCCGTCTCGCGATACGGCGATGCGACCGACCCGCTGTCCAGGTGGTCCCGCCCGATCACTATGGGCGCGGAAAGCTCGCCCGCCCCCACCATCCGGTTGAGTTCGAGGCCGAACCGCGCCCGCTCGCCGTAGCCCAGCCAGCAGATCCGCGACGGGAGCCCCTGGAAGTGGACCTTCTCGCGCGCCAGGCGGATCCAGCGACTGAGCGCCTCGTCCTCGGGAAACAGCCGCAGCACGGTCTCGTCGGTCCTGTAGATATCCTCGGGGTCACCCGACAGCGCCACCCATCGGAACGGGCCCTTACCCTCGCAGAAGAGCGGCCGGATGTAGGCCGGCACGAAGCCGGGGTAGTCGAACGCGTTCTCGACACCCGCTTCCTGCGCCTGGCCTCTGAGGTTGTTCCCGTAGTCGAACGCCACGGCGCCGCGCTTCTGGAACTCCAGGATCGCCTCGACGTGCGCCGCCATCGACTTCATCGAGAACTCGATGTAGCGGTCGGGGTCGCTCTCGCGGAGCGCGAGCGCCTCGTCGTACGGCATGCCGCTGGGAACATACCCGGTGAGCGCGTCGTGAGCCGACGTCTGGTCGGTCACCACGTCGGGCGTGAACCCCCGGTCTACGAGCTCGGGCAGGACGTCGGCGCAGTTGCCGACGAGGCCGATCGAGAGCGCTCTTCCTTCTGCCTTCGCAGTCTCCGCCTGCGCGAGCGCCTCATCCAGATCATCGGTCATCCGGTCGCAGTACCCCGTGTCGAGCCGCTTCTGTATTCTCCCGCGGTCGACCTCGACGCAGAGGCACACACCGCCGTTCATCGTCACGGCCAGCGGCTGCGCACCACCCATGCCGCCCATACCGCCCGTCAGGACGAGCCTGCCGCTGAGATCGCCTCCGAAGTGCTGTCGGGCGAGTTCCGCCAGGGTCTCGTAAGTTCCCTGCAGAATGCCCTGCGTGCCGATGTATATCCAGCTCCCGGCAGTCATCTGGCCGTACATGATGAGGCCCTTGCGCTCGAGCTCGCGAAACTTGTCCCACGTCGCCCAGTCCCCGACCAGATTCGAGTTCGCGATGAGGACCCGGGGAGCGTCGGTGTGTGTCCGGAAGATACCGACGGGCTTACCCGACTGCACGAGCAGCGTCTCGTCCGCCTCCAGCTCCTTGAGCGAGCGGACGATCGCCTCGAACGCATCCCAGTTCCTCGCCGCCTTCCCGGTGCCACCGTAGACCACGAGCTCGTCCGGTATCTCGGCAACCTCGGGGTCGAGGTTGTTGCAGATCATCCTGAGCGCCGCCTCCTGCAACCATCCCTTGCACGACAGCTCGCTGCCGCGGGGCGCCCTCACTTCACGCGCTCCAGCCAGTTTCTTCTCCATCAGTTGGACCTCCGGGTTCAGACCGCCGACTGCCCCGCGTGGATGCCGGCCAGCGCGGTCATCAGACCCTCCTCCGAATCAACTATGATAGTACGCGTCGGCAGCTGCTCCAGTAGCCTGTCGCCGTAGGCCCGCGTCGCGAGCCTGCTATCCAGGAAGATAACAGCGCCCGTGTCCGTTGTCGAGCGTATCAGCCGTCCGAACCCCTGTCTCAGCCGCACGGCCGTCCTGGGTATCATGTAGCGCGCAAACGAGTTCTCGCCGTCCGCCTCGTAGCGCTCGCAGTGCGCTTCGACCACGGGATCACGCGGCACCGGGAACGGCAGCTTGACGATGACCAGCTGCTCGAGCGAGCGACCGGGAACGTCCACGCCCTCCCAGAAACTGCTCGTCGCAAGCAGCACCGAATCGACCTCGCGAGCGAACTGGTCGAGGAGCGCGGACGCCGCGCCTCCGTGCCCCTGCGCGAGGACGAGCTTCCCTTTCGCGGTCAGCGGGTTCACGACTGACTTGAAGACCGCGTCCAGCGCCGACCGCGCCGTGAACAGCACCAGCGTTCCGCCCCCGGCACGCTCCGCCAGCCGGACGACCAGCTTGGCGACCGCCTGATTGAATCCCGGCGAGGAGGGCTGCTGCAGGTAGCCGGCCACGACCGCCAGGGACTGGGCATCGTAGTCGTAGGGACTGCCCACGTCGAGGGTCTGGACCTTCCAGTCAGGTATGAGGTCCAGCCCGAGTCTCTCCATGACGAACCTGAAGCTCCCGTCGACCGTCATGGTCGCGCTTGTCGCGATGAGCGAGTCCACACGCGAGTAGAGGAAGTCATCCATCATCTCCGCCACGCTGACCGGAGCGCTGCGCAGCTCGCACTCGAAGACATCGCGGAACGTCCGCACGTCCAGCCAGAAAACGCTGTCGGGATCGGCGGCCTCCGCCACGTACTCGAGATTCGAGGCGAACTCACGCACGCGCAACGCGTGGAACGACAGATTCTGTACGAACGCGTCGGCCCTCTCAAGCTCCGTGTCGACGACGAGATCCGCCAGAGTCTCCGTTCCCTCGGCCACCACCGACAGCGCGGCCAGCAGCGTCCGGAGCTCCACATCGAGCAGGGCCGCCACGGGCGCGTCCCGATGGTACCGGAGCTTCCCGAACTCGACCTCCCGCCCCTCGTTCAGGTCCTTGTGCTTGTCCCTGAGCGCGCTGAAAAAGGTCTCAGATGCGGCCGAAGCCGCCCCCACGTCGGACGCGAGACGCTCCGCGCCCGCGGTCGCGGACTCGAGGAGCGCCCCACCGCCACCCGACAGCGCACCGATGACCTCCGCGAGGTCGCCGCTCGCGCCACCTTCGTCCCTGTAGAGATTGTCGAGCATCGCCCTCGCACGCCAGATGTTGGCGCGCTTACCGAGGTGTTCGGTCGCGACGTGCTCCATGTTGTGCGCCTCATCGCAGATGAGGTACGAGTAGTCGCCCAATATCCTGTTGTCCGCCTCCGTGTCGCTGAAGAGAAGCGAGTGGTTGACGATAACGATATGCGCCATCTGCGCCGCCTTGCGGGCCTTGAGGAGATAGCAACTGTCCCTCATCGGGCACTTCTGCCCGAGACAGGGGCCGCCCTCCGCCGAGATCCGGCTCCACAGGTATCCGCGCTGTCTGAAGGCTGCGTTCTCAGTTATGTCGCCGGAGTTCGTCTCCTGCTCCCACAGGGCGACCGGTAGCAGCTGGGAGCGCTCGCTCGGCGAGATGCCCTTGTCGAGCACCTGCCTCCAACGCGACTGGCAGATGTAGTTCCCTCTCCCCTTCAGGAGCGATGCGGAGAAGTCCACGTCGAGCACGCGCTCGAGGAACGGAATGTCCCTGAGAAAGAGCTGCTCCTGCAGATTCTTCGTGTTGGTGGATACGATGACACGCTCACCGTTTGAGACCGCGAAGTGGACGGCTGGAATGAGGTAGGCGAGCGACTTGCCCACACCGGTACCCGCCTCGACGACGAGGTGAACGCCTCCCATCAGGGAGTCTCCGACCGCCCGGAGCATCTGAAGCTGCTGCCTCCGCACCTCGTAGTCAGGGAGTTCACGGCCGACGGGCCCGTCCTCGCTGAACAGCGTTTCCAGCTCATCCAGGTCTATCTCCCGGATCTCCTCGGCGGCCGTTCTGGGAGCGCCGATCCCGCGCGCCGAGTCGTACCGCAGGAGCTCGCCCTCCTTCTCGCCGTGGTCCGGGACCGCCAGCGGGTCCAGTTTGACCTCGGCGCGCTCGCGGGCCGCCTCGATGAGCGTCTTCGTGGCCTTGTCCGCGAGACGATACATGCGCTCGAGCACGCTGGCGCCGATCTGGTCGAGAACCCCCAGCAGAGAGAGGAAGAGACCGGACACCGCTCTGGCATCATCGGTCGCGCGGTGGGAGCGTCCCGTGGGTATGTCGAAGAAGCGCGCCGCCGTGACCAGACGATGGTTCGGCAACCTCGGCAGAAGCGCCCTGGTCAGCGGGAGCGTGTCGAAGACACCGCCGCGGCCGACCATGAGCTCGGGACGACCCGCGGCGGCCTTGTTGAGAAACCCGACGTCGAACGGAGCGTGGTGCGCCACGATGGGACTTTCGCCGATGAACTCGATGATGCGCGGCAACACTTCATCGATCGAAGGCGCTCCCGCGACGTCCTTGTCGGATATCCCAGTCAGGTGTACGATGTCGGTGGGTATGGGGCAGCCCGGATTCACGAAGGCCTCGAACGTGTCGTCGACCTCGCCATCCACGATCCTGACGGCCCCGATCTCTATGATTCGATCGCTGCCCGAATCGACCCCCGTGGTCTCCAGGTCCAGTCCGACGAACGTGCGTGGATAGGAAGCGGAATCGGTCCCGGTCATTCGCCCTCTCCCTCCCGGACGTTGCTCATCTTCCTGACCGCGCAGAACTCACCGCACATGGTGCAGAGTTCCTCGTCCGCAGGGGAAGATGCGTCGCGGAAGGCCCTCGCCTTGTCGCTGTTGAGAGACAGATCGATCACCCGGTCCCACTTGAGCGCCTTGCGCGCTCTCGAGAGCTCGTCGTCCCACTCGCGCGCCCCAGCCACGTCCTTGGCGATATCGGCGGCGTGCGCGGCCAACCGAAGCGCGTACACGCCCTCACGGACGTCGTCGATATCGGGGAGCCTCAGGTGCTCGGCGGGGGTCACGTAACAGAGGAAGTCCGCGCCGGCGGCCGCCGCAACGGCGCCGCCGATGGACGCCGCGATGTGGTCGTAGCCCGGGGCGACATCGGTCACGATGGGGCCAAGAACGTAGAACGGAGCCCCGTCGCACAGTGATTTCTCGAGTTCGACGGAGGACGCGACGAGATGCAACGGCACGTGCCCCGGCCCCTCGACGATCGCCTGAACGTCGCGCTCCCTCGCCCGTGACACAAGCTCGGCTATGACCGTGAGCTCCGCGATCTGCGCGGGGTCGTTGGCGTCCGCCAGTGCACCCGGTCTCAGACCGTCACCCAGACTCAGCGTGACGTCGTACTCGCGCGCGATATCAAGAAGATCATCGTAGCGCTCGTAGAGCGGGTTCTCCTGCTTGTTGTAGGACATCCACTCCATCAGGAACGCCCCGCCCCGGCTGACAACGTCGGCCAGTCTCCGCGCGCGTCTGCAGTGCTCCGCGACCTCGCGCGTCACGCCACAGTGCACCGTGACGAAGTCCATGCCGTCGCGGGCGTGGTCCTCCACCGCTCCGAGCATGTCGTCGCCCGTCATGTGCACCATGCCCTTGCCTTCCGTCCTGGAACGCACTGCCGCCTGGTAGAGGGGAACGCTGCCGACGGGAACGGTAGAGCGCTCGAGGACCGCACGCCGGATCGTGTCCAGATCGCCGCCCGTCGAGAGATCCATGATCGCGTCCGCACCTGCGGCTATGGCCGCGTCCACCTTCTCGAGTTCCTCATCCAGACTGGAGGCGTCAGAAGACGTTCCGAGATTCGCGTTGACCTTCGTCCTCAGACCCGGCCCCAACCCCATCGGCTTCCGCGTGCTTCTGTTGTTGAGTAGGATCGCCGCCTTCCCGGAGGCGACCAGCGCCACCAGTTTCTCAACCGCGATGTTCTCATCGCTGGCCACGGCGGCCAGTGCCTCCGTGGCCCTGCCCTGTCGGGCCTCTTCCATCGTAAGCATGTCAGTGCCTCTCTTTCGTCCCGAGCAGTCTCTCGAGTTCCGCTTCATCTATGACCTTGACCCCGAGTTCGAGCGCCTTGCCGTGCTTCGACCCGGGGTTCTTCCCTGCAACGACCAAGTCGGTCTTCGAACTGACGCTTGACGAGACGCGACCTCCTGCCTCCGCTATCGCAGCCGCTGCCTCGTCCCTCGTGCGACGTGCAAGCGAACCGGTCAGAACCACCGTGAGCCCGGTGAGCGCGGTCTCTGTCTTCCGCCGCCCGGGTTCGCCCCGCATGTTCACGCCGGCGTCATCGAGCTTCCGGAGCGCCTCCACGTTTCGCGAAGTTCCGAGAAACGCCCGGATGCTGGCCGCGATGACCGGACCAATCCCGTCTATGGCCGCGAGCTCTTCCTCCGACGCTGCGGACAGTTCCCGCATCCCGGCGAAGGTCCCGGCCAGAACCTGCGCCACCGTCGCGCCGACGTGCCGGACTCCAAGCCCGTGGAGAACCCTCGAAAGGGGCCTCCCCTTGCTCTCCTCGAGCTCAGCCAGCAGGTTCTCTGCGGATCTCTCTCCCATTCTCGGAAGCGCCGCAAAATCGTCGGCCGTAAGCCCGTAGAGGTCCCCGTAGTCGGCCACCAGCCCCTCGGAGACCAGCTGTTCCACGAGCGCGGTTCCCAGACCCTGGATGTCCATGGCGCCGCGTGACGCGAAGTGCTCGATGCGACCCATGGCCCGACCGGGGCACGATTCGTTCTCGCACCGAGTGTCGACCTCTCCATCCGCTCTGGCGACGGGCTCTCCGCACATCGGACAGGTCCCGGGCATTCGGAAGAGCTGAGGACTGCCCGTGCGCGTCGACTTCACTACGCCCACGACCTTCGGGATGACCTCCCCGCCCTTCTCCACCTCCACCGTGTCGCCGACGCGGACGTCGAGCCGCTCGATCTCGTCGGAGTTATGCAGCGTCGCGCGAGACACGGTCGAGCCCGAAACGAACACCGGCTCGAGGATGGCGACGGGCGTCAGCTTGCCCGTCCGTCCCACCTGCACGACGATATCACGAACGACGGTCCGCACGACCTCCGCGGGAAACTTGAACGCGATGCCCCACCTCGGGCTCTTCGTGGTCGACCCGAGCCGCTCCTGCTGCTCCAGCGAGTTGACCTTGACGACCATCCCGTCGATATCGTAGTTGAGCCGCCGGCGTCTGTCGTCCCACTCGTCGCACGTCTCGACAACGTCATCGATCGTGGACGCCAAGGTCACGTTGTGGATGACCGGAAGGCCCCAGGTGCGCATCTCCTTAATCGCCTTGCTCTGGGTCGTGACGCGCGGGGGGACCCGACCCACTACCTGATAGATGAAGACTCTCAGATGCCGCTTCGCCACGTCGGCAGGGTCCCGCAGCTTCAGCGAACCTGCCGCGGCGTTCCTGGGGTTGACGAAGGGCGCCTGTTCGTTCTTGAGTCGCCGGCGATTCAGACGCTCGAACACCGACCTGGACATGAAGACCTCTCCCCGAACCTCCAGGGTCGCGGGAGCCGTCTCGCCGGTCAGATCCAGCGGCACCGACTTGATGGTACGGACGTTCGCCGTGACGTCGTCGCCGCGCGCGCCGTCACCTCGAGTCACCGCTACATCGAGCCTGCCGTTCACATACCGGAGCGAGATGCTGACTCCATCGAGCTTGGGTTCGACCACGTACTCGACGGACTCGTCCGGAAGCCTCTTCTTGACCCTGGCGTCGAACGCCAGCAGCTCCTCCGGTGAGTAGGTGTTGTCCAGCGACAGCATGGGGACGGCATGCTCGACGGTTCTGAAGCCCTCCGTCGGGGCTCCTCCGACCGTCCGCGTGGGCGAGTCGGACGTCACGAGTTCGGGGTGTTCGCGCTCGAGCCCCGCCAGCTCGGCCATGAGGGCGTCGTACTCACCGTCGGCTATCTCAGGGAGGTGGTCGACGTAGTACTTCCGGTCGTGCAGACGGATGAGCTCGCGGAGTTCTGCTACCCGCGCTCTCATGTTCTTTTTCGCTCCCATCGCTCCCTTCGAGCTCCTTCCAGGGACGGATGGCAGACAGTTCAAGGGGAACACGTCAGAATTCGCGGATCAGACCCGCGTGCAGCTTCCCGTCGAGGAGGTCGTCCCCTTCCCCCAACCCGTAGTCGATGGAGATTGTACCCAATCGAGTGTCACCCCGCAACCCGATTCCACAACCTAACTTCATGTCCTTCGCGAAATTAGGCCCCTCACGGTACCAGTAGCCCGCGTCCACGAAGACGATCGCTCGCGACCTCCTGCCGAGCAGGAGCCGGTACTCGATCGAACCGAGGGCCGTCCGCGTGCCCCGGAACTGCTCCTCCCGGTAGCCGCGCAGGCTGCGGGCCCCGCCGAGCACGAGCAGCTCGTGAAACGGCACGTCCTCCTCCGTACTCACCAGTGCCTCGACCCGGGCACGCAGTGCCAGGACCTGGCTCATTCTCAGGCGGAAGAACTGCTCGGCCTCCGCGGCGAAGGTGCCCGAGCTCTCGTCCCTGCCCTCGTCCGCGACCCTCTTGTCGGCGTACTCGATGCTCGCCCGAAGTCTGGTCCCTGCCATCGGGTTCCACGGCGCATCCGTGCCGTCGTATGTCGCGGCGAATGCCGTCTTGAAGCTCCTGGACGTCGATTCGTGGGCGGCGCCGGGCACATAACGCTCGGCCCCAAACGACCAGGTCAGCCTGGTGCGGTCGCCCAGGCGAGCCGTGACCAGGAGCTCAGCCTCGGTGGTCGTGTAGAACGTGTCTCTCACCGACTGGCTGCCGGCCACGCCCACGTCCACGGGAGCGCCCAGAAACCACGGTTCCGTGTACGCGAACGCGATCTCGGTCTGGTTCTCACGAATCCGCTCCCAGGTGGCGGAAGCCGCCCTGCCTGTTCCCGCGATGTTCCCAAGCTCGATATCAGCGATGACAGTGAGCTCATCGGACGCGTCCGGCCCCCCGGAGAAACCGATGGCGCCCGATATGCGGCTCGCGGCGCCCTCGGTCACGGCGACACCCACGGTGGCCTCTCCGGTCACCGGGTCGACGGCCACGACCGGCTCCTCGACGCCGTCGAGGAAAGCGAGCCCCTCCAGTCTCGGCCGCACTCTGGACAGCCGGGACAGGCTGAAGGGTTCTCCGCGCTCCAGGCCCGCCTCCCGCACTATCACGTGCTCGCGCGTCGCGTCGTTGCCGGCCACGACGACGTCCCCGAACCACGTTGCGGTTCCCTCGCTCACCTCGACCCGCCCGGTGAGTCCCTCCTCGTCGCCGAGCCACACGGCCGCGGGAAGAACCACCTGCGCGAAAGGCCTGCCGTCGTCCGCGTACGCGCTCAGAAGCGCCTCTATGTCTCCGAGGAGGGAACGACGCGTCAGGTGCGACCCGGATCGGAGCTTCAGGCGACGCACGAACTCATCCGGCACCGGCGTGTCGACGCCGCAGAACGTGAGATCGTCCAGCTTGACCTCGGGACCCTCGTCGATGGACACCGCGACGACTACGCCCGCCGCCGTCGAGTCCCACGACACGCTCACATGCGCGAACGGGCGACCGAGATCGGCAAGAAACGCGACCAGCGAGTCCACGCCCGCGCTGACCTCAGCGGGGTCGAAGACCGAACCCTCATCCGCTGCAAGAATACCCAGCACGTCACGGGCGCGCAGACTCTGGTGCCCGTCGACGGAAGCGCGGGTCACCGGCGTCGCACCTGCCGTCGAGACCACGAGCAGAAGGAGCACCGCCACAAGCAGGATGGACGCGCCGCACAGCGCGGGAGCAGCCCGCGCGCAGGACAGGGCTCTCGGGCCCGCTGTCCACGGCGGGTCGTGTGCTTCCCTGATGCGAAGTGGTCCCCTCAATGTACCTGCCGCCTCCTTCTAGAAGAACGCGTTGACCCGGAAGTCCATCGTGTGGAGCGGGTCTCCTTCCGGCCTCACCTCCCCGTGATAGGACAGCGAGCCCGTGATGAACCGGTTGAATCTGTAGTCGCCGGCGAGCCGCCAGTTCGCACTCTGCCCGGTGCGGTGCCCCTCCGCCAGATAGGGATGGGCGGCCAACGAGCCGCCTGACGCAGCGACGTCGATGCCGGTCAGCGACGCGGAGAGCGTACCCCGCCCCGCAAGTCTGTACGTTGCGCTCGGCGTGACCTTGATCACGATGACGCCTACACCCGCGAGCGCCTCATCCTGCTGCCCCACCGAGGCCGTCAGCTTCGTCTCCAGACCACCGAGCCTCCTGAAGCCCGCCTCACCCAGAAGAGAGCGCTCATCGATGTCGTAGCTATCGCCGGTCTCGGACTCCACCTCTCGTCTTCCGGCGTCAATCTGGAGCCGGTAGGTGACACCGCCGGTCCGCGTCACCTTGATATCGGCGGTACCGGAGCGCTCCTTCCTCTTCGTGCTCTCGTTCGAGTAGCTCCTGTCGAGGATGTCCTTTGTGTGGAACGAAAGACGCAGAGAGAGAAAACTGCCTGAGGACAGGTAGCGCGCCACGTGACGGCCGGATATCTCACCGCGAACCGTGTCATCACCCATAATGACGGCGGGATCCAGCAGATAGAGCCTCTGCTTCGCATCCGTCGTCGTCATCTCGTGGAGCTTCAGGTCGCTCGTCACCGTCAGCCTGGAGAGGAATCGTCCGAGCGCGGTCGGCTCCGGCATCGACCGTCCGCCGCGCCCGCGGGCGGAGGGCTTGAACTTCCATTTGGTGCTGGTCTCTATGCTGGTCACAGGCAGGTACTGCCCGGTCCTGACAATCCGGATTATCTCGACGCCGTCCTCCTCGGTTACGAACTTCTCCTTCTCCTCCACCTCTGTCGCCGTGACGGAGTAGCGAACCTGTCCGGTCAGGCCGCCACCGAGTGACGTGTGGTCGAGGCGGGCAGCGGCAAGGTCGTACCGGGACGTGGGGTCAAGGAAGCCCTCTTCGAACTGGACGTCGCGGCGCACGACGTTGCCCTCGAAGCGCAGCTTCTCCCACGCGGTCGCGCCCAGCCTGTATTCCTGCGTCTGTGTGCTGGACGCCCTCACCCATCCCGAACCGTCCGTCCTGTCGGTCAGACGGCGGGCGTACGACGCCCCGAAGGAGACCAGCCCCGGCCGCGCGCTCTCGAGAGATGCACCGTACTCGTCGTACCGCTCGCCCTGGTCTCCCTCCGCGCGCTCGTCGTGAGCGTAAGCGGCGCCAGGCCGCACGGGACCCACCTTCTGTTCGAAACCTCCGCGGTAGAACGTGCGTTCCCGGTCGACCTCGTCCCCGGCGCCGGTCCAGCGCGACTTCACGAATCGTCCCGCACCCCAGAGCCTCCCACCCTCCGTGGGACGCCCGTCGGCGGAGAACTCCGTCTTCGTCGACTCGAGCACGTCGTCCCGCGCCAGGTACGCGTGCGACAGCTCCACACGTCCTCCGCCACCCAGCAGCAGCGAGGACGCGCCCTCGAGCAGTGCCTCCCCGTTGGGGACAGCAAGTCCTTGAAGCTCCCATCTCTCCTCGTAGCCCAGCTCGCGAAATCGGCCGACACCGCGGAACCCACCAGAGACGCGCCTCGCATCGAGCGAGAACCCGAGTTTCGCCCCGTCGAGCGCACCGACGTCGATCGCGGGCAGCGCGGCAGAGAGCACCTGAGCGTTTCCCAGGTTGTCGTCGTCATCGAGTGAGGAGTATGTGTTGCGGTCGAAATCGGAGACGGCCCCCGACGCCTCCACGTACCCTCCGCGCCCGAGATCGAGCCGTCCGTCGACCGCGGCGAGCCCGTGGTCCGTCGGCATCGGCAAGGCCCTGCCGAGGGTGTAGTCACCTTCTCCCTCACCAGCGTACGTGTAGTGCCCCGCGATGTACTCGTAGACGTAGTCCCCCCCATCGTCTCGTTGGAAGTGAAGGTCGTAGTCGCCGGAGTCGGGTCCCGCGTACTCGAAAACACCCTCTGCCAGGAAGCTGTAGTCGCCGTTG
Source organism: Candidatus Eiseniibacteriota bacterium (assembly GCA_030609365.1). Classification (GTDB taxonomy): domain Bacteria; phylum Joyebacterota; class Joyebacteria; order Joyebacterales; family Joyebacteraceae; genus JALGZG01. Next base: position 17,143 of record JAUWCJ010000013.1, on the reverse strand, counting down.
CCGACACCTACCGAGTCGATACCGTCGTCGTGCGCCAGCTCCGGGTTGTCCCCGGCGGCCGCAAGCACCGCGAGCTCCTTGGCCGAGAACGCGGCAGACGCGGACGCGCCCGTGTCGTCCAGCTCGCGGAAAAACGAGAGGCCGAGCAGATCCGAACCACCCGCGTTGGTCAGCGAGGCCCTGCCGGCGTAGCTGTCGCGCTGGTAGTCGCCGGAGCTGAACTCGTAGTCCACCGTGATCTCGTTCTCGCGGACGATGGGGCGATGTTCCGTGAATTCGATCGCCCCTCCCGCGTAGTCGATCACGTAATCGTTGTCGCGCCCTCGCGCCATCTTGACTCCGTCGACCCACACGCGCTCGCTGCCCGCAACGACGGAAACGCCCGTCCCGCCCGACTCGTCGGTCAGCAAGTAGGCGCCCTGCTTTCCGTCAACACCGAGGAACGTCAGAGTTCTGAACTGACCCGCCGTGCGCGCCCCGGCGAGCATGATGTCGCCGCGGCCGCGAGAGGCGGTCAGCATCGCCCCCGTCGCGTCCCTGCGGAAGTCCGCGAGAGACCCGCCCTCGATCCCGAGCACGTAGTCGCCCATGGTGGCCGAGACGTTCTCTCCCTCTATCTCGATCAACACCTTGTCGAGCGCACGGAGCTCCTCCGTGTCTCCCTCGGGCGTCAGCCGCGTGTTCTGATCGGACAGGTAGGCGGCCACCGACACGTCGCGCGTTACGCGCCCCGTGATGTTCATGCGAAGCGACTGCTCAAGGCTCGGGTCACGGTTCGAACCTACGGTAATGCCGAATGTCTTGGCCCCGCCGATGGTGAGCCCGTGCGAGGGCGGAGGCGGCACCTCAGCCTCGTCCGGACGCTCGAGCAGCTGGGCCTCTTCCGCGAAGCCCGGGGGGAGCGCGGCCAGGGACTCGAGGAGGGCACGACGGTGGATCTTCTTCAGGTTCAAGGGAATGAAACGGTAGGTGATGGTCACAGTGCCGTCGTCCGGGATCGCGGACATCACAACGACGGTTCCGAGATCGTAGTCGATCTCGTAGTCGACGCCGCGCGTGAGAGCCTCGCCGTCGACCCGGACGCTGTCGCTGCCCGCGATGATGAACACGTCGGGCAGCTCCACTCCGGCCGCGGCGTCGGCGGGCTCAACCGACAGCTCGCGGAACCCCCCTCTTCGGACGAGGGAGCCCGCGTGTGACGCCGGTGTGAGCAGAAACAGAGCGAGCAGGACAGCGATGACCGCGCCCGTGGAACTCACGCGCCACGACCGCGACGATCCGCCGCGAACGAGGCACGCGGCGCACGCTACGCCGCCCTGAACCCTAGCGTCCTGGGGCATCAGCGTCATAGACAATCTCGATCAGCTGCACGCGCCCGGTCTCGCCATCAAGCACGGCCAGCTCGCCAGCGGTACCCAGTGCGATTGCAGTGAGGCTGAAGCCCGTGTCGCCCGGGAGCGCCGCTGTGTGAGGGCCCCCGCCGGCGGGGAACGCCAGCACGCGGTTGTGCCGCGCGTCGACCACAAGGACGTTCCCGCGCGCGTCGAACGCGACGTCCCGGGGATCGAGCGTGTCGGGAGCCGAGAGTGAGTAGAGAGGGGCGCCGAACTCATCGAAGACCTCGACGGAGAACCGGCCGCGGTCGGCCACTGCGATCTCCCTCGAGGGGCCGACTGCCACGTCGCTGGGCGCAAGTAGTCCCCCTTCGTCCACGCCGAACCACCCGACGGGCTCGAGCGCCTCGTCGAACTGAGAGAAGGACAGCACGGACTGTGTGTCGGTATCGACCAGAAGGAGTCCTCCGGCCTGCACGACCGCGATGGCCACGGGGCTCCCTGCCCCGTCCTCCGGGATCACCAGATCGAGGTAGTTGCCCTCGACGTCATAGCGAGCCACCCGGCGATTGCCCTCATCGAGCACGTAAGTGTAGAAACCCCGGTAGACGCAGACATCGCTTGGAGTGTCCAGCCGCTCCGCGTCCCAACCGTAGCCTCCGAGCTCCTGGAGGAGCGTTCCGTCGCGCCCGATGACAAGCACTCTGTGATTGCCGGTGTCCGCGATGACCACGTTCCCCCTGTGGTCAATGGCCACTGCCGCAGGCTCCCTCATGCCCAGTTCACCCGTGCCCGGCAGCTCCTCGAGCAGGTGGAACCCCTTTGCGAAGCACGTTCGCCCCGACAGGTGCACCGGACGCGGCACGGCCGCCTCGCTCGTGCGCGCCGGGAGCGCCGCGGTGACGATCGCGGCTGCCAGCATCGCCGCCACGACGTGAACCGCCGTCAGCAGCGGTCGTCGAGAACGACTTCTCCAGTCGATGCACATAGAGGTTGTCTCCATCAGGGATGGGACACGGGGGAACAGCACGAACAGAAGGAGAACGCGGGCGTCAGAACGACATCTCGAGCGTCGCTCTGGCCCCGACCTCGCCGCCAGAGATCTGCGGAACTACGGAGAGACGGGCGACTGGCTCGCCGCGGACACCGGCATTGTGCCGCCTGGCCATCCACGCGCTGTCGACCGCGGAAAGGACCCGATTAAGGACCGCCAGGCCCGTCACGTAGAAGGCGTTCCTCTCCGCCTCCGAAGCGAGGCGCCGAAGATCCCGGTACTCGTAGAGACGGTCCCTGGTGCCCCAATCCCACGAGAGGTCGTCGTAGTACCCGTTCTCCGCGAGGTACGCCGCCTGAGCCTCGAGGTCGTTCGGGAAAAGGCTCCTGGCCTCACGGCGGATCGACTCGTTGTAGCTGTCATCTCCCTCGCTGCGGATGTAACCGCCCATGTCGCTGAGATAGCCGGAGTCGGCCCCCGGGGCAGTTCCCGCGAAGATCTGGGTGTACTCCCTGTAGGCGTCCTCTCGCATCCCCTCCTGGATCCGGAACGCGCCATATCCCACCCATATGCCCGCCTCGGCCGCCATGAACCAGCGCCCGCGGGTCGTCTCGCCCGCGTAGATCTCACCCCAGCCGGGCACGACGCACGACAGGAGGAGCGCGACCATGGGGTTCTTCGTGTCCGTCCCGTCGTCGTAGGACACGCCGGACGAGGGTCTCGCCTCCAACGCAGCCAGCGGCGTCTCGTCCGACAACGAGAGGCCCGACTCCGCAAGACAGGCGCCGACGTATCCCGCCTCCCACGAGAGGCCGAGTGGCGCGCCTTCGTCCGCGGCAACCGCCACCGGAAGGAGGGCCACGAACACCAGCAGGGAGATCGAGACTGCCATTCGGTTCTTCATCAGTACCTCACCGCAAGCGCGCAGCGGAGCCCGTCACCGCCGCCGGCGACGTCGAACTCCAACCCCAGGTCGCCGATCGAATCGGTCGGGGGCAAGGCATCGCCTCGCGCCGTCAGGAACGCGTCCACGGCCGCCGCCACGTGATTGAGAAGCGCGGCCATCATGGCGTAGCGCGCCTGTTTGAGATGCCGGTTGCTGTCGCCACGCATGTCGTAGTACGTGTCCCGGAATGCCTCGTCGTTGTCGCTGTACTCGTCCCAGTAGATGTAGGTCTCATCACCGTCCTGGAACCACCATCGCCAGTAGGTATCGTACTTGCCAATGTCCTCGTAGTACTCCTGCGTGCCGTACTCGGCAAGCGGGCGGCACAAATACGGGTCGCAGCTCGGACAATCGACGCACGTGGCGTCATACCAGGCGGAGTAGGCCGCGTAGTCCCAGTGGTCATCGGCGTAGGTCTCGTAATTATCACGATCGTCCGTTCCCTGGCTCTCGAGCATGTAGAACCCGCCCCAGAGCGCGATCTCGGCCGCCAGGAACAGGTATCCACGTTTCCTGCCCTGCATGAGCTGCCCCGAACCCGGGACCGCAAACGAGGCAAGGAACATCAGCGTGGGATCGTGCCCGAGGGCCTCCCCCTCCGCTCCTCCCGCTCCGGCCTCGAGCAGTTCATCACGGGCGTCGAGCGACGAGATGAGGGCCAGCTCCGGCGCAACGGAGCACGCCCGCGCGTCACCGTCCCACACGGCGGGCGTTCCACCACCGGTAGGGAGCGCACCGGAAGCTACCGACCCGGCCGCAAGCAGGATGACCGCCACCACTACAATCGAGGAAAGCTTCATTCGCACCACCTGAACGCCATCCGCGGCACCTACCTGATGACCGCGACCTTCATTGCCTTCGATTCCGACCGCGGCTGCCTGCCAGGCCCCGCGCAGTATGCGTCGAGGGAGTCGGTGACCTTGACACGGACGATGTAGAGCCCGCTCGCGACGCCCGATGTGTTCCACGTGATCTCGTTGACCGTGAGATCACCCTCGCGCTCGAACCGCGCTACGACCTCTCCGGCAACGTCCAGGATCTCGACCTCGATGTCCGCCGGCTCCTCCAGGAAAACCCTGATGGTGAGATCCGATCTCTCGGCGGGGTTCGGGTAGCAGTAAGTCCGCTCCGGCGACAGGAGCTCCCCCGTCGGCTCCGGTTCGCCCGGGAGGATGGAATCGGGGTATGCTCCCTCTCCCGACGCGCTACCGCCCTCGGTGGACCAGATCATGGACCCGGCTTCGTGCGAGTATGGCAGTCCCATCAGAAGAACTCGCCCCGACGTACCCGCGACCAGGATGTCCAGTTCGCCGTCGTCGTCGATATCGCCCGCCCACGGCGTGCCGAGCGCGGGGTCTGACGAGTAAGGCCAGCCGGGAATCACTTCCCCGCTGACAGCATCGAAGAGGAACATGCTCCCGCCCGGACCCGTCGACAGCACGTCCAGCCTGCCTTCTCCGTCCATGTCACCGATGAGTGCCGACGCGCCCGCGGGGCGCGTGCTGTCTCCCCCATCGCTCACGAGAGGCCAGCTCTCGACGCGACTGCCGTTGGCGCGCAATGCTGCGATGGCTGCCGGCCCGGTCGGAACGACTACCTCGAGATACCCGTCTCCGTCCAGGTCGCCCAGCGAGGGACGGGCTCCGACCCTCTTGCGAAGGTCGACGGGCCACCCCGGAAGTTCGCTCCCTGCGCTGTCCCACACATGGACGGTCCCATGTGAACCCACGGCGACAACCTCTGGCATCCCATCGGGCGCCCGGTCGATGTCGCCGATGACGATCTGTGGCGTCTCGCGCTCCCACGCGTCGACGACCACGGGCCATCCCGCCACGGAACTCCCGTCGGCGTTCAGGACCGCGATCCACCCACGGTTGGTCGTGGACGTCACGATCTCGGAGAGCCCGTCGCCGTCCAGGTCTCCCGCGGCAATACACACGTCCTCGAGAACCAGGTGACCGAACGAGTAGGGCGAGGAGTACAGGTGCACCCCCTCGCCGTCAACGACGTTGAGGTTCCCTGCCCCGGACGCAACGGCGATCTCTAACCCCTCTGTGTCATCGAAGTCCGAAGCGATCGGCACCGAGCTGGCGGGCCCGTCCAGTGTCAGCGGGTACTGAGCAGAGTGGAGGTCGGCGTACCCGTCGGCGTTGTCGTCCGTGTGATCCCAGACGTACAACGAACCCGCGCTGGAAGCTACGATGACCTCCGCATCACCGTCTCCGTCGAGATCCGCCGCCGATGGTGAGCGACTGATGCCTCCGGGCACGACCGCGAAGCGGCCGGACACGCCGCACGTCGGGAGAACCGGCGTCCCGTCGTGATGCCACGCGTAGACGTTCCCGCTCGTCGCCGTCACGATGATCTCGCCGTCGCCGTCGCCATCCAGATCGGCGACGCGGGGCGTCATCGAACCGAGCGGCTCGTCCAGGTCGACGGGCCACCCGTCTTTCCACCTGTCGAACCGGACGTCCATGGTCATGACGTCACCGGTGCCGGAGATGTTGTCCACCGCGACGTACGTCCTCGCCCCCATGTTGGTGTCGGTCGAGGGATAGGTATCCCACGAGAACGTCCCGTTGTTCTCCGCGAAGAACGGATCGTACCTGCTCCCCGACCAGTAGAAGCTGTTGATGTTGCCCAGGTCCATGATGCCGTCCGCCTCTTCGACGGCCACACCAAGCCTGTGGCGGTCAGCATTGACGAAGTTCCAGGGAAGGAGCCCCGGCTGAACGCGTGTGTCGTCGATGTGGTAGATGAGCATACCCGGCCCGGGAAGCAGGAAGTCGTACTCGTGATTGACCGGACAGATCGGCTCCGTGCAGTCAGGGTCTACCGGACCCAGCACCACACCGCGCTCCTGCTCGATGACGACCATCTGGTCGTGTCCGATGTCGTCCAGCCTGTTCTCTATCAGAAAGTACTCATCGCTCGTGATGGGGATCTTGAAGAGCCTGTCCCCGGGACCCCTGAGCTCGGTCGCCTTGACCTGGATGTCGTCGGTGTCGTCGAGGATAACGACCGGATCCAGCCACCCCAGATACTCCTTCGACCACGCGCACGGCGACGCGGGTATCAGCCCGTACGCCCATCCCCACGGCGTGTTCATGCCGATGCTGCCACCCGAATCCATGATCCCCCACATGCCGATGGCCGGGAAGAAGTTGGAGACATTGTAGAGGTCCGGCAGTCCCAGGATGTGAGCCACCTCATGCACGAGCGTCCCGTTTAAGACCATGGTCAGGCCGTCCTGGCACGAGGTCTCGGGCATTATCGCGGCGCCCCATACTTCCACGGCGCCGTCGTTCACGAGGATCGGCTCACCGAGCGAGATGTGCGCGGACGGAAGGTCGAACGGGGAATCGAAGTTGATGTCGCTCTGCCAGTCGGCGCCCGCGTGGAAGAGCACGTAGCCGTCGTACTGCGAGAAGTCGATGGAGTCAGACGTATCGGCGGCCGCGAAGGCGTCTCTCGTGAAGCTCTCCACCTGGCTCACGTACCAGACCTGCGCGTCCGAGTAGTCGTGATAGTAACCCATATCGTGCGGCACGATGTAGGCAGACTCGGGCTCCGCCGGGAAGACGTCGAACTCAATCGTCAGATGGTCGTAGGAGACCGACCCGTAGTAGTTGTCGAGCGCCGTCATGTGGAGTTCGAAGTACTCTTTGTCGTGCGGCGGACCGTCGAACGTCGCGCCGTCCCACTCCGAGTAGTCGAAACGGCCGTCGCCCGTGCTGCGGGGGTCGTCGTCCGACTGAAACGCGATGCGCAGAGCCAGAAGCCGCACGGTCGTTCTGCCGTCCCGCGACCGCCCCCGCGAGGCCGCGAGTTCGATCGCGCCGATCTCGGGCACTTCGTCGACGAAGACTTTGGGGGCCCCTTCGATGACGGTACCGGCCGGTGGAAGATCCTTCCGGCAGATCAGGACATCGCCGGCAGCAGACGACAGGGAGAGCGCCACGGCGACAAGTGCGGCTGCGGCTCCGGCGATCGAGTGACCGAGGTTACCGGGTCGGGTCATTGTGTGATCACACCTCTCTCTGGTTCGGGTCGTACCTGCGCGATGTCCGCTAGAACGCCGCCGTCAGCGAGAACCTGAACGGCCTCTTGAGCCCCTCGGCCTGCGGGACACTGGCGATATCGAACGCGAAGCTCCTGTAGCTGAGCCCTATGCCGAAGGCGAAGTCCTTGATCTGTCCGTCCTCATCGTAGACGTAGCCGCCCCGGAGAGCGAGGAGATCGTAGTAACGGTACTCGGCGCCGAAGTTGAGAACGACCCCGAGCGACTGGTCCGCGAAGTCCTCGATGATGATCAGCGATTTGTTGTAGTCGGCAGACACGGTCAGCTCGTTCATCTCGTCATCAAGGATCTTGTAGGACGTTCCCACCTTGAGATTTCTGGGCAGCGGGTCCTTTTGCTCTTCGTCGATGTATGCGATCTTGGGACCGACGTGCTGAATTGCGCCACCCACGCGCCACCTGCCGTCCATCAGCCGCCACAGCGCTCCGAAGTCGGCGGCGAAGGTCGCCCCGGCGCCCTGCTTCCCCTCTATGGTGACGCCCTCGGGCGCCAGATCCACGTAGACGAACTTGAGGTTGATACCGACGCCAACGTTGTCGCCGATCGCGGCTCCGTAAGCAACCGACGGTATGACCTCATAGGAGCGGAAGGTCCTGTACGGTTCCGGGTCGTCAGGCGTGGTCGCCTGCTGCTCACCGTACGTCAGGTAGATGAGCGACCCTGCGATCGTCCCCAGCCCCTCGATCTTCTGCGCATACGCGGCGTACTCGTAGTAGACGTCGTCCCAGTCCGGAACGAGTCGGGAGTGCATCAGCGACACGTTGTAGGTCGACTCGAGGAAGGCGAGACCCGCGGGGTTCCACCAGCAGGCCGTGGCGTCGTCGGATATCGATACGAAGGCGTCACCCATGCCCGCCGGGCGCCCGCCCGGATGGATGTAGAGCGACTGCGCTCCTCCCATCGACACCTGCGCGGCGACTGGCGCTGCGAGCGCGAGCAGAAGCAGCGCGACCGGTAGTCCTCTTCTCATCATTGCGTGAACGTCCCCTTTCGACGACAGTCGGCGAGCAGACCCAATCCGTGGGGTGGCTCTCCAGCTATCTCATGATCACGGCTCTGCCTATGACCTCAGCCTTGTCTCCGCGGTACTCATCAGACACCGCGTGTATTCTGTACAGATACACCCCGTTGGCCAGTTCGTCGCCCTCGGTGTCCAGACCATTCCAGTGGACCTCATTGGCGCCCGCGGTACCGACGACATCGTCGATGCGGCGAATCCGACGGCCTCCCACGGTGAAGATGTCGATCGTCACAGCAGAAGCCACGGGGAGCTGGAACATGATACGGGTCCCCTCAACGCCCTCACCCGGGAACGGGTTCGGGTAATTGACGACGTTTCGGATCGTGAATTCAGCGGACGACACGATTTCGAACTGGAGGTTGCTGGACGACCGGTTGCCCATGTTGTCGCCGGCAGCGACCGAGATCGAGTGATTCCCGAGCCCCAGTGACGGCAGCGGATAGACAATGACGCCCTCGTGGAAACTGTCCAGATCGTACACGAACAGGTCCGTGAGGTCCGTCGGCTCTCCTTCCGCATCGACCAGAAGAACCACGCCGTCTCCCGGGTCCCGGTTGACCAGATTGATGCCGCTATCGTCTGACAGCCGTATCTCCAGCTCGTCGCCCGGCATGACGGACGTCCCTCCACCCTCGAACGTCATCGAGATATCGGGCCCGCTTACGTCCAGTGTGTCCTCGACAAAGGAGACGTTCCAATCCTCGAGGGAGAGCGAACCGTCGTTCCCACCGTCGTAGAAGTAGGCGCGGATGCGGCCGTTCGGCCCTTCCTCGACGAGCGCCGATACGAAGAACTCGGCCGAGAACTCGCCGCCGTCCACGACGGAAGACCCCTCGAAGAGAACCTCGCCCGGCAGCCGGTACTCGACGTGGTATTGGGACTGCGGCTGAATGTAGCCGCTGGTGTCCGCGGTATCGCGCACCCGAACCAGCGCCACGCCGCTCGCTCCCGCTGTCGAGCCGCTGTTCGTGCCACCGACGACCACGGTCCCGTCGTCTCGCTTTCGCCGCAACTCACCGACGTCTTCGACCAGCTCGCCTCCGCCGCTCGGAGACACGAACGTCGCGGCGGGATCACCGATCAGCGCGAACTTCGTGTTGTTGAGCCAGAGCGGATGGTGTGTCGACGTCTGGATGAACGCGGCCTGCAGCGCCTGCCCGAAATCCAGGAAGACCGTCGGAGCGTCCCGCTGATCGCCAAAGGTGTTCGTGAAGAAGCTCCTGTTGAGCGTAGAATTGTATCCTGAGCCCGAATCCCTCGTGCTGCCGATCGACGCTATCGACCCACCGACGGGCGACTTGACCAGAAGCTCGCCGACGGAGTCTGAGCCCGGCATGTCGAACTTGTTCAGTCGACAGGATGCAGCGAAGAAGAGAGGCAGCCGATCGATGTTCTTGAGCTTCGGGATGTCATCAATGATGAAGACGAGCTCGTGAGCCATCAGGAGCTCGTTACCATGTCCCGTGTAGTTGAGGATCAGAGCTCCTTCGTTCCATACTCTCACGAGATCCGCTCGCGCGGCCGGTTTGTGCCACGCGGCGTCGAACTCGTACTCCATCAAATATATCTTCAGTCTGTCGAGCGGCCACGGGAGGACCTCCCTGCAGATCTGCTCAGCCTGCTCCGTGTGCGAGTACTCGAAGTACGGGTTGACGTCGGCGTGGTTGTCCCGCCACTCGTCGTCACCAATCAGGACGGCGGTGTTCTTCCAGACCCCCTGCACGGTCTCGGTCTCGTACCGTTCGATCTTGTCGATGATCGTCACGAGTTCACCAGGGGACCGGACCGACAGCCTGCCGAGCGCCATGGCTGGCTCGTACTGGGTGACGGCGTCGAAACCGACGAACCAGAAGTCGGTCGGCCAGTACGACGAGCCGCCCGTGTAGTACGTCGGCAGATAGCAGTCGATTCCCGTCGTCAGGTAGTGACGGTAGTCGGACGTGGCGTCGCCCAGCAGGAGTGCGTGACTAGGCGGCGCATCTACGACGTTGTCGAAGAGGAACTTGAGGTAGTCCCTGATGGCCGTCGGATCAACCACGCCCCACGAGAACTCGTCATAGACGTCCGACACTCTGGCCAGGAGAACATCGTAGCCGCCGCCGGCGGCGCTCTCCCGGTAGTTCTTCAGCCGGAGTGCCTCGTCGTAGAAGCCGTCGTAGACGACCATCACGTAGTCGACGTTGGTATCGGACCTCAGTCCCTCGTGAACGTCCCTCTCGATGCCGGGCGTCAGGTAGCCTCCGTCCGAGACGGCCAGGTAAGACGTGGTGTCAGTCACGTCGTCCTGGAAGGTCGCGCCGTAGCCACTGGACGATTCGGTGGTAGTGACGCCGGGAACGGTGCGGACGGTGTAGCGGTCCACGATCTTGAACACGGAGACGTCATCGGTCTCGAAGCCGTCCAGCACGTACTCGATCACTCCGGTCCGGAACGAGCTCCCGAAGGCCAGGTGGTCGTCGTTGACGCCGTCCTGGGAGTCCATGTCCGCCCAGAGTGTGCGCCAGTACTCAAACTCGAACCAGTCTATGAGGATGGTGTCGTGCGTGTAGAGGGTGTCGACACGAGGCACGAACACGTCGAACGTGTTGTAGTCGAACCCGGGTTCCTGTGGAAGGTAGTCCCTGAACGGGAGGTCGTCGGTCTCGAAGACGAGGGTCGTGTAGCCGTCCCATTCCCCGATGAAGGCCTCGACGTCGTTCAGATAGAAGTACACGATGTGGTCCGGATCCGCGATGTTGCTGATGGAATTGCCGTCGACTCTCGCTCTCAGGAGACCGGTGGAATCGGTGACGACGTGCGTCAGCCTCTCGTGGAAGTACCGGTGCTCGGGGCGCGGGAGTTTCATCTCGTACATGAAGAAGTTGTCGCCGCGGCCCTGGAACTCGTACCTGTTGTCCTCGAAGTGCTCCCTCGCCCGGTAGTCGGTCACGACAACAGGGCTCGGGTCGTCCTGGAGATCATCGACCTCCATTCTGAGAGGCGGGTCGGCGAAGGGGGTCCCTTCACTCTCCCAGGTCATCCAGTAGACGGCCGTGCCGGCGAAACGGTTCTCGTAGTACGGCTCCTCCGGTGAATCGAGCATCAGTTCGTCGGCCCAGGCGTCCGTGCCGACGGCATAGAAGACCACACGGTCGCCGGAATCGAACACGCCGTCGTCACCCCCGACAACCGCCACCGTGCACTCATCCATCCAGTCGGGACGCGCGTCGGTGACGTCGGGAGGAAGCGAGAACCCGGTCCCCGTGAACACGCGGATCGACGCCGGGTCGACCGCGTCCGGGTCGATCCCCGCCCCCGACAGATCGTCGTACTCGAGGGCGTAGATCCCTCTCTTGTCCACCGAGAGCTTGAGCCAGTTGAAAGACGTGTCGAAGTACTCGTCCGGGCGACCCCTCGCGGGGCGGGGACGAGTCCTCCACGCTCTGGCGCTCTCGTAGTTGGCGAGCACCGACCGATAGAGCCTCTCCCATCGCTCGGACGTGCCTCGGGGCGGCGTGTGGGAACGCACACCGTGGAAGGTCAGGGACACCTCTATCACATCGTGCGAGACGGACGTGCCCCACACGGGATCGACCTGACAGGGATGGAACTCGATGTGAACTACTCTCTGCCTGGACAGCCACCGGGGTTCGGTCATCGACGCCGCCGCCGGCGGCCAGAGACCCTCGCGCCCGTACGGCTCGCCCTCGATGTATTCGTACCTGCTGACGTCACCCTCTCCAACCTCGACCGTCGTGAGCGCAGGAAGGACCCTGACGCCCTGTCGGGTGGAGCTCCCGCTCGTCGAGACCGCCAGTTCGATGTCCCGGCAGTCCGGAACGGCGAGCGTCAGGCGCACGACGGGCACGTCGGGGGCACCGGCAATACCCATTCCGTCCGCGCCCTCAGCATACAGAGTCGTGTACTCGCTGTCCCCGATGGTCACTCGACCGTGCACGACCTCACCGGCCCGATAGACAACGACGACGCCCTTCTCGCTCGAGGACACCACCGTGGGTCCGGCAGCGTATGCGCCAGAAATCAGAAGGACGGCGACGAGCGCCGCCCCCATGGCCGGCAAGTGCTTCCGGGCCATCAGCTCTCCTCCGATGCTGCCCCCGTCAGGGCAGAGCTCACGTCATTCCTGCTGACGACCCCGACGACACGCCCATCATCATCGACGACGGGAATTAGCATGAGTTTCCTGTTAATCAAAAGCGCGGCGACCTTCATGATCGAAGTCGAGGGCCCCGCGGTGATCAAGTCGGTTGCCATGATGTCCTCGGCAAGAAACAGAGTCGGCTCGATCTCGGCCATAGTCTGGGCCTCGATCTCACCAAGGTCGTCAAGAAAGGCCAGCTCATCGAACATCGAGAGGTAATGAGGAACGAAGATGCTGATGAGCTCCTCGTGCGTTACCAGGCCGAGGAGGCGTTTGTCCCCGTCCACTACAGGGACGCCGGATATGCGGTGTTTCTTCAACAGGGCCGCGATTTCAGCCACGTTCGCCGCCCGCCCTACCGCGACCACGTCCGTGGTCATGTAGTCTCTGGCCTTCAGGCCCATTGGTCGCCCTTCCTAAGGGAAGGCCTCGACCGGCGCCACGAGGAAGCGTGCCCGGTCCGGGTTGACGGCTTACCTTACCGAATCGAAAATCTTGTACGCGGCCTCAACAGACTCGGCCGCGAGCAGTGCGCTCCGCTTGCCCTCATCCTTCATCAGGAATGATAACCTGGCCATAAGGTTGAGATACACCCCCGAGGGCTCGGTTTCCTTCGGCGCCGCAATAAGGAATATGAGCCTGACCGGATTGCTGTCAAGAGCGTCGAATGGCACGTCCTGCGTGGTTCTGGCGAACGCGAACACCACGTTCCGGACCGCCGTGCTCTTGGCATGAGGGAAGGCCACGCCGTAGCCCACACCGGTGGTCACGAGCTTCTCTCTTGCCAGCACGTCCGTCAGAAACTGGTCCCCGTCCGTGACACTCGGAGACTTCGCTATCAGTCCTGCCATCGACGACAGGATCTCATCTTTGCTACCGGCCGGCAGCGCCAGGTTGACGAGCTTTGCATTGGTGAAGGCGGACAACTTCATGTGTTCAGTCCTCTGTCAGTTCGCTCCCGTGGACACTGTCAATTCGCACCCCCGCGCATTGACAGGAAGACAACCGCGACGGACGCGCAGACCATCGCGACCTGTGTCAGAGCATGACGGGGTCCGAGCGACCTGCCGTGTGGAAAGATCCTCGAAAGGCGGGGCGAATGCCCCGGGAAGATCTTCCTCTCGCGAGGCAGAATTCCCACTTTCCAGAGGAGGTTCTCGATATCCGGAACCACTGCCCCGACGGCTCCCCAGAAGATACCCGTGCGACCCATCCCGGCCGCCAGCATGGCCGCGAAGACCGCCGACACGACCGCCACCTCCACCCACATCTTCTCGAACTCGTAGTGTGGCAGCACATCGAGCGGCACGTGGCTCACAAGCCCCAGGAGCGCCGCCCCGGCCTGGCTATCCGTGAACGACCCCGCCGCCGCCCCAACCGCCAGGTGGGTAATAGCGGTCAAACGCTACCCCTCCTTGTACTCCCCCATGGACATGAACCTCTCGAGGCGCCCACGGACGAGTTCGGCAGGTGACAGCTCTTCGAGCTCCGTCAGATGACGCTCTATCGCTTCGCCGAGGTGCCGGGCGGTCCGCTCGGGATCCCTGTGCGCACCCCCACCCGGTTCGGGAATGATCTCGTCGATCACAGCGAACTCCTGGAGGTCGCGCGCGGTGATCTTCATCGCCTCGGCGGCTTCGGCGGCACGCGCGGCGTCCCTGAACAGGATCGAGGCGCACCCCTCGGGCGTTATCACCGAGTAGACCGAGTACTCCAGCATGAGCACCCTGTCGCCGACGCCGATACCCAGCGCTCCCCCGCTCCCGCCCTCGCCGATGATCACAACGACGATCGGGACCGGAAGCCGCGACATCTCGTGCAGGTTGCGGGCGATCGCCTCCGCCTGCCCGCGCTCCTCCGCTCCTATTCCGGGCCACGCTCCGGGCGTGTCCACGAACGAGATGATCGGACGCCCGAACTTGGCGGCCATCCTCATCAGGCGCAGCGCCTTTCTGTAACCCTCGGGGTGGGCGGAGCCGAAGTTGCGAAGGATGTTCTCCTTGGTATCGCGCCCCTTCTGGTGCCCGATGATCACTACCTTGCGCCCGCCGAAGAAACCGAGCCCCCCGATGAGGGCACCGTCGTCCCCGAATCTTCTGTCGCCGTGCAGTTCCACGAAGTCGATGCCCAGCATTCTGAGGTAGTCGAAGGTGTAAGGCCTTCGTGGGTGCCGGGCGATCTGGGTGACCTGCCACCGCGTGAGCTTGCCGTAGATCTGGCGCCTGAGGTCCTCCGCCTTGACCTCGAGCCTGGAAAGCTCCTTGGCCACGTCGATGTTCTGACCGTCGGCGAAGCTCCTGAGCTCATCGATCCTGGACTCCAGCTCCAGAAGTGGCTTCTCGAACTCAAGCCATCCAGCCATAGTCGCCGCTCCGTTTCAAGGGACCCGGGAATACCGGGTCACAGGGCCTCGCAACCTGCGCAGGGCCCCCGTACTAGAAGCTGTCGTAGAAAACGAACGCCAGCGCCCTCGATGACCGCTCCGGCGAACCGCTCGGGCCGACCAGATTCCTGAAGTAGAGATCGATCTCAATCTGGCCCGCGAAGATCCACCTGAGCCCCGCGTTCAGATAGCCCGTCTTGTCGTTCGAGCCGTCGTCGCACCTCGTAGTTCCGAGCTGGTACTCGACCAGCACTGAGAATTCCTGCGAGAACCTGGCCGAGACGCCGACGAAATAGTCCGGCCTGACCTTCTCGATCTCCAGCGTCCTGCTGATACCGCCGTGGAACTGCCAGAACTCGGAGAACGGCGCGGTCTTGACCGCAGCCACGTACAGGCCCTGGGACGCCTTTTCGTGGCCGCCGTCGGGCATCTGGGCGCCGTGGCCCCTCGAATCGTATCCGATGGCCAGGCCGGGCATGATGTCGTATTCCTCGGCCAGCCGGATCTTCAGCTCGAACTCGATCTCGTCGTCCCAGTCGGGCTCGCCGGAACCTATGACGTTCCCGGCGCCGTAGCTGACCCCGGCCGAAACGTACGGGGTGGCCCCGACGGCGAAGCCGATCCGGACGCCGCCCTCGGGCACAACGCTCACGCGCAGCGAATAGGCTGCCCGAGGCAGAGTGTGAGCCGTCTGGACGTCCACGAGCCGGGTCAACGAATCACCGTAACCCGCAGCGACCGAAGGGACCAGGATCAGAAGCAACGAGAGGGCCGCAAGAGCTCCAATCTGACGCATCTTACCGACCCTCCAAGCTTCCGGAAAACGCTCCGAGATCCTGCCGCGAAATATAGCAACTGCCGACCAGGCTGTCAATTAGAAACCTGGGTCGGGCACCCTTGCAGGCGCTACAGAGCCCGTCAGAGCGACGCCCGACTCACCGACGATATCCTCGAGCCGGTCCTGGAGCTCCCTCGAGGGCTCTACCCGGATCCCACCCGTAGAGATCATGACGCTCTCGCCGGATGCGGCCTTCACGACAATATCGACCGGGCACCGGCCACCATGGGTCAGCAGCAGGTCCCTCAAGCTCTCGAGCATTGTATCCTCGAAACCCACCGATGAGATGCTGATCGTCATTCTCTCAACGAACTTGCTGTGAGCACCGGCCAGCGTGACCACGTCCGCCGTAATAACCTTGGGCTCTTCGTCTTCCCTGGTCGAGACCTTCCCGTCGACTATCACGGCAGCATCGCGGCGAATAACCTCGCTCTTCTTGGCGTAGATGCTGGAGAACACGACCAGTTCCACGCTGCCGGAGAAATCCTCGAGCGTGACGAACGCCATCAGCTCACCCTTGCGGTCCGTGGTGGTCTTGACGTGTGTGACGATGCCGCCCAGCCGGACGGGTTCCCCGTCCTCCATGTCCGGCAGATCGGCCGTGCCGGCCGTGGCGAACATCTGGAGCTCCTTCTCGTAGCGCGCCAGTGGATGACCGGAGACATACATCCCGAGGACCTCTTTTTCCTTCGCAAGCGCGACACCGTCCGACCACGGCGCGGCCTCAGGCAGCTTCCGGGGCCGCAGGTCCTCACCCGCGTCGGTCTCCAGCATGTCCATGAGCGACGTCTGCCCGGAGTCCCTCTCCTGCTGCATCCTCTGGCCAAGATCCAGAGCGGCGGAGACGACCTGGTACTGCTGGGCCCGATGTCCGTGAAGCGCGTCCAAGGCGCCGGCGGCCACGAGGCTCTCGAGCACGCGGCGGTTCACGAGCCTCAGATCCACGCGGCTCGTCACGTCGAAGATGTCCTCGAACGAACCGTGCTCGCGCCTGGCGGCCACTATCGACTTCACCGCGGAACGTCCCACGTTCTTGACGGCCGAAAGACCGAACTGGATGTCTCCACGCGGCGTCGCGCGGAACCCGACGTGCCCCTCGTTGACGTCCGGAGGCAGCACGCGTATTCCCAGCCTGCGGCACTCCCCCGTCAGGACGACGACGCGGTCCGAGTTGTCCATCTCGCTCGTCAGGGTCGCCGCCATGAACTCCGGCGCGAAGTGGGTCTTGAGATAGGCGGTTCGGACCGCCAGCACCGCATAACAGGCACTGTGAGGCTTGTTGAAGCCGTACCCGGAGAAGAACTCCATCTGGTCGAAGACCTTGACCGCTGTCTTCTCGGGGATTCCGTTCGCGGCGCAGCCCGTCAGGAAGTCCTCTCGCTGCGTGGCCATCTGCTCGACGACC
>JAUWCJ010000114.1 GCA_030609365.1 Candidatus Eiseniibacteriota bacterium | reverse complement strand
GTTGCGAGTCCGACCCCACCGGAGCGACTCTGGAGGCGTGGGTCGTCGAGATGTCGTCCTACATCAAGAGCGTCGACTCGACACACCTGGTGACAACCGGGTCCGAGGGCTTCTACGGACCCGCCGGCCCCGCACACAATCTGCGCAGCTGGATGTCATCGACGGGCTGTGACTTCATTCCGCACCACGCTGTCGCGACCATTGACTTCGCGTGCGTACACGACTGGGGGGCCCACTGGGGGACGAGCTACGCGGAGTCCATGACGTGGGTGAGAGATCACATCGACGACAGCACCGATCTTCTTGGAAAGCCAGTGATTCTCGAGGAATTCGGGGAGCCGCATCCCATTGAAACGCGGAATCAGTTCTACCAGGGCTGGTATGACGAGATCTACCTAGCCGCTCAGGCGGGCGAGGCTGCGGGCGGGTCGAACTTCTGGATCCTCTATCACGATGACTACGAGGACTACGACGGCTTCGGCGTCTACTACCCGGAAGACACAAGTACCTGCGCCATAATCGCGGCCGAGGCAGCACGCATGAACGCGCTGATCGTTCCGAACACGAGTTCCACCCACACTATTCAAATGGCGAGCGTATCGCCGGGCGCGGAGCGGGTAGTCTCGATAGGCAGCTGGTACGAGCTTTCCGACAGCGCCGGTTGGACATTTCAGCCGGAGACGGACATTGACCACGTGGAGTTGGCGCTATACGGCTCGGATACCGAGCTGGCAGCCGGGACGACACCTTTCGAACAGCACCAAACGCGAACTTCGGCGCTCTGGCCCGACGGCCCCGAGAACGAGTTGGGGGAACTCGGGTACGAAGTGAGCCCCAACGTTCTGGGAGACAACAACCAACATCTCTACGGCAAACCCCACTACAAGTCCATCAGGCTGTACGGAGGGCAGCTCTCTCCAGACAGCGCCTATCAGGTCTCGTTTGCCGACTCGGCTCCGAGTCGCATCTGGCTTCACCCGCTTCGCTCGAGCTACTTCACGATGTCGGCGGACATATTGCAGAGCTCGGAGAGCACGCTCACGAATCCGATTTACGGTCCCGCGTCTGTCACCCGGACGATCCTGAGCGCGGACTTAACTCGATTCGAATACACCGGACTCTCTCCCGACAATGCCACTGGACTCAAGGACGATTACTCCGTGGGAGACTATGACCAGAGACCGGGGTCGCACGGGAGCGGTGACTTCGGGTGGTTTCCCGGCTATTCACTGTCGTTCCACAACGAAGGTCCGAGTTCGGTGGCGGTCGCGCTCTTTGTGAATACCGGCTTCACGGGGCCCAGTGGGGCGCCGAGCAACACGTTGGCGAACGACACGTTCTGGAAGTCGGATGAGATGTTCATTCCGGTGGGCGAAACGGCGATAGTGAAACTGGACTTCGACAGCGTCCAGGGCTACAGCTTGTCGGACAATCCTTTTCCACACACCGCGGGTGACCAATCGGTGCCAGACGGCACCGCCGGCGTGGCAGTGAATGTGTTCGATCGGCTCCAGGTCAGCGCCATCGGTTGGGAAGTACGTTCCGGCGGCGGTAGGGCGGATGCGAGCCTGATAATAACTCGGGGGGCAGCGACGGTTGTTGCGGATACGACGGCACCGACGATTACGGGTGTCGAGATCGCGAATCTGACGCTGCCTGATACAGATGAGTACGCGAAGGACACCGACGACCTGGAGTTGACGGCGACGGTGACGGACGACATGTACACACTCGAGGCCTCCGACATCACAGCGGACTTCTCGGGACTTCTGGATGGAGGTGGGGCCGCGGTGCCTGCCGAGAGCTACGTCAGCTACGCGGCTACATGGACGGTGGCGCTGGCTGACGTAACGCTCGGCTCGGACGGACTGAAGACCGTGACGGTGACGGCCGAGGACGGAGATGGGAACAGCGGGAGCGGGACGGACCAGATCACGGTGGACACCACGCCACCGACGGCCGTAACGGGGTTCGCCGCGGCACCGGGCCACAACAAGGCGGAACTCACGTGGAACGACCCGAGCGGGACGGATAGCAACTTCTACCAGGTGACGATCCTCTCCAACGCGTGGGGTGACTACCCCAACTACACGGGCGATGCTCCCGTGTACCCGCCGGACGCTCTTGATAGTGCACCCGTCTGGGAGGGCACTGGCACGAGCTACACCATTACTTACAACTCTGGCAGCTCCGAGCGGGACATCTACTACTACGGTGCGTTCGCGGTCGATATGGCCCTGAACTACGGTCCGGCTGACGCCGGAGCCCAGGATCGCTCGACGAACTACTGGTTGGGCGACGTGGCAGACGGATTGGGTAGCTGGGGCTACGACGGCCGGGTAGGTGTTGGGGACTTCGACAAGCTGGGAGGTGATTACGGTTCTGCGCCGCCGGGTGGGCTACCGGGCTACGCCGAGTGCGACGTAGGTCCGACTGATGACGGCAGTCGGTTCGGCATTCCTGAGCCAGACGACATCGTTCAGTACGAGGACCTGATGGTCTTTGCGATGAACTACGGGGGCGTGAGTCCCCGGGTGGTTCCGTTCCTGCCGTTGCCTGAGTCGACGCAGGAGCTGGCGCTATCGGTGGAGAAGAGTCCTACGGCTGCCTCAGGTGAAGTCGAGGTGTCGCTCGTGCTTTCGGGGAACGTGGACCAGGTGAAGGGTCTCTCTGCCGTTCTCACGTACGATACGGCGGAGCTCGGGTTCGTGTCGGCTCGGCTGAGCGAGGAGATGAGCTCGTCACTGGGTGATGTGTTCTTCTGGCACGGGGCCGAGGAGGGCATGGTCACAGTCGACCTGGCCATCTTGGGTACGGAAGTAACGATCGGTGGGTCGGGAGAGCTTGTCAGACTCACGTTCACGCCTGTGTCGGAGGACTACACGGTCGTGTTCTCTAATGCGAAGCTGCGCGGTGTCGAGAACAACGACTTGACGGCAGATCTTGAGGGCCTCGAGAGCGGCGACGAGCTCCCGGTAGTCTTCAGGTTGGTCCAGAACAACCCGAACCCGTTCAACCCTGTGACGAAGATCGCCTACCACGTGCCTCACGAGTCCAAGGTGACCATCCGTGTCTACGACGTGGCAGGTCGCGCAGTGACGACGCTCGTGGACGGAATGGTCGAGCCGGGCCGCCACCAGGCAATCTGGAACGGCCTGAACGACCAGGGCGAGACGGTAAGCAGCGGCGTCTACTTCTGCACGATGGAGGCGCCTGACTTCCACGACAGCAGGAAGATGACGCTCTTGAAGTAGCTCGATCCCCTGGACGGGGCCGGGTTTCCCCTCCCGGTCCCGTCCAATCCGCATGGAGCGCTACCCGGGGCCGAACTCGCTCGGCCCCGTTCTGCATTGCGCATCCCCGATTTCCTTGCCCGCACATCACAAGCTTCCTTGAGCGCGCTCTATCTCTCGGATAGAATGGCAGGCAGGGGTCTGCGCCCAGGCATGCTCAGCACGGCGTGCCCACGCATAGCAACGACGGGCCCGCTACTGCCGGAAACGCTGCTCGGTGGAATTGGTGCAGGACCGGTGGCATTAGTGTGAACGCGGAGGTGTTGGTGTGAACGCGGAGCTGGTACGAATCGAAGCGGGTGACGGTCTGGAACTCGTCGGTCTCTACGCCGCCCCGCCGGGCGGTACCGCGAGGCGGGCCATCCTGCACACTCACGGTCTGGCAGGCAACTTCTATGAGAACCGCTTCATCGCCTCCGTCTGTGACGCCGTGCTCGCGAAAGGCGTCGCGTTTCTCGTCACGAACAACAGGGGTCACGACTACCGTTCCGACAATCTGAAAGGCAGCGGCGTCGACACGACCTACGCACCCGGCGGCTCTACGCAAGACATCATAGAGGATTGTGTTCACGACGTGTCCGGAGGTGCTGCGTTCCTGGCCGAACGCGGGCACGACGAGATCTACTTCGAGGGGCACAGCCTCGGCTGCTCGAAGATCGTCTACTACCTCTCCGAGGTCGGCCATCCGGCATGCGCCGGTCTCATTCTGATTTCTCCTCCCGACATATTCGGCCTTCAGGAGGATCGCGAGGGAGCGAGCCTCGAAGAGGTGGTGGCGCAGGCCCGGGCGCTCGTGAGCGACGGAAAGGGCGATGCGCTCCTCGAGGCCGGGCGCGACGTCCCCTTCACGGCGGCGACGTTCGTCAGCATGTTCGGTGACCCGTCGGCGACCGACATCTTCCCGTTCAGACTGGGTAGCGAAGGCGACTACCGCAGGCTCGCGTCGATACCGTGTCCGATACTCGTGACCTACGGTGACGTTGAGGAGGCCGTGAACGTGCCGGTTGAGGAGGCCGCGGCGCTCATCAAGAAGATGGCGACCGCAGCACCTCACGTGGAAAGCGTCATCGTGCGCGGTGCGAACCACGCTTACTGGGGGCACGAGGACGAACTCGCGACGGCCGTCGCGGCGTTCGTGAAGTCCCAGGAGCGTTCTTCCGAACGGAGTGGCGCGTGACAACACTGATCACAGGCGGAAGGCTCGTCACCGAGATCGACTCATACGACGCCGATATCCTCATTGAGGACGGTCGGATCGCAGCAATTGGGAAGGGGCTCGCGCCGCCCGACGGCGCCGAGGTCATCGACGCTTCCGGGAAGCTCGTCCTGCCGGGTATCATCGACCCGCACGTCCACGTTTCTCTTGACCAGGGCGGCCACGTGTCCTCGGATTTCCGGTCAACCACGCGCGCCGCGGCGTTTGGAGGCGTGACGTCCATCATTACGTATGTCACTCCGAAGAAGGGGCAACTTCTCTCCGAGGCCGTCGAGGAGCGCAAGGAACAGGCCGAAGGGAACTGCCACATCGACTTCGGGCTGCACGCGTCACTGGTCAACTGGGAGGACAGACGGGACGACGAGATACCGGAGATGGTCGAAGCGGGCATCCCGTCCTTCAAGGCATACACGGTGTACTCGTCCTCGGGACTCAAGAGCAGCGAGGAGCAGCTCTACGGCGCGCTCCTGGCTGCCGGCCAGCACGGCGGGCTCATCGAGGTGCACTGCGAGAACGAGTGGATCATCGAACGGAAGATCAAGCGTCTGGCGGAGGAGGGGAAGCTCTCGCCTGCCGACCACGCGGCGAGCCGCCCGAGCTACGTCGAGGGGGAGGCCATCGGAGCGGTGCTGCGGGCCGCGTACGACGCTGGCGCGCCCGTTTACATCGTTCACGTCTCGACGGCCGAGGGTGTCGAGGCCATCGAAGAGGCGCTTGAGCTGGGTCTGGAGGTCTACGCTGAGACCTGCCCGCACTTCCTGCTGCTGGATGAAGGGAAACTGTCCGACCCGAATGGTCAGCGCTACGCTACCTGCCCTCCGCTCCGGAGCGAGGAGCACCAGGAGAACCTGTGGGACGCGCTGGACGAGGGGTCTATCCAGGTCATTGCGACCGACCACTGCGAGTTCACCGCCGCCGACAAGGACGAGGACGCGTCCGACTTCCGCCGGATACCTATGGGGCTTCCCGGCGTCGGGACGCTCTTGCCTCTCATGTGGCACTTCGGTGTGTCCGCGGGTCGTATGAAGGAGCGCGACCTCGTGGACAGGCTGTGCATGCAGCCGGCGGAGATCTTCGGGCTGTATCCGGGGAAGGGGAACCTCGCGGTCGGGACCGACGCCGACCTCGTCATATTCGACCCGGACCTGCCGGTGAGCATCACGCCGGAGGTCCTGCACGGTCATTCCGACTACTCGCCGTACGAGGGACAAGAGGTAACCGGGTGGCCGGTGTCCACGATGGTGCGAGGGTACTGGGTCGTGAAAGACCGCGAGCTCGTGGGGTCCCACGAGCTCGGATCGTTCATCAGGCGAGGGAAGGTCTGTCAGAAGCCTGGAAGGCGGGAGTCCTAGCGTCACCTACGCGACTCTGTACCCCGCGTCGGCGACGGCCTGCCTGACTGCCGTCATGTCGACGGGCTTCTCCTCACTGAATGTGGCGGTCCCGGAATCAAGGTTCACTTCCACGTCCCTCACGCCGTCCACCCTGCCCAGCGCTTCCTCCACGACCGCGACGCAGCGCTGACACGTCATTCCCACTATGTGGATCGTAGGCATACGCTTTCCTCCCGGAATGCCATACCGTTGCGGCGATGCCGCCATGCTGACCGTCCGGCACGGCCGGCCGCCGTTACTTCAACAGGACCGCCTTGACGGTCTTCGAGCCATCCTGCGTGCGGAGCCGCATGAAGTAAACACCCGTGGCCGCCGGGCTCCCGTTGCTGCATCGGCCGTCCCACTCCGCGCGGTGCTCGCCCGCGCCCATCGTGCCGCGCTCGAGCAGCGCGATCCGCCTGCCGCTCACATCGTAGACCGCGAGCTCCATCGCGCCCCGCTCCGGCATGTAGAACGCGATCGTGGTTTTCGGATTGAACGGGTTCGGATGGCACCCCAGCCGGATGGGTGTCTCGAGCGTCTCACCGGCGACTCCGACGTCCGCTGAGGTCACCTGCGGCTGGACCGCTACGCAGTTGGGGTTCCCGCCCACCGGGATGGTTGACATGAGCGTGTTGCCGACGAGCTCTATCACATAGACGGGGTCGGTGGCGGTGATGGAGCCTCCCGCAATGAAGGCGTGCAGCTCGGAGTCGAGGATGTCGACGTCCCTCGGGTCCGCGCCGGCGTCGAGCGCAACGATCGTCGTCGACCAGTCGGACGTATCGATGACGTACACGTTCGAATCGTCCTCGCACGCGACGACGAGCTTGGAACCGTCCAGCGTGACGTCGATGCCCCACGGGTCACTGCCGACGTTCACGGTTCTCACTTCGGTCAACGTTGCCTGGTCAATGACTCGCACCTGAGCGGTCTCGCGATCGGTCACGTAGATGTACTGTCCCTCCGGATCGACGACGAGCTGCCAGAGTTCCATGCCGACATCGGCCGTGCGAAGGACGGTTGATGCGTCCGGGGCAATCTCAAACAGCGTGTCGTCGTACCAGTCAACAGCGTAGATGTTCTTGCTGACGGGGTCGAGCGCCATGTTGCCGGGGCCGTCGTAGGTCCCTCCCGAGCCTGTCACGACGTGGAGGCTGTCCGTCACGGAGTAGTCGGACGTCTTGATGACCATTACGTAGTCCCCGTCACGCGCACTGACGAGCGCAGTGGAGCCGTCGTCGGTGAACACAACCGAGTTCGGGTTCTCACCTACCATTATCGTGTGCGTGATCGCGTTCGTGGCGACGTCGATGATGACCACGCGGTCCCCTGACGAGTCCGGCACCCAGACCTCGGTGCCGTCGGGTGTCATGGTCGCATCGTACGGATAGGGGTTGGTCCCCGGGAGGAGGATGGGCGTGCCGATGACGTAGGTCAGCACATCGAACGGAATGACATTATTGGAATTATTGCAGCCGACGTAACCGTCGGCGGCGAGCGCGGCGACGGCCAGAGAGGCTACGATGGACGCGGCGAGTGCCGAGGTGAGGAGAACCGAGAGCAGCGCCTTCACGAGAGCACCTCCTCGTGTGATTGGTGGGGCGCGGGTGGGCCACCCGTGTACTGCGGTCTGCCCGTGCCCGCAGCATGTGAACCTACAACACAATAATAGCAGATGAGAGGGGAACCCGCCACGCAAGTGCTCCCCGACTGGGTGGGTCACGATGTACCCATGCGTTGCCTTCCGGCAACCCGAATCCCGTTGACATGCCATATC
>JAUWCJ010000178.1 GCA_030609365.1 Candidatus Eiseniibacteriota bacterium | reverse complement strand
CGCTCTGGCCCGTCGCCGTCTCTGTGGCGGCGCTCGCGAGCGGCACGGGTAACCGGGCGTGGGGTGAGCGGGTCGGTCGGACGCCGCGTGCGGCCGCGGGATCGGTATGGCTTCACGCGGCCTCCGTCGGAGAGGTGGCCGCGGTGACGCCGCTCGCGCGCGAGCTCGCGGTTCGCGCCCCCGGTGTCTTCCTCACCGTCGTCACGCCCACGGGGCGTGCCGTGGCGGCGCGCTCGCTGGACGAGGCTACGGTCTCGTTCGCACCGCTCGACTTCGTCGCGGCGGTGCGGCGCACACTGCGTTCCGTCGGTCCGCGCGCTCTGCTTCTCACAGAGACCGAGCTCTGGCCGAACACCATCTACGAGAGCGCTGCGGCAGGCCTGCCCGTCGGCATGGTCAACGGGCGGCTGTCCGAGAGAAGCCTGAGGCGATACAAGATGATCGGGTCTCCGCTGCCGGGCGTCGTGTCTTGCCTCTCCTTCGCGGCGTGCCGGTCTGAAACGGACGCCTTGCACTTCCGAGAACTGGGACTCGCGCGATCGCGCGTGACGGTAGTTGGCGACATGAAGTTCGACAAACTCTCGGCCCCGCTGGACGACAGCGAGCGGGTCGGACTCCGGTCTTCCCTCGGGATTCCCGGAGACGCGCCCGTTGTCGTGTTCGGCAGTGTGAGGTCGAAGGAAGAGAGTGCGGTGGCCGCGGCGGCGGGGGCGGTGGTGGACAGATTCCCCGGCACGCGCGTTATCGTCGCGCCGCGCCACCTCGAGCGTGTCGAGCACGTTGTCAGGGCGCTCGCCGTTCGGGGTATCGAGTCGACGCTGCTGTCGGCGCGCAACGGCGGTGCGGCCGCCCGGGCGACCGTGGTCGATACGACCGGCGAGCTGACGCGCCTCTACGCCGCGGGCTCTGTGGCCTTCGTGGGGGGTACGCTCGCGCCCTACGGTGGTCACGACCCGCTGGAGCCGGCCGCGCAGGGAGTGCCGGTGGTCGTGGGCCCGCATACCGAGACCTGCCGCGATTCGATAGCTCGTCTCCTGTCCGCCGGAGCGGCCGTCGAGGTCGCCGGCGATGGTGAGCTTGCCGGCGAGCTCATACGGTTTCTCTCTGACGCGAACGCGCGCGGCGAAGCGGCGGCGAACGCGCTTGAGGCGGTGGCCGAGGGGCGCGGCGCGACCGCGCGGACTGTCGGATTCCTGGAATCGATCGGGGTGCTTGATGGCGCGTCAGGATGACCCCAGCCGGAAGCTGAGCGAAGAGCCCGCGGCCCTGACGGGGCTGGCGAGGGTGACCAACTGGTGGCGGGAACTCGCGATGGGTCGGGAAGAGCCCGAGGGGCTGAATCTGGCCGTCGCCGGCGTGCTTGTTCTCCTGTCGGTACCGTACGGGATCGGCGCCGCGGTGTCGCTGTGGTTCAGGGCGCTCAGACCCGTTCGCTTCGACGTCCCCGTTGTCTCCGTGGGGAACATCGTGGCCGGCGGTGCCGGGAAAACGCCCCTGACCGTCTACCTTGCCAGGCTTCTGGAGGGAGAGGGCCGCAAGGTCGCCATCGTGAGCCGCGGATACGGCCGCCGCTCCAGAGGCACCGTCGTGGTCTCCCGGGGCAAGGGTCCCCTGGTCGAGTGGCGCGAGGCCGGCGACGAGCCCTATATGATGGCGCTTCTGGCGGAAGGCGTATCGATCGTTGTCTCCGAGCGACGTCGTCTGGGCGTCCGACTCGCTGTGGAAGAACTGGGAGCAGATGCTATACTACTGGACGACGCCTTCCAGCACGTGCAGCTGGCGAGGGACCTGGACATCGTGGCGGTGGATGCCGCCGCCCCCGTCGGGAACGGACACCTCCTTCCGGGCGGTCCCCTGCGCGAGCACCCCTCCGGTGTCGGCCGCGCCGGTGTCCTGGTGGCGACGAGATGCGACAGGGCGGGCGGTCCCGAACGGGTCGTTGAGGCGCTGGGAGCGCTGGTTCCGTCCGCACCGGTCGTCGAGACAAGGATGAAGCCGGTGGAGTTCTGGGATGTCGGCACCGGTGACACCGTCAGAGCTGCCGATCTCAGGGAGCGCGGCTGCCTGGCGCTGTCGAGCATCGCGGACCCGTCGGATTTCGAGCGCACGCTCGCGAAGCTCAGGATGAACGTCCTTGGGCGTCTGGCGTTGCCGGACCACCACGACTACTCCGGGGACGACGTCGAAGTAGTCGTCGAGGCCGCACGCGAGGTCGGCGCGGACACCATACTGACCACCGAGAAGGATGCCGTGAGGCTAAGGCCCTGGCGGTCCCGCGTTCCCCTCGTGGCGCTCGGCATCGAGATCGAGGTCACCCGCGGGAAGGATCTCCTGGTGGAGGTTCTCGACGGAGTTCTCTCAAGACGGAGGAAGCAATGAGGTTTGAGGAGTACGCAAGAATGTCCGAGCCGGAGCTCATTGCGCGTTGCGAGGAACTCAAGCGCACCAGGAACGCCGTCATCCTCGGCCACAACTACCAGGTCGACGCGGTCCAGAGAGTGTCGGACCAAGTCGGTGACTCACTCGTTCTCGCACAGCTCGGGGCGGACAGCGACGCCGAGCTCATCGTTCTCTGCGGTGTGCTCTTCATGGCCGAGAGTGCGAAGATACTCAATCCATCTAAGAAGGTCGTTCTGCCGTCGCTGTCCGCGGGCTGTCCGATGGCCGACATGATAACGGCCGAAGAGCTCAGAGGGTTCAAAGCGGAACACCCCGGGGCCCCGGTGGTCTGCTACGTGAACACGTCAGCCGACGTGAAGGCCGAGAGCGACGTCTGCTGCACGTCGTCGAACGCCGTGCGCGTCGCCGAGTCGCTGGACGCGGACGAGATCCTCTTCGTTCCCGACAGGAACCTCGCTGCGTACGTGGCCTCGCAGACGAGCAAGACGATAATCCCGTGGGACGGCTACTGCTACGTGCACGACATGTTCGTTCCTGAGGACGTGGTCGTCGCGACCGCCGCGCACCCGGATTCCCCTATCGTCGTGCACCCGGAGTGCCCGCCGGACGTCGTTAAGATGGCCGATTTCGTCGCGTCGACGGAGGGCATGGTGAAGCTCGGGGCTGAGCACGACA
>JAUWCJ010000004.1 GCA_030609365.1 Candidatus Eiseniibacteriota bacterium | reverse complement strand
GAACAGCCGGCATGCGTGTCGTCCCACCGACGAGCACGACCTCGTTGATGTCGGCGGGGGCGACGCCGGCGTCCGCCAGCGCCTTCTTGCACGGCCCGGTCGTCCTGTCGACCAGATCCCCGACCAGGGACTCGAGCTTCGCGCGGGTCAGCTTCATGACGAGGTGCTTCGGACCGCTCTGATCCGCCGTGATGAATGGGAGGTTGATGTCGGTCTCAAGCGTTGAGGACAGCTCGCACTTGGCCTTCTCGGCCGCCTCCTTGAGCCGCTGCAGAGCCATGGCGTCACCGCGGAGATCGATGCCGTTGTCCTTCTTGAACTCGTCGGCGATCCAGTCCATCACCCGCTGGTCGAGGTTGTCGCCACCCAGGTGCGTGTCGCCGTTGGTGGCCAGCACCTTGACGAGCCCCTCGTCGATCTCGAGGATCGAGATGTCGAACGTCCCGCCGCCGAAGTCATAGACGGCGATCTTCTCCTGCCCCTTCTTGTCGAGCCCGTACGCGAGCGATGCCGCGGTCGGCTCGTTGATGATGCGAAGGACCTCGAGGCCGGCGATCTTCCCGGCGTCCTTGGTCGCCTGCCGCTGCGAGTCGTTGAAGTAGGCCGGAACGGTGACGACGGCACGCTCGACCTTCTCGCCCAGGTGCTCCTCGGCCGCCTTCTTCATGGCGGTCAGGATCATCGCCGATATCTCCGCCGGCGCATACGACTTGCCGAGAGCCTCGACCCTGACGTCGCCGGCGTCGTTCTTCGAGACCTTGTACGGGACGAGCCCCATCTCCTCGTTCACCTCATTGTACCGTCTACCCATGAAGCGCTTGATGGAGGAGATGGTGTTCTCCGGGTTCGTTACGGCCTGACGCTTGGCGACCTGCCCGACCAGCCTCTCACCCTTCTTCGTGAACGCGACGACCGAGGGCGTCGTGCGCGCACCCTCTGGGCTGGGGATGACGGTGGCCTCACCACCTTCCATCACTGCCACGCACGAGTTCGTCGTACCCAGATCGATTCCTATGACCTTGCTCATATCAGTGTGTCCTCCTTTAGGGCCGCAAGCAGACGGGCGTAGCGCCCGTCCCGGTGCGCGCGTCGTGCGGCGCACCACCCGAGGCCCTCTACGTTACTTTGATACGATGACCTTCGAACAGCGAAGCAGCTTATCTCCCAGCAGATACCCTCTCTGGGTCTCTTCGACAACGTGATCCGGGTCGTGCTCGGCGGATTCCACGTGGCCCACGGCCTCGTGGAAGTTGGGATCGAACTCGCACGCCCGAGTCTCTATCGGCGTTACGCCGTGCTTCCTGAGAACGTCCGCCAGCTGCTTGAGAATGAGCTCGACGCCCTCTCTCAGGGAACCGCCCGTGGAAGAGCCATTCGTGTCTTCACAGGCGAGCGCCCTCTCGAAGTTATCCACGACGTCGAGCAGGTCGAGGATTATCTCCTCGCGCGCCGCCCCCGACCACCTGCGCCTGTCTCTCTCCACGCGCTTCCTGTAGTTGTCGAGGTCCGCCAGAGCCCTCAGCCACTTGCCGTTGCTCTCATCCAGCTCGGCCCTCAGGTCCTCGATCTCAGCCGGAACCCTCCGGCCGTCGGGACCCGGTGCCCCGGCGAGCGCCGCGTCGCCGGCATCGTGTGACGGGTCGCGCGTCACATCCGGCTGTTCCTCTTCCTTCCGTTTCTTCTTCGTCATATCTGTGAGTCGAACTCCCTCAGTCGTAGGGTATAGTGCCTACTCCGCGAGCAGGTCGTCGAGCACCTTCGAGAAGTACCCGACAAGACCTATCAGTCTCGGGTATTTCATCCGCGTCGGTCCGATCACACCCATGCGGCCCACTACGCCGCCGATCCTGTATGTGCCCGCTACAAGGGACATTCGGTTCATGCCGCTGCAGACGTTCTCGGCCCCGATGACCACCCGCACCTCGGCCGCTCTGACCGGGCCGCGGACGACGTCGGCGAGCGTCTCTTCGCTGTCCAGGATCTCCCCCAGCGAAGACGCATCGGTCGAGAACTCCGGATGACGGAAGATGTAGCGGGCGCCCTCGTAGTGGATGCGCTCGCTTCCGCCGGGGCTCAGGAAGACGCGAACTCCGTCCAGCAGTCCGCCCAACCACCCATCCGGCGCCGGGTCCTGTTCCGCGAACCGCTTGAGGATCGTTGCGGAAGCCTCGGAGAGCGTCACGCCGCGCAGCCACTCGTTCAGAAGGTCGGCTGCCTTCGATACCTCGGTCCTGTGGAACGTGCCGTCCGTTGTAAGAACGGCGGTCCGTGTCGGGCCGACGTCCGTGGCCACGACCGCCATGATCCGGCCCGCACCGATGGCGACGAGCGCCACCTGCTCGATGACCTGTCCCCCTCCGGAGGGAGCGACCGCGACGGCCATCTCCCTGGAGGCCTCACTGACCATGTGAGATATCCCTGCGAGTACGGTCGCGAGGTCACAGTGCACGAGCTTGGCAAGCTCGTTTCCGATCGCCTTCCGCTCACCGGGAGTCAGACCGGCGGGCTTGACCAGATTGTCGACGTAGTAGCGGTAGCCCAGGTCCGTCGGAATGCGCCCGGCGGAGGTGTGAGGCTGGAGTATGAGCCCCTTCTCTTCCAGCGCGCGCATGACGTTTCTGACCGTGGCGGAGCTCAGGCTGACCGAGCTCATGCGCACGACGGCACTCGAGCTGACGGGCTTCGCCTCCTTGACGTAGCCCTCGATGACCGACTGCAGTATGGTGCTCTCTCTGTCGGTAAGTTCGACTCCGTGCACGCCGGGCTCGCTCCTTGCGACTCGTCCTTAGCACTCTCCTTATAAGAGTGCTAAGGCGCAAGATAACGCGACGCGAGTCGGGTGTCAAGCTGAAAGGGGCGCGGGATAGGAGCTCTTGTGGCGTCAGCGAATGGCGTCGAAGAGCCGCTCGAAGCGCGGCCGTTTTGTCTTGCCGTCCCAGGACCAGTTGATGGCGAGGGCCTTGCCCTTCATGTGGGTCGTGTCCAGGAAGCCCCAGTCGCGGCTGTCGGCGCTCCAGTTCCTGTTGTCCCCCATCATGAAGAGGGACCCTTCAGGGACCTTGATGGGCCCGTAGTCGGCCCAGCGCGGCGTCGGCGGCTTGAGCTTGATGAAGCTCTCGTCCTTCCGCTCACCGTTCAGGTAGAGGACGTTGTTCTTGAGTTCGATGATGTCTCCCGCGGTCCCGACGCAGCGCTTGACGTAGTTCTCCTTCCGGGCACGCGGGTCGGAGTTCGGATACTGGAAGACGATGACGTCGCCATAGCGCGGCTCCCGGATGCCGGGCAGCCGATTGTCGGTGAACGGGACCTTGATGCCGTAGATGAACTTGTTGACGATGAGGAAGTCGCCGACAAGCAGAGTGTCCTCCATCGAGCCCGATGGGATCCTGAACGTCTGGACGACGAAGGCCCTGAGGATGAGGGCTAGCACGACCGCGGTGACGACCGTCTCGACGAAATCGCGGAAGGCGTTCTTCCGCTTGGCCCTTTTCGCAGATGTGCCTGTCTTCTTCGCAGATGTGCCCGCCTTCTTCCCCATCCTGCCTACCTCCTCGCCCGCTCGAAGTGCGAGCCTCATGGTTTCTCAGTCTAGAATCTGAATGCCAGGCCGACGCGGAACTCCCCGCCGCCTGCGCCGTCCCCTCCGAAGGAACTCTCCACGTGAGGGACCGCGGGGTCATCGAAGCCCACCAGATGCGCGTCCACGTAGGCGTCCACCAGACCGTAGAGCGCCGCGATGGCGGCCCACCAGACTAGCGTCTGCCTGTTGTCGAAGTGCTTCGAGTACTCGTCGTAGTACCGCTCGTCGCTCGTCTGCTTGTAGAGTCTGAATGAGTTCCGCGCGCGCCGGTCCTCGACAACGAGGCCGGCCACGAGGAAGGTCTCCACCGCGCAGACGATCGCGGCCTTGTACTCCGTCCCGTTCAGCAGCTGTCCCAGCCCCGGATACACCGCGGAGGCCGTCATGGCGGTCGCGCCGCTGGGCCCGCTTGCACCGGTCGTGTCAGGACCACCCTGACGCGACGGCGTGCTGTCGCCCACCGCTCCCGAGATCGCCGGAAAAGACACGGCCAGTATGCCCGCTACGGCTACCGCCCGAATTCCTGCGCGCCTCATCACTTGACCGCCAGCCCCCTGACTTCCCTCGACGTCAGAGGCACGACCTCCACCGTGCGCGCCCCGGCGTCGCTCCTGATCTCAACGGTGATGCTCTCGGCTTCACCCGTATCAGCGTACCTCGCAACCACCCCACCCGCAAGCTGCTCGTCCGCAGGCAAGGGCGCACCGGTGATGACACCCACGGGGCCCCTGCATCCGATCGCCTTGACGTAGAGCGCATGCGGCAGACCGAGCGAGAACAATCTCTCGTTCTCAGCGTGGTTCCGCCCGACGGCGAGCTTGGCCCGATCGGACAACCTGAACTGCCTGCCGATCGAAAGAAGCCTGACCCCGGGGTCGCTCAGCCCCTCGTGATCCTTGAGGTCGCGCATGGCCCGGGCGAAGTTCTCGTCAGTGAGAAGACACCCTCCGGCAGGCGACTCGTATTCCTTGACGCCGAAGCGTTCCGCCAGCCCCATCTGTGGCTTCCTCGTCCGTCCGTGCAGCCCAAGCAGTTTCTCTCGATCGACCCACCCCTCAGTCTCCGGGATCGTCGGTTGAAGCAGCTTCGCGGAGAGCGGGCGGAGCAGGTACCCCTTGATATTCGCCTCCCGTTCGACGGCCTCGAGGCCGTAACGCATCTGGGACTTCGGCCGCTGGCCGACCACCTCGCCGGTGGCGATGAACGACGCTCCCAGTTCCTTCATGCGCTCGGCCGCGCGCCCGACCATGAGAGCGTGACAGTCGATGCACGGGTTCATGTTCCTCCCGAACCCGTACTTGGGAGCCTCGATCAGCCGGAGTATGTCCTCGCTGATGTCGATCACCACAAGTTCGATGCCCGCCTCCTGGGCGCTCTTCTCGGCCTTCTCGGCATCGAAGAACGAGGACACGAAGCTGATACCGATCACCTCGATGCCCTGCTCCTGCAGAAGGCGCACCGCCAGGATACTGTCAAGCCCGCCGGACAGAAGCACAAGAGCTCGCATTGAACAGTCCCTTCCGTGTGAATTAGACTGCGACCTTCGGACAAACGTTGGCGGGAATGTGTGGGAATCGAACCCACCCCGGACGGGATCAGCCGCCAGACAAAGGGTTTGAAGCCCTCGAGGCCCACCAGGACCTATCCATCCCCACGCGAATTCGCTGCCGGACGCATCCTATGGGCGAGCCCAAGCTTCGGCCCGCCTACGTCAGGATCACTGCGCGATCCGCTCTGTCCACAACACGTCCGATGACCCGGCTACTACCACCTCTCGCGCTCAGCGCACGATCGAACGCGCTGTAGCTGCCCTCGGGAAGAGCGACCAGAAGCCCGCCCGAGGTCTGCGGGTCATACATCAGTTCCACCGTGCGCCCGTCGGCCCGAGTCCGGGACTCGACAAACGTGCTGTAGTAGTGCTGGTTCGAGAACAGACCTCCCGGCGCCAGCCCTCTCTCGATGGCCTGCCTGGCACCCTCGACGAGCGGCACGTCAAGGACGGCGATCTCGAGCGTCACGCCGCTCGCGTCCGCCAGCTCGCTGGCGTGTCCGACCAGGCCGAATCCCGTGACGTCGGTCGCGGCCGTCGCCCCGGCCTCGAGCATCGCCTCAGAAGCCGCCCTGTTCAGTGTGGCCATGAGCTCGGTGATGATCGCGACGCCCTCGGGAGGCAGCTCGTCCTCCTTGAGCGCGGTGGCGAGCACGCCGACTCCGATCGGTTTCGTCAGTACCAGCACGTCCCCGACGCGGGCGTTGGCGTTCGACACGACCCGCCCGGGGTTCACCGTGCCCACTACCGCCAGTCCGAACTTGAGCTCACGGTCGCTGACCGAATGACCGCCCAGCACCAGAGCGCCGGCCTCCACGACCTTCTCGTTGCTTCCCAGGAGTATCTCCGTCATCACCGGCATCGGAAGCTCTCCGTCCGGGAAACAGACGATATTGAGAGCGACGAGCGGAGTTCCTCCCATCGCATAAACGTCTGAGAGCGAGTTCGCGGCTGCGATACGCCCGTAGTCCCGCGCGTCATCCACGACGGGCGTGAAGAAATCCAGCGTGACCACGAGCGCCGTGTCGTCGCTCAGGCGGTACACACCGGCATCGTCGACGGTACCGGACGAGACCATCGCCCGCGGGTCGACGACAGGCGGAAGCTTCGACAGCACGCTAGCCAGATCCTCCGGACCCAGTTTCGACGCTCAGCCGGAGCAGCGCACCTTCTGCGTCAGCCTGTAGATCTCTTCCTTGGACAAGAGCAGTCTCCGTGATTGACCCGGGCTCGTCGCCCGCCTTCACCGGCGCGGACATGCCGCGGCCCGTCCTTGCGGCGTCACTCCACCGTCACGCTCTTCGCGAGGTTCCTCGGCTGGTCGACGTCACAGCCACGCTCGACGGCAATGTGGTACGCGAGAAGCTGCAGCGGGATCACCGACAGGATCGGAGTCAGGTGCGGCAGGGTTCTGGGAATCTCGATGACGTCGTCCGCCATGTTCTTCACCTGGTCGTCACCCTGTGACGTGATGGCCAGAATCCTCCCGCCGCGGGCCTTCACCTCCTGCATGTTCGAGAGGATCTTCTCGTAGAAGACGTCCTGGGGAGCGATGACGACAACGGGCATGCTCTCGTCTATCAGTGCGATGGGACCGTGCTTCATCTCCGCGGCGGGATAGCCCTCCGCGTGGATGTAGGATATTTCCTTGAGCTTGAGCGCGCCCTCGAGAGCAACGGGGAAGTTGTACCCGCGGCCGAGGTAGAGGAAATTCGAGTGCTTCGCGTAGGTCAAGGCTATCTCTCTGATGGCCTCGCTCCCAGCGAGTATCTCTCGAATCTGACCTGGTATCGCCCGCATCGCACGGACTATCTCCCGTCCCTCGGTGACAGACACGCTTCGCGCCCGGCCGATGGTCAGCGCCACGGCGGCCAGGACCATCAGCTGCGAGGTGAACGCCTTCGTCGAGGCCACTCCTATCTCGAGTCCGGCGTGCGTGTAGACGCCTCCGTCGCTCTGCCGGGCTATGGTCGATCCGACGACGTTGACGACCCCGAGCACGATCGCGCCTCTGCGCTGCGCCTCGTTCATCGCCGCCAGCGTATCGATGGTCTCACCGGACTGGCTCAGAACGATCACCACGTCGCCTGGGCCGATGACGGGGTTCCTGTAGCGGAACTCCGAGGCGTACTCGACCTCCGCCGAGACCCGGGCGACGTCCTCGAGCATGTACTCGCCGATGAGCCCGGCGTGCCAGGACGTCCCACACGCAATGATGATGATGCGGTTCGCCGCGACCAGACTGCGGCGGTGTTCGCGAAGCCCGCCCAGAAAGGCGTCTCCCGCGGCTTCCACCAGGCGCCCCCGAACCGCATCCTGAACGGTTCTCTCCTGCTCGAAGATCTCCTTCAGCATGAAATGGGGGAACCCGTTCTTCTCTATGGTATCGATGTTCCAGGTGACCTTCTCAACGTCCTTGGTCACCAGCTCGTCCTCGAGCGTCGTCGTCGAGAAACCCTCCGGCGTTGCCACGACGACTTCCAGATCGTCGAGATAGACGACGTCCCTCGTGTGCCTGACGATAGCGGCGACGTCCGAGGCAACGTAGTACGTTCCCTTACCAATACCGAGCACGAGCGGGCTGCCGTTTCGCGCGCCGACCAGGACGCCCGGTTCGTCCGCGTGGATCACGGCTATGCCGTACGCCCCGCGCACTCTCGAGAGGGCCGCGCGCACGGCCGCCTCGAGATTACTCTCGTAGTAGGTGCCGATGAGGTGCGCCAGGACCTCCGTGTCGGTCTCCGAACTGAAGACGTGGCCGTCCTCCTCGAGCGATCTGCGTAGGGAACGGTAATTCTCGACGATGCCGTTGTGCACGACGGCCAGCCGACCGCTCGCGTCTGTCTGAGGGTGAGCGTTCACCTCGGAGGGCTCGCCGTGGGTCGCCCAGCGCGTGTGCGCGATGCCGGTCGATCCGGTCACCGGACTCCGCTCCAGAAGACCGGCCAGCTCGTCTATCTTCCCCTCCGCCTTCCTGACGCCCAGGCTACCCTCGCCCACGACCGCGATGCCGGCCGAGTCGTATCCGCGATACTCCACACGCCTCAGGCCCTCCATGAGGACCGGGACGACGTCCCTGGCACTGGTAACACACCCGATGATTCCACACATGATCAGGCCCCTCCCGCCGCGCTGGTCACAGCAGAGATGGCTTCTCTGACAAGTCTATCGGCGTCGCCCTCGCGAGCCGCCTCGGCTATCACGCGAACGACGGGTTCAGTACCGGACATCCTAGCGTGAATCCAGCGGTCGGGCCAAGCTATCTTTGCCCCGTCCCTGAGATCAAGTTCCGCGTCCGGGAAGGCCTTCCTCATCGCTTCGATTATGCCCTCGCGCGTGGCGGAGTCGAGCTTGAGCTTCCTCTTCACGGAGAAGTAGTGCGTGAATCGGGCGGCAAGTTCAGACACGGCACCGGACTCCCCCATCGCCATGCCCGAGGCCACCAATGCCGCCGCGGTGGCGGAGTCGCGCCCCATGTGCACGTCCGGCAGTATGACGCCCCCGTTTCCCTCACCACCTACGACGGCGCCCACCTCTTCCATCTTCGCAACGACGTTTATCTCACCGATCGGTGTCCGGTGGATGGGCACTTCGAACTCCTGTGCGAGGTCGTCCATCATCTGGCTGGTGGACATGTTAGCCACGATCGGGCCCCGCTTGATATCGAGAACGACGCGCGCGGCAATGGCCAGTGTGAACTCCTCGCCTATGGGAACTCCCCGTTCGTCTACCAGAGCCAGCCGGTCCGCGTCGGGGTCGCAGGCGAAACCCGCGACAGCACCCTCCGCGACGACAGCATGGCTCAACGCCTCGAGATGCTCCGGAATCGGTTCGGCCCCTCGCGGGAACCCCGAGCTCGTGTCGGTGTAGACCTCGACGACCTCGCAGCCGAGCTCGCGGAGCAGCCTCGGCAGGATCACCGACCCGGCGGCGTTGACGCAGTCCACCACTATGCGCGGCCGGGCTGCAGACACGGCGGGGACATTCACGAACGGTGAGGCAAGGACGACAGCCACGTGCTCCTCCACGGCATCGTCCACCCGGCGCGTATCGGAAGCGTCGGGCTCGCGCGCACCGCGCGGGGCGCCGATCGGCGCCTCGGCCGCGGCATCGACAGCAGCGAAGAGCCTTCCAACCTCCTCGCCGTCGAGGAAGACTCCGCGCCGCGAGAAGAACTTCAGCCCGTTGTACTCCTCGGGGTTATGACTGGCGGTGATCACGACGCCACCGGCGAGTTCGCGCCGCCTCACGATGACGCCCACCGTCGGTGTGGGAACCACGCCGACATCGACGACGCGCCCTCCCGCCTCGATGATCCCGGCGGCGACGGCGTTCTTCAGGACGTCTCCGCCGGACCTGGAATCCCAGCCCACGGCGATGTCGCCGGGAGTCTGCGCCGCGAACGCCCCGCCGTACCGGCGAGCCACGTCAGGCGTGACCTCTCCGTCGATCAGTCCACGGACTCCGGACACACTTCGAATCAACACGCGCAGTCTCCCCGGCTGTTCAGCCGTCGGTTCCGATCGAGAACCGGTCGACCGGGAAAGCCAGCATCAGTCAGAACCGCTCCAGACCAACCGCTGGAGGCCCTCGGTCGCCGCCGCGGAGAAATCCGAATCGGGGTAATCGACGAGGATTGCCTCGTACACCGCTCGCGCGCCCTCCAGATCCTCCCATCTTGTCTCCAGGATCCAGGCGATGGCCAGAGCCGCCTTGGGCGCGAGTGAACTCTCGGGATGATGTTCGATGACGGACGCGTAGTAGGTTCGCGCCCGCTCGGCGTCGTCGAAACGGAACAGATAGAGCTCGGCGGCCCGGAACCTGGCGATGGCGATCTCGTCCTCCGGTTCCTCGATGTCGGTCGAGTCCGCGGTCGCCACGGCGGACTCGATGTCGGTCGTGTCCGCGGTCGCCACGGCGGACTCGATGCCGGTCGTGTCCACAGCGGCCACGGCGGGCCTGAAGGCACCCGTGTCCGCGCTGCCCGGGGCGAGGTCGATGGCAGTCGTGTCCGCTCCGTCTGCGATCTGATCCGGCGGCGGAAGGAGCGTCACGTGCAGAGTTGTGTCGTCGACGACCCCGGACGGCGTGGCGACCTGCTCCGGCGTGTCCCCCGGCTCCGGCGCACGCTCGTCCTCTCCCCCGACGCGCCCCTCCTCACTCTCCTCATCGGTCCGCGTGATTATCGCGAGGAGACCCTCGAGCTTGTCGATGTCCTCCACCGCGTCCTTCGCGAGCTCCGCCACATCACTCCGCGGAGCTTCGTCCTTCGCCTTCCTGAAGGACGCGATGGCCTCCTCCAGAAGTTCGTAGTAGTCGCGCTGCAGAAGCCCGATCCGATAGTGGGCTTCTGCGGAGGCTTCGGACTTCGTGTGCGACACCGATATGCCCTCGTACGTGGCGATCGCGTCATCCACGGCGCCCGTGGCCTCGAGCGCACTCCCCACGAGAAGGAGAACGCGGTCCAGCTCGTCGCGGTCATCAGTCCGTCTCTCGAGGTCAGCGAGAACCTCCAGGGCCTCCTCGGAACGCCCGCGCACGAGGTCGACCTCCGCCAGCCGCATCCGCGCCTCGAACGCCAGATGTCTGCCACCTCGCTCACCCGGCACGAGGGCGTACTGCTCGGCCGCGGCATCGAGATCGCCTACGTCCTCGTAGTTCTCTGCGCTCAGGAATCGTATCTCCGCGCGGCGGTCGCTCCCGAGGAAGCGCTCCAGAGCCTGCTCGTAAGCCTCGGTCGCCTCAGTGTGCTTCTTCCTGGAGTTCCTCGCCCTCCCGATGAGAACCAGAGCGTCGTCGGAGAACGCGTGCGGCGGCGACGCCTGCGCAAGCCTTTCCAGATAGCTCTCGGCAGAGACGGCGTTGCCGCGCTCGAGCAGCACGGAGGCAAGCATGTACTCGGCTTCCGGCAGAAGTTCGCTGTCGGGATGAAGTGACAGGAACTCGGTCAGACGCCGCTCGGCGCTCTCGTACCGTCCCTGGTAGTAGCGGGTTTCGCCCAGCAGGAGAAGCGCATCGTCCGCCCAGCTCGAGTCGGGGTAAAGCTGCAGCACGCGGCCGCACTTCTCGGCCACACGCTCCAGGAGCTCCCGCTCCGCGGGTCCGGGAGGTGCGTCCGGCGCGCTGGACTCGCGCAGCAGCTCCGCCTCACGCGCGGCGGCCTGTGCGTGGTAGAAGGTGTTGTAGTAGACACATCCCGCGAGGAAACTCAGAGCAGTGACCAGCAGGACGGCAATGAGGTATCTCTTCCACACCGTTCCGACAGCTCCTTCCGACATCACCACACGAAGCACAATCTGTCTTCGGGGCAAGTCAGCGTATCTCAGGACGGCTCGACCGCCTGTATCAGCACCTCGTCCGCGCCGTCCTTCTCGGTGATGCAGACAGCCACGGCCTCGCTGTCCGACGTCGGGACATTCTTGCCCACGTAGTCGGCCCGTATGGGCAGCTCGCGGTGCCCGCGGTCGACGACGACGGCGAGCTGGACGGACTTCGGCCGTCCGAAGTCAATGATCTCATCCAGAGCGGCCCGCACGGTCCGCCCGGTGTACAACACGTCGTCAACCAGGATCAGCACCTTGCCCTGGATATCGAACGGGATGGCACTCTCGTTGACGACGGGCTGATCGCCAATGCTCTGGAGGTCATCACGATAGAGAGTGATGTCGAGGATCCCAACGGGCACGGCGACACCCTCGATGCTCTCTATCTGGTCCGCGATCCTCCTGGCAAGGTACGCCCCTCGTGTCTGGATACCCACGACGGCGAGAGCGTCCACGCCCCCGTTTCTCTCGAGTATCTCGTGTGCGATCCTCGTGATGGCCCTTCTGACGTCGTCCGCATCCATGACACGGGCCTTCGTGCAAATCTTCATTCCGCCCCTCCGAGAACTGCCGGAACCGTCTTCATAGTCGGACCTTGACGTTATCATCTGCGCCGCCGCTCCGCAAGCGCCGCGGCTCAGGGCTTCTGCCGGCCGTCCCCGGCACCGTGCGGAGCCGACAGAACCAGGTTGATCCTGTCAGACTCGGGGTGCGAGAGTCTCCTGAGCCGGTCCATCAGTGCGTAGCGGGGTGGCGGTTCGAGCCCGAGTCCCTCCAGAAGGCTGGCGTCTGCAAGCGCGCCGGCCGTCGTCCTGTCGGCCAGGATGGTCCCGCGGCCTACGACCACCGTGCGTGCCGCCACCGCCTCGACAAACTCGAGGTCGTGAGTCACGACGACCACGCCCCTCCCCGTCCGGACCTCGTTCCGGACGAGGTCGCCGATCCTGTCCGCAGTCGTGGGGTCGAGCCCCGCCGTCGGCTCGTCCAGCAGAAGGAACGGACGCGAGAGGGCGAGAATGCCCGCTATGGCCGCCCGGCGCTTCTCGCCTGCCGAGAGCGACAGCGGCGTCCTCTCGCCGAACCTGTCGGCGGGAAGCCCGGCGCGAGACAGGGCCGCATCGACGCGGACGCGAATCTCGGACTCCGCGAGCCCCTGCCTCGCCGGCCCGAACGCGACGTCCGCGAACACCGTCTCCTCGAAGAACTGGGACTCGGGGAACTGATAGGCCAGTCCGACGGCGTCTCTGAGGCTGCGCGCTGCGCCGGCGGGCTCGATCGTGGCCACGCCCGAAGTGGGCGTAGAGAGCCCGGCCATGACCTCGAGCAGGGTCGTCTTCCCGGACCCCGTGGGCCCGATCACGGCGACGCACTCTCCCTGCTCGACCACGAGGCCGATGTCTGAGAGCGCCGTCGTCGCGGACGGGAGGCCGGCGTCGTACCGAACGGTGACGTCCCTGAGGACGATCCTCATGCGGAGCCTCCGTGCCCGGGCGCGAGCGCGTCCAGAAGCCCGTCGAGTGTCCAGATGCCCTCCGGTATCGCGTAGCCCGCATCGCGCAGCTCATGGGCGATGTCCATGGTCGCCGGACGCCTGAGGCTCCATCGGCTCAGCTCCTCGTCCAGTTCGAAGAGCTCAGCGGGTGTGGAGTCGAAGACCACCTTCCCCTCGAACACGACGAGCACTCTCGACGACAACCCTATCTCATCGGGGAACTGCGTCACGTGCACGACGGTCTTCGACGAGTCGGCGCGGAGCTCCTCCAGCATCCGCCAGACCTCGCGCCGTCCCGCCGCGTCCAAAAGCGAGGTCGGCTCATCGAGAAGCAGGCACGCCGGGCGCATTGCGAGCACGGCCGCTATCGCCACACGCTGCTTCTCCCCACCCGACAGGCGGTGAGGAGCGCGGTCCCTGAGATCCTGCAGACGGAACCGGACAAGAGTCTCCTCCACACGCTCGCGAATCGTCTGCGAGACGAGCCCGAGGTTCTCCATCCCGAAGGCGAGCTCCCGCTCTACCGTGGTACTGACCAGCTGGTTGTCGGGGTTCTGGAAGATGAGACCCACGAGCCGGCGCACGTCCCAGACGCTGGACGGGTCATTGGTGACGAGCCCGTTCACGGTCACGCGTCCGCCGGTGGGAACGATGAGAGCATTCATCAGTCGAAGAAGGCTGGTCTTCCCCGAGCCGCTCGGCCCAACGACCGCGACCGACTCGCCGGCTTCAATGGTGAGATCGATGCCGCTGAGCGCGGGCGTGGCGGAAGAGCCGTACGTGAGAGAGACGTCACTGAAGCGTATCAAGTGCGGCCCCGTTCGTGGACGAAGGCTGGTGCGCTCAAGGCGTGGTCTCCTTCACGGCACGCGCTATCTTCTCCAGTTCGGCGCGGGCGGAATCGATCCACGTACCGTCCGGGAACTCGCGAATGTAGAGGTCGAGCGCGAAGATGCCCTCCTCTCGCTCCCCGAGCTTGAGCAGGGCGACCGCACGCGCAAACCGCGCGTCCTCAAGCTTGGGGTCGAGTTCCACTGCACGATCGAAGTGCCTGAGCGCGTCACGTACGCGTCCGGCGTCGAAGTGGGCCTTCCCCAGCGCGAACTCGGACAGCGGCTCATCAGGTCTGGCCTTGAGCACCTGCTCCAGTATGGCGACGGCGCGCTCGGGATCGCCCATCGCGAGCAGCACGACGCCCAGGTTGTACCCGGCGTCCACGAAACGGGGGTCCGTCCGCAGAGCGGCGGTGAATTCCTCCTGCGCCTTCGCGTAGTTACCAGCGTCGGCGAGCATCGTTCCGCGGTTGTAGAGTATCTTCGCCTCGGTCCGCCGCCGGTAGCGCTCGATGTCCTCCTCACCGACCGGCACGTCGATGAGCACGCCCGGCTCCAGAACAAGGTCGGATTCGACGTCGTTCACGTCCGCAAGGTAGCCGGCCCCACGCGGTGTGCCGTAGTAGTCGTCGGCTATGGAGGCCAGTGTCTCGCCGGACGACACGCTGTGCGTCACGATCTCGACGGTACCGGCGCCGCTGCCGCTCTTGGACGGCAGAAGCGCGCAGCCGCTCAGAGCGAGCAGCACCGCGATGATAGCGACGGAAGCGGCGAGACTCGCCCGCCGCGGCCCGACGCCTCGCGGGGCGGGTCGCCCCGTTCCGGCTCCCCATGTGCTGCTGGTGTGATCCATGCTGTTCCTCCCTCGATGCTTTGGACCAGGGCGCTACGGGGTGTATTCATCCATGGCGGAGCGCAGCCGCTCGAGAACGGCCGCGTGGCCGTCGATCCTCACGAGCTCGGCCCGCAGGTGCGAGGCGCCGCGGAATCCCCGAAGATAGGCAACGAGGTGTTTGCGCATCTCCAGAACGCCGCGGTGCTCTCCCTTCGCCTCCACCATGAGGTTCAGCTGCTCTATCGCGGTCGCCAGCGTTTCCGCGAGCGTGGCCGGCTCGGCGCTGACGCCCGTCCGCCGAAGCGTCTCCGCGCTCCGAAAGAGCCACGGGTTCCCGACGGCGGCCCGTCCGATCATCACGGCGTCGCAGCCGGTCGTCTCGAGCATCCTGAGCGCGTCCGCCGCCGTCCTGACGTCGCCGCTCCCGATGACCGGGATGGAAACGCCGTTCGCGACGTCCCGGATCACGCTCCAGTCCGCGGCCCCCTTGAAACCCTGCGCGCGCGTCCGGGGATGGACGGCCACGCCCGACACGCCGCACTCCTCCAACGTGACGGCGACCTCGACGGCATTGAGCGAGTCCGCGTCCCAACCGCTCCGTATCTTGGCGGTGACGGGTCGTCCGGCCGCCTCGACGACCGCCGACGCTATCTCCCTCAGGAGAGCAGGCTCCCGCATGAGCGCCGAGCCGGCACCACCGCGGACCACCTTCTTCGCCGGACAGCCGGCGTTGATATCGATGACGTCGGGACGAAGCGCGGCCGCACTCGCGGCGGCGCCCGCCATCGCCTCCGGCCGCGCCCCGAAGATCTGGAACGCGATCGGGCGCTCTTCCTCGGTGAAGGCCAGCAGTTCGTGCGACTTCGCGCCGTCGCGCACCAGACCCTCGGCGCTAACCATCTCCGTCCAGACCATGGACGCGCCCCTGCGCCTGCATATCCTGCGCATGGGACTGTCTGTCAGGCCCGCCAGCGGAGCCAGCACGAACGGTGTCTCGTAGACGACGCTGCCGATTTGCATGAATGCAGTATATTGCCCCTGCCGCTCAAGCGTCAAGGAACGCACGCCGGGGCAAGGCCGAAATGACAGGGGGCGGCTCCGAAGAACCGCCCCACCACCTGGAATCTACATAACGGCAGCGAACAGGCTGCTCCTAGTCGGACTGGACGTGCGCCTCGGCCGTCTTGAACAGGTCGCTCAGGCTTGCAGCGTCCGCGGCCAGCTCGGTCGCCCCGGTCACCTGGGTGTCGCCCTCGAGAGCGACCACGTAGGCATCCTCGCGGCTGCGCAGCCTTCTGGTCATGTCGCGGCGGACCGCGAGCTCGACTTCATCACGGTGCTCATCGAGTACCGCCGCATCGAACTCAAACTCGTCGCGCCCGAGGAACTCCACGAACTCCGACCACATGGCGTCGCTGACACTGATACCGCCCTCCGGAACCTCGTGGCTGACGGCGTACTCAATCGCGAACTCGAAGAACTCCCCGCGCCGCTCCAGGTCTACGACGATGTCCGCACGCAGGTTAGGTTCGATCTCGATGTCCGGCGTCACCCCGCCCCCGCCATAGACGATCCGGCCGGCCGCCGTGCGATACTCCGGACGGGCCTCCTCCACGTCCTCAC
Organism: Candidatus Eiseniibacteriota bacterium; assembly: GCA_030609365.1. Taxonomy (GTDB): domain Bacteria; phylum Joyebacterota; class Joyebacteria; order Joyebacterales; family Joyebacteraceae; genus JALGZG01. The sequence goes on along the minus strand of JAUWCJ010000004.1, from coordinate 44,643 downwards.
CCTCGTCCCCCTCACCGCTGTCCGCAATGGCCGTCCACCGCTCGGGCTTCTCGATGGCCCTTCCGCTCGCCATGTACCACTTGGCGGTCGTCAGCTTCATCGCGCATTCCTTGGTCAGAGGCCTGAGCCTCATCAGGGTCTGCACCGAGCCCTTGCCGAAGCTCGTGGTCCCGACAACGATCCCGCGGTCCCAGTCCTGGATCGCGCCCGCGAGGATCTCGGAGGCACTGGCGCTGCCGCCGTTCACGAGAACGACGATCGGGAAGTCGGGATCGAACCGGGCGGGAGTTCGCGCGTGGAACGTCTGGTCCTGCCCCTGCATGCGCCCCCTGGTGCTTACGATGAGCTCGCCGGTGTCCAGGAAGATGTCGCTGACGTCGACGGCCTGTGTAAGGAGGCCGCCCGGGTTGCTTCGGACATCGAGGATCAGGCTCTTCATGCCGGCGTCCTCAAGCTCGTCCAGCCTGGCCGACAGCTCGTCGGTCGACGTGCGCGAGAATCTGGCAATGCGAACGTAGCCCACGTCACCGTCCAGCATCATGGAGTACGGAACGCTGTCGATCTTGATGATGTCGCGGGTGACGGTGTACTCGAGGAGTTCATCGACACCTTCTCGGCGGATCGTGATGTCGACCTTCGTCCCGGGCTCTCCCCGAAGCTTCTTGATGGCATCGTCGACCGTGATGCCGCGAGTCGATTCACCCTCAATGCCCACGATGCGGTCGCCCGACTGAATACCGAGGTCGGACGCGGGAGTGCCCTCGACGGGACTGACCACGGTCAGGACGCCGTCGCGAACGGTTATCTGGATCCCGAGCCCCCCGAACTCACCCTCCGTCGACACCTGGAAGTCCCTGAACTGATCCTCGTCGAGGAACATGGAGTAAGGGTCGAGGGAACCGAGCATGCCCCTGATGGCGCCGTACATCAGCTCCTTCGAGTCGACGTCCTCGACGTATCCCCGCTCCACCTTATCCAGAGTGTCCGTGAAGAGATCGAGGTATGAGTAGATGTCCTTCCTGGCGCTGACTCGCTCGACGAACCACCCGCCGACGAGCACGCCAACCAGGAGTGCGACCAAAATCGGTGTTGCTCTTCTCATTCGTCTCGTCATGGTGTCCTTCCCGTTCGCATGCCCCGCTCTCCGAGGAGCTCATCGACAGCGGCCTTCACCTGCGCCTCTATCTCCTCGCGCGAGAGCCTCGCATCAATGACCACGAACCGCGCGGGCTCCCGTCTCGATGATTCCAGGTAGACTTCCCTCACCCTCTTGTGGAAGTCGAGCACCTCGCTCTCTATACGGTCACGCGCGTGCTCTCCACGTTCCCTGACGAGCCTGTCCAGGCCCTCCTCGGGATCGAGGTCCATGAGAAAGGTCATATCCGGTTTGACGCCACCAGTGGCAACTTGGTTCAACGCTTCCACGGTCGCAGGACCCAAGCCCCTGCCGCCGCCCTGATACGCCACGCTGGCATCGCCGAATCTGTCTGATATGACAACCTCGCCCGCCTCGAGCCCCGGGATGATCACCTTCGCGACGTGCTCCGCTCGGGAAGCCAGGTAGAGGAAGAGTTCGGTGGCCGCCTCCATGCCGGTGTGCCCGGTGTCCAGCAGGATCTCTCTGCACCACTCGCCGACCGGCGTTCCACCGGGCTCCCGGCTCAGGGTCACGGGCAAGCCGTCGGCGCGCAGCCGCTCGAGCAGCACCTGCGCCTGCGTGGACTTCCCGCATCCCTCCACGCCCTCGAACGTGATGAAGAGACCTGGGTACCGAGACATGAGAAGCCCCCGTGGCGCCGTGTGTGAACGAGGCCGGGCGATGCCCGGCCTCGAAGATGATCGTCTGAACCTCGTGGCCGCCGCGTGGGAACCAAGCTCCCTCGGACTAGCTCGACAGCTCCTCGACGAGTTCCTGCTGCTGCACGTCCAGAGCGTCCTCGGGAGTGCTCTCCTCGGAGGACCAGCCCTTCTGAGCGTGCTTGGTGATGTAGTCCTCGGTCGCCCGTCGGGCCTCGTCGTCGGTGTACTGAGTAGGCGGCGACTTGAAGAAGTACGAGGACGGTCCCTCGACGGCCCCCTTCAGACCGTTGTCGAGCGCGAGCTTCATGCAGCGGACGGCGTCGATCATGACACCGGCCGAGTTGGGCGAGTCCCAGACCTCAAGCTTGAGCTCGGCGTTGAGCGGGACATCGCCGAAGGTCGTGCCCTCCATCCGCACGTAGGCCCACTTCCTGTCGGTCAGCCACGGGATGTAGTCGGACGGGCCGATGTGGACGTTGTCCGCACCGATGTCGTAGTCGAGCTGCGACGTCACCGCGTTCGTCTTGGAGATCTTCTTCGACTCGAGACGCGAACGCTCGAGCATGTTCAGGAAGTCCGTGTTCCCTCCGACGTTGAGCTGGCTGGTCCTCTCGAGCTTGACTCCCCTCTCCCGAAAGAGCCTGGTCAGCACGCGGTGCACGATGGTCGCGCCAACCTGCGACTTGACGTCGTCTCCCATGACCGGCAGGCCCTTCTTCTCGAAGCGCTGCTGCCAGTAGGGCTCACGCGCGATGAAGACCGGAATACCGTTGACGAAACCGCACCCGGCCTCGAGGATCTGCTCGACGTACCACTTGGTCGCCTCTTCGCTGCCGACGGGCAGGAAGCTGATCACGACGTCGGTTCCGGTGTCCTTGAGGAGCTCGACGATGTCATCGGTCGGACCGGGCGCCTTCTCGATGATCTCGGAGAGGTACTTCCCCAAACCGTCGTGCGTCATACCCCGCGCGACCGTCACCCCGAGATCCGGCACGTCGCTGAACTTGTAGGTGTTGTTCGGACCAGTGAAGATGGCCTCGGAGACGTCCCGCCCCACCTTGTTCTTGTCGATGTCGATCGCGGCCGAAAACTCGATGTCACCGATGTGGTAGCCGCCGAGATTGACGTGCATCAGTCCCGGCACGAACGCATCGACCGGCGCGTTCTTGTAGTACTCCACTCCCTGCACAAGGGAGGACGCGCAGTTCCCCAATCCAATGATCGCTACTCTGACCTTCTTCTTGTCTCCCATGAACGCTACCCCCAGTGATACATAGAGTGGCGGCCCCGTCAGTCCCTCGTGGCGACCAGGACGTGACGGATCCGTTGTATGGCCGTCAGATTGGCGAGCACGGCAAGTACCCAGATCGCCACTCTGAAGGCCCCGGCGCCCAGCAACGCGCCGGCGATGAGTATGATCATGCGCTCGGGCCGCTCTGTTAGTCCGACCTCACAGCTCGTCCCAACGGCCTCAGCGCGTGCCCGCGTATAGCTTACCATCAGGGAACCGGCGAGCGCGGCGAAAACCGCCACTGCGGTCCCAACCTCCGGCGCCGCGTGAGTCCTGGCCATATAGTAGAAGAGCGCCCCGAGCAACACGACGATCTCAGAGTACCGGTCGACCGTCGAGTCGAGAAAGGCGCCCGACGCGGTCGCCTTGTTCCCGGCTCTGGCGGTCTCGCCGTCGATCATGTCGCAGAAACCCGCGAGTATCAACAGGATGCCCGCGCGCAGAAAATGCCCGGTGGCAATGCCCCATCCGGAGAAAACGGACAGAACCAGTCCCGCGAACGTGATCGCCGCGGGAGGGATCCCCAGATCGGCCACGAGTCGCGCGGTAGGACCAAGGAATCCACGGACTTTGTTCTTTAGCCTGCGAGCCGACATGCTCGTGCACTCACCTCGTAACGGAGAACTTCTGACGACACTCCCCCGTGAACATAACAGTTTAGCACTCATAAAACCGAGGTGTCAACCTCTTCCCGTGTGACCCCGCCTCGACCCCCGTCTTTCCCCGGACATCCAACCACGACGACGATCTCTCCCTTGAGACGCCGGCTCTCGGCCATCGCCGACAGCTCCCCCAGGGTCCCGCGCAGGATCTCCTCATGGACCTTGGTCAGCTCGCGGGCCACCACGGCCTGCCGATCCCCAAGCACCTCGTGCATGTCCTTGAGAGCCGCGGCGATCCTGTGGGGCGACTCGTAGTAGACCACGGTACAGGCAAGCTCGGCGAGGGAGGCCAGCCTACTCCTGCGCTGACCGCTCTTCCGGGGCAGGTAGCCGGCGAAGTGGAAGGGCTGCGGGGGAAGCCCGGCGATCGACAGCGCCGCGACCACCGCTGAGGGACCGGGAATGGCGACGACCTCGAGCCCTCGTTCCGCGCACGCGGAGACCAGGCGGTAGCCCGGGTCGGCCACGAGCGGCGTTCCCGCATCACTGACGAGCGCGATGTCGTAGCCGGCCTCGATGCGCTTCAGCACGTCACGTGAGGCTCGCTCCTCGTTGTGATCGTGGTACGACAGCAGGCGCGTCGTGATGCCGAAGTGCGTCAGGAGCTTCCTGGTGCGTCTGGTGTCCTCGGCGGCGATCGCGTCGACGGACCTCAGGATCTCTATCGAACGCGGCGTCGCGTCGCCCAGGTTGCCGATGGGCGTCGCCACGACGAACAGCCGGCCAGTCTCCACCGCTCCGTCCGAGTCCGTCACCTCTTTCATCCTCCGGATGTACTGGATGCGATCGTATCGAGGATGCTGACGAGCGCCACGCCTTCGGAATTGCGCAGCCTGAAGACCACGTCCGTCGGCGTCTCGCCGATCCTCACCGGGGTCCCGAACCTCACACCTCTCGCCTCGATATCACCGAGTGTCGCTGACGTCACGCGGCACGCGAGGAGCACGGCTCTTCGGTTTCCCTGACCGAAGGGCTTCATCAGCTCGAACTCCCGCCCGAGCTCGGGCGTCGTCTCCTCAAGCCGGAGTTCCGCGTCGATCCGGCGGGGGTCCGGCTCCGGCGGGTTCGACCGGGTGAAGTCGTCCATTCTCTCTCTGAACCGGGGCATCTGAGACGGGACCATGGAGAACCCGGCCGCGCGCGGATGCCCGCCGTACCCGATGAAGAGCTCGCGCATGCTGGCGAAGGCATCGACGAAGTTGAACCCCACGGGCCCCCTCGCTTCCGCCATCACCTCCGAGCTGCGCCTGCCGACCATGATCACGGGACGCCCGGTCTCCTCGGTGAGCCTCGACGCGACGTACCCCGCCGTGCCGACCGGCACATCGGTCTCGAGAACGATCACCGGCGACGACGCGGCGGTACCGTCACGCTCGAAGTCCTCGCGCACCTTCCTCCACGCGGCCACAGCTTCATCCCGCCATTTCGACTGACGCTCGAAGAGCGAGGCAGCGAGAGCGCGGGCGTCGTCCGGGTCCCGCATCGCCAGAAGGTCGAGTGCCTTCTGTGTGCCAGGTGAGTCGCCCGGGGCGCGCCCCATGAGTCGTCCGAGCGAATCCCGGACGTCCTCGGGAGAGAGCTCCCGACCCCACAGGCGTCCCTCCTCCAGCGCGGCCCTCAGGCCCACGCGGTTCGTGCCTGGCGCCGCCGCGAGCCCCTGCGTCACGAGTGACCTGTTGTCACCCGTCAGCGGGACCTTGTCCGCGATGGAGCCGACGGCGACCAGCGCGAGCGATTCCTGTCGCCAGTTCGGCCCGTACCAGGGGACGTTCTCTCCTGCGGGACCGAACTCGCCGCGCAGATCGTCCATGAGAAGGTCGGCCACCCTGAGCGCCACACCGACGCCGGCCATGAACCTGTAGGGGAAGCGTGAGTCGGGCAGCTTCGGATCGACTATGGCGACGGCGGGAGGCAACTCCGGTGGGATCTCGTGATGGTCAGTGACTATCGTGTCGATCCCAAGCTCGTTGCCGTATCTGATGAACTCCCTGTCGCTGACGCAGCTGTCGACGGTGATGATGAGACCGACCCCCGCCCCGTGCAGCCGGTCCAGCTCGGCGCGGGTGAGCCCGTGCCCCTCCGTCTTCCGGTCCGGGATATATGAGACGACCGAGGCGCCCAGCTGGTCCAGAGCCTCCATCATTACCGTCGTCGCGGTCACACCGTCGGCGTCGTCGTGGCCGTGCACCGCGATAAGCTCCTTTGACTCCAGCGCCGATCGCACCCTCTCCACCACCCGACCCGCGTCCGGCAGCAGGTGCGCGTCAGGAAGAGGATCATCAAGAGCAGCGAGATAGCGGATCGCCTCGTCCGCGGATCCGACGCCCCTGGCCGCGAGCACGCGGGCAAAGGGCTCCGAGACGCCGGCCGCGCGGCTGATGTCGGACGCCAGTCCGGGTTCCGTGGACGCCAGCTTCCATTGGTACTTGGACCCGCTCAAGATCATCTGTTCACCTTGGATGCAGAGAGGCCGGGTGGTGACGACCCACCCGGCCCTTGACAGTTCGGGCTAGTCGGTATCCTTCTTTCCCTTCATGAAGTGCTCGACGAGGTCTATCGGGACCGGGAACACGATCGTCGAGTTCTTCTCAACGGCGATCTCACTCAGCGTCTGGAGGAAGCGGAGCTGAATGGACGTGGGCTCAACGGCCAGCACGGCGGCGGCCTGGGACAGCTTCTCCGAGGCCTGCAGCTCACCTAGCGCGTGAATCACCTTGGCGCGTCGCTCTCGCTCGGCCTCCGCCTGCTTCGCCAGTGCGCGCTGCATGGTGTCGGGAAGGTCGACGTGCTTGACCTCGACGGCCGAGACCTTGATGCCCCAGCTGTCGGTCTGGCGGTCCAGGATCGACTGCAGCTCGATGTTGATCTTCTCTCGCGCGGACAGGAGCTCGTCGAGCTCCGCGCCGCCGATCACGCTCCTGAGCGTGGTCTGGGAGAGCTGAGAGGTCGCGTAGTTGTAGTCCTGCACCTCCACGATGGCCTTGTCCGGCTCGAAGACGCGGAAGTACACGACGGCGTTCACCTTGACGGAGACGTTGTCCTTCGTCACCACATCCTGAGGCGGCACGTCCATCGCGACTATCCGCAGGCCAACACGCACCACGCGGTCGATGAAGGGTATGACGAGGATGAGCCCGGGACCCCTGACGCCGGCCAGCCGCCCCAGACGGAACACGACCGCTCGCTCGTACTCTTTCAGCACGTAGATCGACATCTTGAGGAGAACCAGCACCACCAATGCGATGATCAGGATCCCGCCCATACGGCACCTCCTATCCGACCAGCTTCACTTTCAGGACCATTCCAGTGACGGACTCGACCTCGACGGCATCACCCGAGGACACCTCCTCATCCGAAACGGCGTTCCAGTACTCGCCGTGGACGTGCACGCGCCCTCCGGGCCGGAGGTCCGTGACAGCCACGCCCCTCTCACCTGTCATCCCGGCCCTGCCGGTGCGAACACGCCCCGACTGCGCCGCGAGCCCTACCGGGACCGCTATCAGAAAGAACACTATCAGAAGCCCGATCGCCGGGAAGATCGCGTTCTGCCCCAACCCGAAGAGGCGGAACAGGGCGCCCAGAAGCTCCAGAAGCCCGGTGAACTCGCCCATCTGCTCCTCCGTTCGAATCTACTCTGCTCCACTGCTTCCAGAGTAGGATCATCTCCTGCTTCATCCTGCGACACAGTGGGAGCGTCTGTCAACCTCGTTCGGTTCCGACAGCGGTCAACCCCCTCCGCCTGCCGGCGTCCGCGTGGTCGCGGGTCTCCGCGCCACAAGGTCCGGTACAGGAAGAGAGACGGAAGATCGCTGATCCCCCGCCTCTCTCGACATCCTCGTACAACGAAGGATCGCAGCTACTTCACGAACTCCTTCAGCGACTTGCCGGCCTTGAACTTCGGGTAGTAGTGGGCGGCGACGCGCTTGGTCTTGTCCGTGCCCGGGATCCGCCAGTCGCGAGTGGGCCGGCGGGGCGCACTGAACGTACCAAAACCGGTGACTTGGACCTTGCCCTTGGCCTTGAGCTCACTGGAGATGATGCCACCGTCGATGCCGAAAAGCGCGTCAACAACATCCTTGGCGGCTCTGTTCGACATTTCTGCTCTTGTTGCCAGCTTCTCGATCAGCTCAGCCTTGTTCATACCTTGGCCCCCTCTCAGCCCTTTGCCTGCCAACGCTTCCACAAAGAATGCCCAAAACGTGGGGGCAAACTACAGCACACCCTACATCTTGTCAATAGGAATCGTCCGCGAAGCGCCTAGCAATGGGCCTGTCTGTGAAACAGGAACAAGTGTGATATAGTGGACACAGCGACAACAGGCCGCTAGCGAACCGAACGGGCTATGAACCTCTGGCCCGACTCCGCCTTTATCTCGGGCAGCGCCTTAACGCTGATGCGGAAGTAGTACTGCCACTCCCCGTCGTAATAGCGCTGGGTGAATTGGGCCTCCCAGCAGTGGAGGTCCCTGTAGATGGTGTATTCCTGGCTGGCGACCTCTCCCTCATCGAGGTCGTAGTGCAGGGAGTAGTTCAACCGCCACCGCTCGGACGGAGAGAACGCGAGCCCGCCGTCGATCCAGTAGGAGGCGTTGGTGGGATCGGCGCCCCGGGAGTAACGGAAGGTCAGCGAGCCGTCCCACGCCCTATCGCCCGGGAGAGACCTCATTGACCCAGCTTCCAGTTCGCGCCTCAGCTGGTCGGCTGGAGAATCCGTCTGCGCGACGCGGTCCTCCCACGGTTCCGCCGACACCGCGGAGGGCTGCCCACTGAGGTTGACGGTGGCCGTAACGGTCGAGTTCTCTATCGCGCCGTCGTAGGCGTCGTGGCGGGCGTTCCATCTCATCGAGACCGCGGGCCCCGGGCGGACCTCCAGCCCCGTCACCAGGTCCGACCACGGCCGGTCGTCCTTCTTGAGATCGTACGACGTCGACGTGGAGAGCCTCAGGAGATTATCTACCTTCCGCTCCGACTCGCCCGAACCCAGTTTGGCCTGCAGCTTGTTGACGAGCGAGAGGCCCACCGACTTCTTCGACCGGGGCGTCGAGCCGAACCCGCTGAACCTGTAGAAACGGTCCTGCCCGTTCTCGTCGAAGTACTGCAGGAACTCGGGCGTCCACGAGAACGACGCGGACGGCTCCACGATGTGCCTGAGGGCCGAGAGACCCGCAACCCCCGGGAAGAACGTGCCGTAGACGGTGGTCCTCGCCGACAAGCCCGCGTCGTAGGTGAACCGGCCGGGGAACTCCGTGCCCTCCTTGTCGCGGTCGTACCAGTCCTGCCTGAAGTTGAGCCGCGGCGACAGGCTGAGCCAGCCCAGGTACTTCCCGGTGCCCTTGAGGGACCCTTTGACACCCACGCCCTGGCGCACCACCGTCTCGTCCCCGGCCTTGTCCCGGTCGTTGACAGCCCGGGCGCTCCAGCCGAACGAAATCCTCTTGAGCCACGAGGCGTATCCAGGCAGCTCTTGATCGGGACCGACTATCGGCTGCTGCGTGGCCGTCACATCGACCTTAGGCAGGAGCTCATCGATGGTCTCGGCGTCCAGCTGCTCGCGCCGGTCGACCGTCACACCGAGTGAATACCTGCTCCACCTCCCCCTGACCCAGAGCTGGGAGCGGAGGCTCCTGTTGAGGCTCTCCTGAATGCTCTGGTTGGAATCGCTCGCGTAGGTCGCGTCGCTTCGGAAGTCACCGGAGGCGCCCGCAGTCCACACCCTGCCCATTTCCTGTCTATGGCTGAACTTCAGGTCCCAGCGGCGCTTGTTGTAGACAAGCTCCTGCATGAAGGACGCCTCGACGCTGCCGGAGAGCATGTACCTCCGCTTGTATCTGGTTTCCACATGCCCGATCCACCGCGTCAGCTCGTAGTAGTCGGCCCACACGGATGCGTCCCAGTAGTCGCTCGGCGCCCAGTAGTACCCGAAGTTCCGCACGAACTTGCCTTCGCCCTCCGTGATCCCGAGTTCGAGCTGGGGAAGCAGGAAGCCGGAGTGACGCTCCTTCCTGATGGGGAAGACATAGAACGGCAGCGCAAGCACCGGGATCTCACCGATGTAGAGAATGATGGGCTTCGCGACGACCTTGTCGTCCATGTAGATCTTCATCCTGTGCGACACCAGGCGGTAATGAGGGTTGGGGTCGGAGCAGGTCGTGTAGGTCCCGTGGCCCACCTTGAGTGCGCCGTCTTGCTCCCGGACGATGTGGTCGCCATAGTAGAGACCGTCCTCGAACGTCGTAACTCCGCCGTCGATGGTCCCGGTCTTCCCCTCAAGGTCATAACTCAGGTGCGCACCTACCAGCCTGTCCTCCTTCTCGCGGAGGTCAGGGTTCCCGGACGCCTCCAGGATCTGCTCGTCCGGGTCGAAGATGATGTCCTCGGCCAAAAGGACGGTGGTCTGGTGGTCGATCCGTGCCGCTCCGGTCAGGACGATCCGGTTGCGGGCGACGTAGTAGTTGATCTCGTTGCTCTGGTAAGCGACGGTGTCGAACGTGATCGGAGCGGCGGGCGCCGGGGGCCCGATCAACGTATCGGAGTCTGCGGGCGCCCCCGGCTCGACTGGCGCCAACCCTTCCGGCGGGAAGGAATACGTGCCCGAGGCCTGCCCACGGAAGGCCACTCGCTTGACGAGGCTCTCCGTGAACAGCACATCGATGGTCCGTGATGTGATGAAGTTCCTCTCACCCGACTCCCCGACCAAGTGCTCGCTCTCCGCGTGCCCTCTGACGGTCGTGAGAACGGGCTGACCCTCCTCCATGAACATGGTCAGCGTGTCGCCGCGCACGACGCCATGCGACCAATCCCCCTCCGGTTCATCCGGCTCGATGTGATACGTGGCCCGGGCGTTCCCCGTGGAGACGACACGCGAGACCTCGCCGTCGCGGGTCGAGACCCTGATGCGGTTGCCGGTCAACCGGTCCTCGCCCTGCTGCACGAACGGGTCGCCCACGAGCACGATGCTGCCACCCCTGCTGAGCGACGCGGCCGAAGCAAGGGCCGTGATGTCCTCACGCTCGATCGTCACATCACCGAAGGCGCGGATGGCATCGTCGACCGTGCTGAACTCGATGACGTCCGCGGTGAGCGTCCCGTCCTGCGCTCCCTCGTCATCGTAGGTCTTGAGAACCGGCCCCCTGGAGGCCCTGCCCTCACCGGTGTCGAAATCGTAGACGAGCGAGCCCGCGAGGAGTTCGGAGGTACCGCCGCTGTCCCGGGAGCGGACGTTGCCACGGCAGACGACGACGTTCTCTCCTCTCAGCATCAGGATCCTGTCGGCCGTGGTCGTGGCGGACGTATCCGAGTAGGAGGCGTTGCCCCTGAGATGGGCGATCTCGGTGTCCAGGAAGTAGTCCAGGGTGTCGCAGGCGATGGCTCGCCCCTCATCCTCACCGGTGACGTTGCCGACAAGGATGACATGGCCTTCGGTCTCATAGTAGATGCCGTGCGCCCCTCTGAGCGTCGCTCCCAGATGGGTTACTGTCACGTTCTCCTCGAGCCACACGATCCTGCCCGGGGGGCCTTCCTCGGCCTCCACGCGCTCGGCGGTAATCACGAACTGGTCGGAACCGGGCTCATCAGGAACGGCGGCAAGAGAGGGAACCACCGGCCAGGCGGCAGTCGCCACCGCGATGAGGAGAGAGATGACTGTCGGGGACAGCTTCACAGGGACACCGCCGGATTCGGGGACAGCACTGCCCGCGGAGTCTCGTCTCACACGGGCGGGAACTCGTCGCGGGCCAGGAGGGCCGCGCCGACGACCCCGGCGGTGTTACCGAGTTCGGCCGGGACCACCCGGGGCAACGAGACGCTGCTGCCGTAGCAGCGTTGGGCCATCTCTGCGCGCGTCGGCGCCAGGAGCGGCTCCCCGGCGGCCGCCACTCCGCCGCCTATCACTATCACGTCGGGGTCGAGGGTGAGAGCCAGATTCGCCAGACCGGCGCCCAGCGCCCGCCCCACTTCCTCCAGGGCTTCCGTCGCGACCGCGTCGCCCCCGGCGGCGGCACGACCGACCTCCTTCGCGGTCAGGGCCGTCGCAGCTCCCGTTGTAGCAAGGACCGACTCCCGTCCCTCGTCTAAGAGCCTGCGGACGCTCCGGACCACGGCCTCGGCGCTCGCCATCCGCTCGAGGCAACCCGCGTTGCCGCACGGGCACGGATCTCCGTCGCGTTCTATCGTCATGTGGCCGACCTCACCCGCGAACCCGCTGCCCCTGTAGAGGCTGCCGTTCAGGATGAGACCGCCGCCGATGCCGGTGCCGACAGTAAGAACGACCGCGTTGGTTGCGCCGCGGGCCGCGCCGGCCAGGTACTCGCCGTATGCCGCAGCGTTGGCATCGTTCTCGATGCGGGTCGGAAGCCCCACCGCCTCAGCGACCATCCGTCGGAGTTCGACGTCATGCCACTCGGAAAGATTCGGAGAAAGGCGGACCACTCCCGTGCGGGTGTCGACGAGCCCCGCCGACCCTACACCGCAGGCAACGACCTCGTGGTCCTCGTTTGCGCTGGTGAGGTTCTGCTTCAATCTGGAGACGACATCGACCGCATCACCCGCCGCACCTCCCGACCAGGGCATGCTCAGGAAGGCGACAAGACCACCCTCCTCCGACACGAGCGCGGCCTTGATGTTTGTGCCGCCTATGTCGATGCCCAGATAAGTCCTCACGCCGGCCTAGCCCTCCCTGCCGTAAAGCAGGGACTCGCCGGTCTCCTTGTCGAAGAAGTGCAGGCTGTCCGTGTCGAGCACCAGGTCGACATCGGTGTTGACCGAAGGAGGCGTCCGGACGTCGATGCGGGCAACGAGGTCCTTCCCGCCGACCGCGAAGTAGAGAAATATCTCGTTTCCCATCGGCTCGATGACATCCAGGTGGGCGCGCATCGGGGCCGATGATTCCAGCCGGTCGGCATCCTCGGCGTCGTAGATATCCTCGGGGCGAATGCCCAGCAGGATCTCCCGACCGCTGTAGTCGGCGAGGAGTCCGGCCGCCCGCTCGGGGATCTCCGCCTTGAACGCGCCGGATACAGCCATCAGCTTCCCGTCTTCCTTCTCGATGCCGGCATCGATGAGGTTCATGGCCGGGCTGCCGATGAAACCCGCGACGAACTCGTTGATGGGATTGCGGTAGATGGTCAGGGGGTCGGCAACCTGCTGCGCGAGGCCGTCCTTCATGACGACGATGCGGCTGCCCATCGTCATCGCCTCGACCTGGTCGTGCGTCACGTAGATTATGGTCGCTTTGAGCTTCTCGTGCAGCTTGCTGATCTGTGTCCGGGTCTGGACCCTCAGCTTGGCGTCGAGGTTCGACAGCGGCTCGTCGAAGAGGAAGACCTTGGGCTTCCTCACGATGGCCCGGCCCACCGCGACCCTCTGACGCTGTCCACCCGAGAGCGCCTTGGGCCGCCGGTCCAGGAGCGGCGAGATGTCGAGAATGTCGGCGGCCTCTCGCACGCGCGTGTCAATCTCGTCCTTCGAGTATTTCCTCAGCCTCAGACCGAACGCCATGTTGTCGTACACAGACATGTGCGGATACAGCGCGTAGTTCTGGAAGACCATCGCGATGTCGCGGTCCTTGGGCGGAACGTCGTTGACGAGCCGGTTGTCTATCAGGATCTCCCCGTCGGTCACTTCCTCCAGCCCCGCCACCATCCTGAGAAGAGTAGACTTCCCGCACCCGGACGGCCCCACGAGCACAACGAACTCCCTGTCTTCCACCTCGAGACTGACATCTTTGACCGCGACGACCTTGCCGTCGAAGACCTTCGATATTCCCCTCATGCTAACACTCGCCATGATGCCTCCTAAGGCCCCACGCGGCTTGGAGTGCCCGGCTACAGCGCCTGCCCGACGCCCAGACTGGTCAGAATGTCGCCAACAGTGTAGTGGGAACCGGTGACCAAGACAAGGTCTCCTTCGCGGGCGTCCGAGAGCGCGCTCTTGAGCGCCGCCCCCGCACTGGGGACGACACGATGAGGAAGGTCGAGCTCCAGGGCGACGGATCTCAGGGTCTCGAGATCGGCGGCCCGCTCGCCGGCCGGCCTCGTCAGAAGCACGAGATCCGCGCGGTCGCGAAACGCCGAGAGAAACCCACGCACGTCCTTGTCGCCCATTATGCCCACGACGGCGATGAGCCGGTCGTAGTCGAAGACGTCCGGCAGAGACGACAGGAGCGCTTCCGCCGCGTCGGGATTGTGCGCGACGTCGGCCACGATTGTCGGGCGTTGATCGATGACCTGCATGCGCCCCATGCAGCACGCCTCACAGAGGCCGCGCCGCAACAGGCCCTCCGAGAGCGAGAAGACACCGAGCGTGTCCAGCTCGTGCAGAGCCACGACGGCCACGCGGGCGTTGTCGACCTGATGCCGCCCCAGCATCGCGACGGACAGTGCCTCGTACGACGTGCCGTCGTATTCAAGATCGAACGCGCTCCCGTTCGAGGAGATCGAGATCGAGTCGATCGGAGTATCCTCGAGCACTGAGACAAATCGCGCCCGTCTTGCCGCGGCGACTCCGCGGATGACATCGAGAGCGTCGCCGGCGGCGCCCGTCACGACGGCGCCCGACTCGCGTATGATGCCCGCTTTCTCCGACGCGATCGCCGCGATGTCGCTGCCGAGTATCTCGGAGTGGTCGACCGCGATCCCGGTGATGACCGACAGCACGGAATCGAGCGCGTTGGTCGCGTCCAGCCGCCCACCGAGCCCCACCTCCGCGACCGCGATGTCGACGCTCTCTTCGGCGAAGTGGAGCGCGGCCAGGGCAGTGGCGATCTCGAAGAAGGTCGCCTCCATCTCCTCCGCGGCAGGCTTGAGCCTGTCGACGAACTCCACCACCCGTTCCGGGCGGATGGGCTCACTGCCTATCAGGATCCGTTCGGTGAAATCGACCACGTGCGGTGAAGTGTAGAGCCCCACCCTGATATCGTGCTCGCGCAGGACGGAGGCTATCATGCAGGAAGTGGAACCCTTGCCGTTGGTGCCGCCCACATGGACGACCCTGAACTGCTCGTGCGGCGAACCGACGGCCCCCAGCAGCCACTCGACGCGCTCGAGGCCGGGCTTCATCGTGAACCTGTGACGTGCGAACAACCAGTCGACGCACGCCCTGTATGATTCAGAGGCCTTGCCTTCTTGCCTGACCAAGCGCGTCCTCCGCCGAATCGCGGTTGTCGTCTGAGAAGAAGTCCAGAAGCTTCGCGAGGGCGCTCTTCAGTTCCTTGCGATGAACGATCATATCGATCATCCCGTGCTTGAGCAGGAACTCGGACCGCTGAAATCCGTCCGGGAGGTCCTGCTTGATCGTCTGCTGGATGACCCTGGGCCCCGCGAAGCCGATGAGCGCGCCGGGCTCAGCGACGATCACGTCTCCCAGCGAGGCGAAGCTCGCCGTGACACCACCCGTCGTCGGATGCACCTGGATCGCGATGTGCGGCAGGCGTTCCTCGTGCAGCTTCGCCAGCATCGCGCTCGTCTTCGCCATCTGCATCAGTGAGAGGATACCCTCTTGCATCCGCGCCCCGCCCGAGCTCGACAGAGTCACGAGCGGTATGCGCTCCTCGATGGCCATTCTGGTCAGGCGCGCGATCTTCTCGCCCATGACGGAGCCCATGCTCCCGCCGAGAAATCTGAAATCGAGAATGGCAAACATCGCTAGGTGCCCGTCGACCCGGGCGCTCCCAGTCATGACGGCCGACCTGCGGCCCGTCTTCTTCTTGGCGTCGCTGATACGCTCGGCGTAGCTCTTTGAGTCCACGAACCCCAGGGGATCCTTCGACTCGAGGGCGGTCAGGAGCTCGACGAACGAACCCTGGTCCGTCAGAATGTCGCGGTACTGGTCGGCCGAGATCCGGAAGTGGTACCCGCACTTGTTGCAGGTCCAGAGGTTCCGCTCAAGTTCCTTGTGGTAGATGATCTCACCGCAGCCCTCGCACTTGCGCCAGAGGCCGTCCGGCATCTCGCGCCTCTTGGCGTCCTTGATTCCGGGCTTGCGCCGCTTCAGCCAAGATACCTGGTCCATGGTGGATGCTCCTTCTCAGCCACTCGGAGTGCGGTTCGCGTCGTGCCGTCGTCGTTGTCGCAACGGCGACCGCACGGGGCATCTGCTCCGCTGCTATTATAGCCTCTCGAGGGTGTTCGATACGAGGGAAACGAGCGCGCCCGCTCCGAGCCTGCCGGCCGCAAGAACCTCCTCGTGAGTGGTCCCATGGAAGCGCCCGGGCAGCGGGACGTTTGTCAGGAGCGCTATCCCGAGAACCTCCAGCTCCCTTGAGTGAGCCGCCTGCACCTCCGACACGGTCGACATCCCCACCGCCCTGGCCCCCATCAGCCTGGCCATCCGTATCTCAGCCGGGGTCTCGTACGTCGGCCCGAGAGAGCCCATGTAGACGCCCTCGCGGAGCACGATCTTGAGTTCCGCCGCGGCCGTCCGGGCCACGGCCCTGAGACGTTCGGAGTAGGCGCCGCCCATTCGGAACGTGCTCTGCGGCAGTCTCCGGGGGCCTGACACAGCCGCAATCTGGTCGCTGATGAGCATGAGATCCCCCACGTCGAATCCCGGGTCGATCCCACCCGACGCGTTCGTGATCACAAGCACTCCCGCTCCCATCTGTGCCGCGAGCCGAACGCCGAACGTCACGTCATCGGGAGAATGCCCCTCGTAGTGATGGACCCTACCCGAGAACACGAGCGTCCGCGTCCCCCCGAGGGTGCAGCCGACCACCGCACCGCGATGTCCGCTGACCGCCGTACGAGGAAATCCGGGGATGTCCGCGTAGGGCACGACGACCGCGTCACCCAGCCCGTCCACGAACGAGGAGAGCCCGGACCCCAGAACGACGGCCACGTCCGGTCGCTCGAGCCCGCGATCGAGCAGCAGATTCATGGCGGCGGAGACGGCAGCGGAGTCCTTGTCACGCGGATGTGTCAATTCCCCTCATCCCCGGACGGGATCATCTTGAGCATGACGACCGCGTCCTCACCGGTGTCCGAGTAGTATCCCTTGCGCATGGCGACGGGAATGAACCCGTGGCTTTCGTAGAGAGCGATGGCACGTGCGTTCGAAACGCGAACCTCGAGCGTCGCCCGCGTCACGCCGCGCTCGCAGGCAGCGTCCAGACAGTGCGCGAAGAGCGCCCGCCCGACGCCTTCTCCCTGTAGCGATGGCGCGACGGCGATGTTGCCTATGTGCAGCTCGTCCTCGACGAGCCACGAGACCAGGTAGGCGACGACGTTGCCCGCCTTCTCGGCAACCCAGGGAAACGCGCACTTGTTGCCGGCGAGTTCGTCCTCAAACGAGGTCCGCGACCACGGCATCGGGAAGATCTCCTCCTCGATCTCACACACCCGGTCCAGGTCGACGGTCCTCATGGGTCTGATGTGAAGGGGCGTCGCGCCCATCTGAAACAGCTCCCCGGCCGATGGCGCCCTAGATCCCTCTGAGATAGACGGGCTCGAGCGTAGCAGCCTCCGCGGGGTCGGGCGGCACGAGTTCTCCGACAATGGCCGCCATCGCGAGGGGTGTGGCCGTGGACACCTCCTCGTCCGGAAAGCGCGCGCGATCCCCGAGGGACGCGGAGAGCTCGTCCGCGCACTCCGCAACACCACTGCCGAGGAAGAGAACCGGCTCCCCGCCGGTCACCGCCTCCACGCGCTCGATCATCGCGGCGGGGGCGACCGCGATGTCCGGGAGCATCCGCTCCCTGACGTCGCCCAGACGGAAGAGCGCGGCGTAGACCTCTCCCCTTCTCGCATCCAGCATCGGGCAGACGAGCCCCGCGTACGGCCTGGCGCTCTCGGCCAGAGCCTCCAGAGATTCGACGGGCGCCACGGGCAGGCCCGAGGCGGTCGCGAGTCCCTTCGCGGTCGCGAGCCCGACGCGGAGTCCGCTGAACCTCCCGGGCCCGATCGACACCGCGATCACATCGAGTTCGCGGAGTCGGACGAACGAACGCGACAGCACCGACTCTACTGCGCTGAGCAGCTTCTCGGTGTGGCCCCTGCCCACGGTCTCCGTGAACTCCGCCAGAACGGCCCCGTCCCTGACAACGGCCACCCGTTCCATCGGTGTCGACGTCTCGATCGTCAGAATCAGCATCCGCCCTCGTTCCTAGGACCAGGACTCCCTTAGCCGCGCAAGTAACGCCTCTCCACCGTCCCCGAACGCGCTCACCGTGAACGCGCGGCCGTCCGGCTCCTCGATGTCTATGACAACGCGCAGGCGGTCCGGCGGGAGAAGCTCTGGCACCCGGTCGGCCCACTCAACCAGTGCGACGCCGTCAACGAAGAAGATCTCCCTGTAACCGATGTCCTCGAGCTCGCGCGCGTCCGTGATGCGATAGAGGTCGACGTGAAGTATCGGCACGCGCCCAACGTATTCGTTCACGATGACGAACGTGGGACTGGTGACGTAGCCATCGTACCCCAGGCCCTCCGCGGCGCCCTGAATAGCTACCGTCTTGCCGCTGCCGAGCCGTCCCTCAAAACCCACGAACGCGCCCCGAGAGAGCGCCGCACCCAACGCCCGCCCGAACGCCCTGGTCTGCTCGGGTGACGCTGTCCGGAAGCGGAAGGTGTCAATCACGTCGGGGCCTCAAGCTAGCGTTTCGGGACCATGGTGGCACAGGGCAGGATCATCTCCTCCAGCGAGATGCCCCCGTGCTGGAAGCTGCCCCGATACTGACGTTCGTACTTGTGGAACTCAGTCGGATAGACGAAGTAGTAGTCCTCCTTGGCGATGGCGTACTGCTTGCTCGCGCCGTCGCTCGGCAGCTTGTACGCGGCGGGGTCCTTGATGAGGAAGGTTTCCTTCTCGTCGCACCCGAGGTTACTGCCGAACTTGTACCTGAGGTTCGTGGAGGTGTCGCGGTTGCCCCTGATGAGCGCGGCGCGCTTCCCCAGCACCGCTCCGTGGTCGGTGGTCACGATGACCGTCGCTCCCTGGCGGGCCATCTCCCTCATGATGTCGTAGAGGGCGGAGTGATTGAACCACGAACGCACGAGCGAGCGGAACGCCGGCTCGTCGGGCGCGATCTCCTGCAGGATCACCGACTCCGACCGCGAGTGAGACAGGATGTCCACGAAGTTGTAGACCAGTGACACGAAAGGCAGGTCGTGAAAAGTCGACATCTGGCGCTTGATGTTGTCGGCCTCGTTCTTCTCGTAGATCTTGATGTACTTGTGGTCACGCTGAAGGAAGATGCCGAGGTCGCTGAGCTGCCGGTCCATCATCTGCCGCTCGAACCTGTTCTTGCTGAACACGTCGCGGGAGTGCGTCGCCCACAGCTCGGGAAACTGCTCGGAGAATTCGATCGGCCAACGCCCGCTGAAGAGCGCGTTCCTCGAGTAGGGCGTCGCCGTAGGCAGGATCGAGTAGTAGTAGTCGTTCTCGATGTCGAAGTACGGCTCGAGGCTCGGCACAAGACTCATCCAATGGTCGAGGCGCATGCAGTCGAGCACGACGAAGTAGGTCTTCTTCTTCGCCTTGAGGTGGGGAGCCACGAACCGTTCGAATATGTCCACGGACAGGATGGGCCTGTCCGGAGCATCGCTCGTCCAGTCCAGGTAGACGTCGGTCACGTAGCGGGCGAACTCGGCGTTGGCGGACTGCTCCAGATCGGAGTGCGTCTGCCTGAGACCCGCATCGCGGAACCGGTCGAGCTCCAGGTCCCAGTTGACCAGCCTGGCGTAGACCTGGATCCAGTCCTCCCACGTCATCGGCTCCATGATCCGGCCGCGGAGCTCGTTGAACTCCGAGGCGTACGTCTGCGCCAGCTGATCCTGCTGGATCCTCCTGCCGTCCAGAAGGCGCTTGATCGCGAGGAAGACCTGACTCGGCTTGACCGGTTTGATGAGGAAGTCGTCGATGCGCCGCCCCAGCGCGTCGTCCATCAGCTCCTCTTCCTCGCTCTTCGTGACCATCACGACGGGAATGGAGGGATCGAGCTCTTTGATGCACCCGAGTGTCTCCAGTCCGTCGATGCCGATCATCATCTCGTCTAAGAGCACCAGGTCGTAGTGCCCGTCACGGAGCATGTCCAGGGCCTCGCTCCCGCCTGCGGCGGTAGCTATTTCGAAGCCCTTCTGCTCGAGGAAGATGATGTGTGGCTTGAGCATCTCTATCTCATCGTCGACCCACAGGATCCTTCGTGCTGAGACATTCATCTATGTCGTCGCCTCTCCAGGTAGCCCGCGCGCGGGGGTTCTTGCCCCTCGACGACGCGGTGTGGTTCCTCAGTTCGTAGGAAGCGTGATCACGAACGTCGTACCCCGCCCGACCTCCGACCAGCTCACGTCCAGCTTCCCGTTGTGGTACTCCTCCACTATCCTCCGGGCCAACGCCAGTCCCAGGCCCCAGCCCTTCCGTTTCGTCGAGTAGCCCGGAACGAAGACGCGCCTACGTTCCGCCGGCGTGAGCCCCTTCCCGCTATCGGTTACGCTGACATGTACCGAGCCGTCCCTCGGAGTGTACTCGGTCGATATCTCGATCGTCCCGCCGCTGTCCGGCAGCGCCTCGGTCGAGTTCTTGACCAGGTTCTCCACGACCCACTCCATCAGCTCGCGGTTGATCTCGACGGGCGGTACGGCGCCGTAATCCTCGATGATCGTGATATCCCTCTTGAGCGACTGGAGCCTGCGGCGCAGGTAGTCCACCACGTCCCTGAGAGCCACGACAAGGTCCTGGCGCTTCGTCTTCGGTATCGACCCGATCTGATTGAAGCGGAGCGATATCTTCTCGAGTCTGTCGAGATCTCTCTGCATCTCGTCGGTCATGTCGGCCATCTCCTCGGCCGGACAGCCGCCCCGGGCCGACTCCTTGATGAGCTCCACCCACCCCATGAGAGACGATATGGGAGTCCCCAGCTGGTGGGCCGTCTCCTTGGCCAGACCCACCCAGATCGAGCGGAGTTCCGCCAGCTTCGCGTTCCGGAAACCGAGGTAGCCGAGGAACACGAGCACGCCGAACGCCAGAAGCTCGAGAGCCGGGACGTAGCGCATCTCACGGATCATGCTCGACTCGCCGTAGTGGATATAGCCGAGGACGGTGGCGTCACCAATGTGCGTCATGGGGATGGGGTCGTGCTTCTCGTCGAGCCCGGCCGAGAACGCGACTATGTCCTGGAAGACCGAACCCTCGAGGTTGGACGGGTCGGCGCTGATGTACTCGTCGTGGCTGATGTCGTCCGGAACCACGTCGACCGGAACACCCTTCCACGTGATGGGGATGCCCCGAACGTCAGATATCACGATCGGAAAGTTGATGGCCTCGATGAGCTCGGAGAAGATGACTCGCAGGGGCTCGTTCTCACGGGCCTCGTACGTCGCGGTGGCGCACAGGCCCGCGATCGAGCGCGACAGCGTGGCCGACTGCGCCTCCAGACGACGGATGAGGCTGTTCGTGTAGAAGAATATGAGTATGGCGAACACCGAGACGGCGACGAAGACGTAGGCCCGAGTCCTGTAGACAACGGGTCGCTCGGTGTCCTGGAGCTTGCCCCAGCGAAAAGGCATGCGGCACCACCTCCCGCGCGAATCGAAAACGCGTGGCCCTCCGCCGAACCGACCGGCGGTCCTACGCTATCTGCGAGAGCCCATCCATGTACGGTCGCAGAACCTCCGGGATGGCTATCTTCCCGTCGGGCGTCTGGTAGTTCTCGAGTATCGCCACGACCGTCCGGGCGAGCGCCACTCCGGATCCGTTCAGTGTGTGAACGAACCGGGGCTTCCCTCCGTCGGCCGGCTTGTACTGAATGCCCGCCCGCCGGGCCTGGAAGTCCTCGAAGTTACTGCACGAGCTGACCTCCAGCCATTTCCCCACGCCAGCGGACCAGATATCAATGTCGTAACACTTGGCCGCCGCGAACGAGAGGTCGCCCGTACACAGCATCTTCAGGCGGTACGGCAGGTCAAGGCGCTGGAGAATAGTCTCCGCGTTCCTCGTCAGCGCCTCGTGCTCGTCGTAGGAGGTCGACGGCTCCACGTACTTCATCATCTCGACCTTGTCGAACTGGTGCACGCGCACGAGGCCGCGCGTATCTCGCCCGTACGACCCGGCCTCGCGCCGGAAGCAGGGCGTGTATGTAGTGTAGCAGATGGGGAGACGTCCCTCCGGGATGATCTCCTCGCGGTGGAGGTTCGTCAGCGGGACCTCACCGGTCGATATCAGGAAGAGGTCGTCCTGCTCGATGTGGTACATGTCCGACTCGAGCTTCGGCAGCTGTCCCGTCGCCTGTACGGCCAGACGGTTCGCGACGATCGGCGGGGATACCTCCGTGTACCCGTGCTCGTTCGTGTGGACGTCCAGCATGAACTGGATCAGCGCGCGCTCCAGGCGTGCCCCCGCTCCCACGAAGACCGGGAAATTCGACCCGGCGATCTTGGCCGATGCCTTGAAGTTGAGAATGCCAAGCGCCTCGCCTATCTCCCAGTGCGGGACCGGCTTGTCGGACAAAGCATGGGGCTCGCCCCACTCCCTGACGGGGACGTTCTCATCCTCGTCCGCCCCCACCGGCACGGACTCGTGCGGCATGTTGGGGATCATGAGAGCAAGAGTCTCTATCTCCCCGCGCATGGCGGCCAGCTTCTCGTCGTACTCCTTGATGCTCGCCGCGACCTCGCGCATCCGCGCGATGGGCTCGGACGCGTCCTCGCCCGCCTTCTTGAGCGTTGCAATCCGCTCGCTCTCGACGTTTCTCTGACGCTTGAGTTCGTCCGACTCGACGATGATCGCGCGCGCGGCCTCGTCCAGTTCGAGCAGACGGTCGAGCTCCGCTTTCTCTCCCTTGTCGGCGATCGCCTTCCGCACGATGTCGGGATTTGCCCTTATGAATCTCAGATCCAGCATGTTCGTATCCGCCAGTCGGTTCCGGATGTTGGCGCTCTCTAGCGCGTCTTCACTGTCTCACGGGAGGAGCTGTCCACGGGAACGACCTCAGCGGGAGGAGCCTGGGGCCGTGTAGTCCGCGGAAGGTTGAGAACGAGGAGGTCGTCCTCCTGCGGCTCGCAGAGGGCTGTGCCCGAGCGGGCCAGCGTCGCCGGCGCTTCCCCGGGCGCGGCTGCGACCGGAACGTGGAAGAGCCTGATGCCCAGAAGGGCCATCCCGCTCGCCGCGGCGACGGCGACGAGCACTATGAAGAGCGGCCTCCCGCTCTGGAACAACGAGAGGTAGACGGCCACGGCGGTCAGGAATCCGGAGATCACGTATATGACCGTCGCGGTCTGCTTGGAACTCAGCCCCAGACAGGCAATCCTGTGGGAGCTGTGATCACGGCCTCCCTGAGCGAGGTCCCGTCCCTCGGAGAATCGCGAGGTCGTGACCAGAACCGCGTCGAAGATCGGATAGCCCAGCATGAGAACCGGAATGACCAGCGCGCTGACGCCGCCTTCGGCGTAGGCCACGGCTCGGAGAGACAGGCCGCCCACGACGTAGCCGAGGAACAGACTTCCGGCGTCTCCCAGGAAGATAGATGCGGGGGCGAAGTTGTACCACAGGAATCCCAGTGCGCCGCCGGCAACCGCGATCGCGGCAATGGCGGTGTTGGTGTGGCCGTGACCGACTGCCAGCACGAAGATACCGAGAGTGGCTATCCCCGCCAGTCCTGCGGTGATGCCGTCCATGTTGTCCAGGAAGTTGAATGCGTTCATCAGGCCGACCATCCAGAAGAGAGCCAGGACGAACGCGAGTGGTGCGGGCAGAGGTATGCCGTCGATGCCACCCGACAGGAGCATGACGGTCGCGGCTACTGTCTGCCCGACAAACTTCGAGCGCGGGCGCATGCCGTTCGCATCGTCGGCAAGACCGAGAACGATGACCATGAGACCGCCGGACATGAATCCGACGAGCCGCGCGCTGTACGGACACCTGATGAGCGCGAGCGCCGCGGCTGAGGCCGCCAGACTGGCTAGAGCAACGGCGATGCCGCCCATCAGAGGAGTTGGACTCAGATGGACCTTGTTCTTGTTGGGATAGTCCAGGAATCGCAGACGCTTGGCCAAGCTCCTCACCGCGGGGGTGAGGGCCAGAACCGCCAGGAGCGATAGGCCGAACGCGCAAAGAAAGATCATGACAGTTTCCAAGCCAACTGATGCCCGTTTAGCACGGGATTATTCTGACACAGATACACAGCTGTCAAGTTCTTTCTCTGGCATTCACCTCCTCGGGCTCACCGAACGTTGCCGGCGGAAGGACGCGCGCGGGCTTGAGCGCGCTACTTCTCGAAATCCGCGACCACGCGCTCGAGGAGTTCCGAAAGAGACACGCGAGGCTCATAACCTATGGTCTCGCGGATCTTAGTCAGATCGGGAACACGCCTCCGCATGTCCTCGAATCCCTCCTCGTACGCGCGCTCGTATGGAATGTGCTCGATCGTCGACTTGCTCGTCGTCAGTTCCTTGACCATCGCGGCGAGGTCGTCGATCGTCGTCTCTTCGTCGCTCCCCAGGTTGAACACCTCGCCGTTCGCCGCGGGCTCGTCCGCCAGACCGAGCACTCCGCGAACGACATCGGACACGTCGCAGAAGCACCTCGTCTGCTGGCCGTCGCCGTGGACCGTGATCGGATGGTCCAGAAGCGCCTGCTTCACGAAGCGGGGTATCACCATACCGTACTGTCCGGTCTGCCTGGGTCCGCAGGTGTTGAAGCACCTCACGATGACGATGGGCAGCTTCTTCTCCCTGTGGTATGCGAACGCCAGGAACTCGTCGATGGCCTTCGAGGACGAGTAGCCCCAGCGCGTGATCGTCGTGGTCCCGAGCACCCTGTCGTGCCCCTCCTTACACGGCTGCGAGTTCGCCTTGCCGTAGATCTCGGAGGTCGAGAACAGGACGACCTTCTTCTTGCCGTCGTTGGCCTTCTGGAGCACGATCTCCGTGCCCCGGATGTTCGTCTCCAGCGACTTCAGCGGATTGTCGATGATGTAGGCCACACCGACGGCCGCGGCAAGGTGGAAGACGATGTCCACCTTGGCCGTCATGTCGGAAACGACCCGCTCATCGAGGATCGTATCGATGACGTAATCGAAATCGGGGTTGCCTTCCAGATGCGCGATGTTCTCGAAACGGCCGGTAGACAGGTCGTCAATGACCGAGACCTTGTCGCCCCTGGCAAGAAGCGCCTCGACGAGATGAGAACCGATGAAACCGGCACCGCCGGTGACGAGGACCTTCATTGACGGTTGTCCCCCCTCTGAACATGACCTGCGAAAACACAAGACGCCGGGCGACCCCGGAACATTCACTGGACAGAAGCGGAGTATACATTGGGTGGCCGCCGCCCGCAACCCGATTCGTGGCCTCGGAACGCGGCGATCTCCCACAACGCGAGGCGATGCACGCGGCGTTCCAGACGGAGCGTTCACGACGAGAAAGGCCCGGACGGGCCGCTCAGACCCCGTCCGAGGTCAGTTCCCCGTAGAGATCCTCGAGATCCCGGATCATGGTGTCCTCCGTGAAGGAGGCGTCGAACTCGTCGGACGCGGCCGCGCTCAGACGGCGGCGGAGGTCAGGGTCATCCACGATGGGTGCGAGCCGCTCCAGCATGCCATCGACGTCGCCTGGGGCGACGAGGTGTCCGTTCCTCCCCTCAAGAACGGCCTCCTCGATGCCGGCGGTGTCGTAGGCGACGACCGGCACGCCGGTCGCGAGCGCCTGGAGAACGACCCTCGGCAGTCCCTCCCAGAGAGACGTCAGTATGAAGATGTCCATGGCACGAAGAAGATCGGGAACATCGTCGCGGATGCCGAGAAGGAGGACGCGGTCGGAGAGCCCCTTCGAAGCCAGGGTCTGCTCGATCTGTGCTCTCATGGGACCGTCACCGACGTAGACGAACTTCAGTCTCTCGCGACCGGTCGAAAGGAGCTCGGCCACGCGCACGAAGTCATCGGGGTTCTTCTGAGGCGACAGGCGACCTACGGAACCTACGACGACATCATCGGGCTCAAGCCCCAGCCTGCCCCGGATCTCTGCGCCGCGCCCGGTGTCCGGGAAGAATCTGCTGAGCGGTATGCCGCTCCTGATGAGGCGGTAGGCATCGGGCCGACCGATGCCCTCGTCCAAACCGACGCTCGTGGTCTTGTTGGAGACGGAAACGAGCGGGCGAGTCCGGGGCTGCAGCATACGCTCCAGCGCCGCGTAGGTGTTCTTGAGAAGCGGGTTCATCCGGTCGTGAAAACCCCACCCGTGGACCGTGTGCACGATGTGGGGCACGCCCGCTATCCTCGCGGCGATGCGGCCGAGAATGCCGGCCTTGGAGCTGTGTGTGTGAACGATGTCGAATCGCTCCCGTCTGAGCAACCTCACAAGCTGAACGAGCACAAGAGCATCTCGCCTGGGATTGATCTCACGCACGAGGTTCGGCAGCACGCGGACGACGATCCCTCTCGACCGCGCGTCGGCCAGCAGCGAGCCCTCGGAACCCGTCTGAGGGCCGATCCATAGCTGTGAATCGTACGTGTCGGGGTCCACCCGCTCCACGGAGGCGATGGTGTTCTCCTGCGCGCCGCCGACGATGAGCCGCGTGATGAGATGCAGTACTCGCCTTCTCGAGGGCGCCGCGTCGGTCGGGAGAAGCCCCTCGTATATCCTGCCGGTCACGGATGCGTAGTCCGAGCGCCCCGTCACCCACTTCAACCCCTCGCGCGCAAGCTCGACGAAGTGGTCGGGCTCGTCGCATATCTCGAGTACCTTCTCCGCCACGTCCACGGGCGACGAGGAGTCGACGTAGCACCGCTCGAGAGTGGCGGGCAGGGCCTCGTCCGTGCCCGGCACCCGCCTGACGAGCGGGATCCGGCCGCGCGCGAGCATCTCGAGAATGGTGAGGGGCAGCCCCTCGTAGTCCGAGACCATGAGCACGATGTCCGCGTCGTCGAGCGCGCTGGCCACGTCGGAGACGGGCGGACGGAAGTCGATCCTGTCGCGGATCCCGAGGCTCGTCGCCAGCTCCTCGAGCGCTGGGAGCTCCTGCCCCTCCCCGACCACGCGGAACGAGAACCGACCGGGGAAGCGCTGCTCGAGCTCGGCCGCGGCCTTGATGTAGATGTCGAGCCTCTTCTGAGCGTGCAGGCGGCCGATCGCCAGAAGCCTCACCGGCTCGCCCTCCCTGAAGAAAGGGGCCGCGCTCGACGCGACCGGCACGGACGGCGGGCTCTGCAGAACAGGCGGCAGCATCCCCGCCGGACAGAGGTGCGCCTTCGCCGATGCGACGGCGTCGCTGACGGCGAGCACGTCGACTCCCCTGAGAACGTAGCGCTCGAACAGCTTGACGGCAGGCGTGAAGAGCGGATCGACGTTGTGCTTGGTCGAGAGCCTGGCGGCCCTGCCGCGGAACCCGACGTACGCGGCGATGTCTCCCGGAATCAGGTGCGAGTGAACGAGGTCGGCCTCAAGCAGCGCCGCGTAATCGGCGGCGCGCTTCCAGTCGGAGGGCCGTCTCCAGCCCGAGAGCCCGGCGACGTGCACGGGTACGCCGCGCGCCCGGAGCTCCTCGCCTATCTCCCCGGCGTGGGTCAGACACAGCACCTCAAACCGGTAGAACTCTGACAGGGACCCTGTGACGAGCGTCTCCACGAGACGCTGCGCGCCGCCGTACTCCATGTTGGGAATCACGTGGATGACGCTTCTGCGTCCGTCCCCCTCGCGATCCGGCGCGGCCTCGGGGAAGCGGAACAACCTGGACGGATGGCAGTTCTGCAGGCCCTCCGAGGTCGACCAGCGGAACGCCGCGAGTTCCCGGGCCAGAATGCGGTATATGGCGGCCCGCTTCCCGGATTCGGGACGGCGCCCGAGGATCCCCAATCGCGCGTCGGCCCTGTAGAACCACGAACGGAGGACCAGGCGGAGTCGCCAGAGCCGGCGTATCCTCTCGGGCGCAATGCCCTCTCCCTCACAGAAGTACTGGAAGTCCGCGAGCACGCGCGCGGCGAACGACGGGCCCTCGTTCAGGCGGGTGGAAGCTCCGCCCTCGTGGTCGAACAGCGCGCCCGTGACGACGCCGACCGCGAGTCCGTTCCGGACCGCGCGGCGACACCACTCGACGTCTTCATTGTACAGGAAGTACTCGGCGTCCATGGGACCGAGCACCGCCAGCGTCTCACGGTGCACGCCCACGACCGCGCCGCCTATCACAGGCACGGGCACGATGCCGGACTCGCGGGGACCTCCTCCCTCTCGCGCCGCGTCACCACTCATGGAAGGTCGTCTCGGCGGCAGGAACAGGCCCTCTCTCAATATCTCGCCCGGGCGAGGGAGCATGCGCGCCGTGTTCGGGGAGGCCTTTCCGCTGCCGTCCATCAGGACGCCACCGAGAAGCGCGTAGTGCCTGTTCGCGTCGACGGCGTCGGCCAGGGCAACCAGAGCCCCGGGCCTGGGCGCGACGTCGGCGTTGAGCACGATGAGAACGTCCCCGGACGCTTCCCCGAGACCACGGTTGACCGCCGACGCGTATCCGCGGTTCTCGGGCTCGCGAACGAGCCTGGCCGCCGGCACCTCATGGCTCACGAGGTCGGGACTGCCGTCGGTCGAGCAGTTGTCCACGACCAGGAGTTCCCACCCGCTGTCGCCGACCTGCTCGCTCAAGGTTCTCAGATTCGAGACGGCCTCGGAACCGCCGTTGTAGCTGACGACGATCACGCTGGCACTGTAAGACATCAGCGAATCCCTCCGGATGTGACGGAGTTCTCCCGCATCCTCTCCGCGAGAGCGAAGAGCAACCACAGAATGTAGCTGCCGCTCACGTATGCGACCGGAAACGTCTGCCCCTGCAGGTAGAAGACTACGCCCGCGGTGATGATGGCCACCCTCGGCCACGACGGGTCAGGCAGCTCGCCGCGCGGCCTGACGGCGTTCCTGAAGAACAGGATACACAGGAGCAGCGAGAGGACAAGCCCGGGGATTCCCAGCGCCACGGCCCGCTGCAGGAAGTAGTTCTCAGCCGCGAACGCGACGGCATCCGCGCGCGTCATCCTGTAGTCGTGCTCGAGCGCGCTCCGGACGCTTCCCCAGCCCACGCCCAGGATCGGGTTGTCGCGCACGACCTGGAAGGACTGAGTGTAGGTGACCATCCTGGCGGCCCCCGTCGTCGCCTGCCCGGTTATGACCCGGCCGAGCTTCGCCGTCAGGGCCGGGGGCGCCACGACCAGGAGCAGTATGAGCAGCACGGGAGCAAGCAGGACTATGCGGCGCCTGCGTTCAAGAACGATCATCGTCACCACGGCCCCCGACATCCCGAGAAGGCCGCCGATGGAAGACGTGAAGAGGTTGCAGAACGCGGCCGCCGCGCCCACGAGGAGCAGGAGCCACTTGTGTCCCGTTCTGAGGGTGGACCAAGCCAGCCCCAGTGTCATTCCGACGCCGATCGAAAGGTAGTGCGCGAGGTGCAGCGGGTGCCTGAACGTGGAGAATATGCGGACGGTCTTGTGACCCAGGGCGTCCCACGCGGGGTAGTGTACGGACCAGTCCGGAAGGTCTGCGCCGAACGGGAGCGACGCCTGATAGAGGCCGTACACGGCGATGGGAACAAGACCGATGACAACGGCAATGAGCGCCTTCTGCGCATCGCGGCCCGTTCGCACCATGCTCCGCGCAACGTACAGGAAGGCGACCTGCGCCACGGTACGGTAGACGGAGGTCACGCCCCAGAAGAACCGGGACGCGGTGACGAGCCCGGGAAGGCTGAGCACGATTATGATGAGACCAATCCGGAAGGCCGGACTCTCGCGCCACGTGGAGCGGAACCCCTCCCGACTGGCGACGGCAATCACGAGAGCGAGCAGAAGAAAGTCGTTCGGGAAGAGCGAGGCCGTGCCGACGATGTCGATGGACAGTGGCTCGCGGAGCGGGATCGAGACCAGCAGGAGGAACCAGAGCCCCTGCCTCGCTCCGAACTTCCATATGAGCACCGCCCCGGCCGTGGCGCCTGCGATTCCCAGTGCCACGCCCAGCGGAGCGAACGCCACGCCGAGCGTCAGCGCGACGAGAACGAGGACCACGGGCGGCCACGGGCTTCTCAACCAGGCGCGCGCGTTCATGGCCGGCCCCCGCTCGCTCCGGGCGCCGCATCGCGCCGGCTGCGTCTCCAGTCCGACAGGTCGCGACGGAGCCCGGGATCGGCTGCGAGCCAGACGGACAGGTACACGACCGAGACCGCCACGACCGCCAGGGCGACCGCGGGGAGACTACCCTCACTGGGAAGAAGCCGGCGAAGTTCGATCGCGGGCAGCAGGAGCACTGCGAACGCGACGACGGGTCCGCGGAACGCCCGTACGAAGTCCACGGCCCTTCCGCCCACGGCCCTGCCCGCGTAGCGCCAGGCGACTACCAGGGCGGAGCTCGCCGCGACGGTCATCGCCAGAGCCACGCCGGGAATGCCGCCCAGGACCGCGCCCGCGTAGAGCCCGGCAACGGCGACCGCCAGCTGCACGGCATTGACCTTCCTGAACTGCCCGGGGCTCCCCGTCCCGATGAGAAGGTCGCCGCAGAGGTCGGTCTGAGCGCGGGAGAACCCGAAGACGGACAGCACCGAGAGCGGCAGGACGGCGCCCATCCACTTGTCGCCGTAGAGTGATGATAGAAGGTACCCCCCGTATACGACCAGGCAGAGCACGAACAGCGCGCTGCCTCCGGCCAGGTACGAGGTCGCCCGGAAGAAGAGCTTCCCCTGCTTCTCTCTGTCCTCATGGAGCGCGCTGTAGGAAGGAAGCAGCACCGTATTGAGCACGCGGGTGAAGAGCATCGCCGGGACGTTGGCGATGGTGTAGGCGAACGCGTAGAGCCCCAGTTCGTGGGTTCCCAGCACTCGGCTGAGCACGACCCGATCGACGCTGCGGAACGCGAAGATGAGGATGCTGCCTCCGAGCACGACCCAGCCGAATTTGAGATCCTGCCGCGCGAGGGCGGGCGAAAAGCTCAACCTGGGCCGCCAGGGGGAGATGAACCAGTAGGCGACTGCCTCGGCCGAGATGGAGGCGATCTCGGCCCCCACGAGCGCCCACGCGCCGTGCCCCCTGAACGCCAGCACCAGGGCGACCACGAGGTACGCCGTCGACGCACACAACCCCGGTATGAACTTCTTCCGGAAGTCCAGCGCCTTCTCGAACAGGTAGAAGGGAACGAGTCTGAGCGACCTGATGACGAGGATCACGGACGCGGCGCGGAAGAGCGCACACATGGACTCCTCGCGATAGAACGAGGCAACCAGTGGAGCCAGGAACCAGGCGCCTCCGGCCAGCAGAACGCCCAGCCCGATGGACAGGTAGAACGACGTGTTCGCCGCCTCGTCCGTTCTGTCCTTGCGGTAGATGAGGGCCTGCCCGATGCCGAAGCCCTGGAGCAGCGCCAGCCCTCCGATGATGACGTAGAGAGCCGCGAAGAGACCGAAGTCCTGCGGGGAAAGAAGCCCTCCCAGAATAAGGAGGGCCAGATATCGGATCACGCGGTCGAGGAACATGATGCCCCCGACCCACGCGACGCCTCGGACGACAGCACGTTTCATCTAGAAGCTCGCGGAGGCTGGTCCCTCCCCCGGTCCTTTCGATCCACCCCACTCTTTGAGCCACCTGAGAGAACGAAGAACGACGCGGGACGGGCCGCGTTCGCCGAGCCCGTACTCGGGATGGAGTCGCTCCGAGTAGTCCAGAGCGCCGTCAGCGAAGAAGGCAAGGCCCACGGACGCGAGCAACGCCAGCCCGGTCGTCAGCACCACTATCAGACTCCGGCGCGGCCGGCTCTTCCTGATAGGAGGAACGGCGCGGTCGAGAACATGTATGATCTCCAGATCTCTCGCCCCCTGAATGCGCGCCTCCTCGAGCTGGCTGCTCAGGTAGGCCCGCACTTTCTCGAGGACCATCACCTCGCGCGTCAGATCGGCGAGTTCGTAGGCAAGCTCAGGAATGTCCGACAGCGGGATAACAACACCGCCGGCGGGTGAGGCACCGCCCGATCCCGCGAACTCGGCTATCTTCTCATCAAGCTCTCTCAGCTCCGCCTCGATCTGCCGCATGCGCATCTGGTCGGGTCCGGAGAACCCCTCGAGCACACCGCGCTCGAGCTCGAGCCGCGTGCGTTCGGTCTGGAGCTCCGCGATGGCCTCGACGGTGACACGCGTCTGCTCGGTCAGATCGATGGCCATGTGCGTCTTCTGGAACTCCTTCAGAACCATCGTCGCCTCGGCGAGCCTCGCTCCGTTCTCATCCAAAGCAGTGAGCACGAACTCGCTGGTGCGGCCCGCGTCCTCCAGGCTTGTCCTACGGTGGTAGTCGTCCAGAAATTCCAGGAAGGCGTTGGCCATGTCGGCGGCGCGCTGCTTGTCCCGGTCTTCGACCCGGACCTCCACGAATCCCTCCGGCGTGGTCTCTACCAGCATGTGGTCGTCCAGATCCCTGACGGCGTGAGCGCGGGTCTTCGCGCGATAAACCGTCTCGAGATCGAACTGATCGACGACCTGGCCACGGACGAGCCTGCTCTTCAGGACGCCTATCATCATGTCGGTCATCGGTGTCGAGGACAAGAGCCCCCCGGCCCCGAAGTCCATACCTATCTGTGTGAACATGCTCAGGAGTCCACCCCGTGACTCGCCTTCCTGCGGAGGCATGCACGTCGCGGTGGCCTCGTACCATCTGGGCATGACAAGGCTCACTACCACCGAGACGACAGCCGCCGTCAGCGTGACGCGGTAGATGAGCTTCCTCCACGAGAGAACGAGATTCGTCGCCGACCTCTCTGTCTCCATGCCTCAACGCTCCCCGGCAACTGCGCCGACTGCTAGTTGCCCACAGCCTGATCGACAACGATGTACACGGTGGCCACCGATGTGAGGAAAGCCGCAATCTCTTTCGTGACCTTCCACCAGTCGGTCTCAGGACGCTCGGGCACCCAGACAACGTCGCCCGGCGACAGCACGTTCGCCCTCCTCGCGTCCATCCACTCCCCCGTCGAGCCGCTTACGACCCTGACCCTGTCCTTCCGAGCGGCGGAGCCGTAGCCACCCGCCTCCTTGATGTAGTAGTCGTAACGCTTCCCCGGCATGTGCTTCACCTCGCCCGGGTCGACGACCTGCCCTATGACCTCCACGGTGGTCGTTCTCTTGGGCACGACGACGCGGTCTCCGTCCAGAAGAAGCACGTCCTCGCTCTCGTCGCCGCCGAGCGCACGGACGAAGTCGACGACCACGGTGCCACGGTCCCTCGACCGGATCCGGAAGTAGTCGTACTCCATCTCCGTCATCTCGCTCACCGGCATCTCCTGCAGGCGCGTGAACTCCACGTCCGGACCTCCCCACGGGACGGTGCGGATGAGCCTCGCGTCCTCGAGCGACGCCTCGGCGGTCGGCCCGCCCGCCCACCGGATAACATCCGAGAGCCGGTCGGTTCCCTCGCTGATACCACAGGGTCCAGGACGCTCGACCTCGCCCTCGACCTCGACGCTCGTGACGCGACGCCACTCGTTCAGCTCGCGCACGTAGACCTGGTCGCCGTCGCCGAGTTCCGTTCCGGCGCCCGCCGGACTCCTCGCGTCCACAAAGAACGAGCGCATCTCCCGGTCGTCCACGAACTGCCTGACCTCAACGCTGTCTCTCACGGCCCCACGGGCGAAGCCCCCGGCCAGCTCGATCAGCGAGCCGACGGTCTCGCCGGCGATTCGCTCGTAGCGGGCGGGCGCGGCGACGGCTCCTTCGATGTGCACAAACTCCACGGCGTGCGGCACGAATATGACGTCACCGTCCAGGATGGGCGGGTTCGCCGCGACGTCGCCGGTGTTCCGATATCGCACGAGGTCGACCTGGTGCTCCTGGCCGTTCCTCCGCGTGATCCTGATGTTCCTGCTGCTGGCATCGGGAGCTGGGCCGCCGGCCTTTCGCACGAGCTCGCCGGCGAGATCGAGAGCCGTCCCTGCGTAGCTGCCCGGGACTTTAACACCCCCGAGCACGTTGACGAGCATCCTCCTGAGACCCACGAGTGAGACGCTGACCTCGACGTTGTGATAGAAGAGCTCGAGACTCTTCGCCACGTCGACCTTGGCGTCCCTCAGCAGCTTCCCGGCGACAGGGACGGTCGCCACGCTCGCGATAACGAGCTCTCCCTCGGGCGTCACGGTCACCAGGTGACTGGCGACGCCTTGTCCCCAGACGGTGATCGAGAAGCGGTCGCCCGGCCCCACGATGTAGGTCCCGTCATCGACCGGCCCCTGCAGGACAGGAACGACCGGAGCTGCGAGCGCCGGTCCGGCCCCGGGCCTCTGTGCCGACGCAACGCCCACGTCCGTGACACGCGTGTCTGCGCCCGTCGCCACCAGGGACGTGGCAAGCAGCACCAGCAGAACTGAAAGGAATATGCTGCCGAACCTGGAGAAGCTGCGATCCATCGTGACCCCACTTGGAAAGGCGTCTCTCGGTAAGAACACTGATTGTCCGTCCGCGCGCCGGGCGTGTCAAGAGGCCCGCCGCCTAGCCTTCCTTGATTCCCCAATCGTAGGGAACGTCGCCGCCGTGCGGGTCCACGCGGAATTCGTCCGGCTCGTCGTAGCGGTACGGTTCGGTCGGGCAGTTCACGAGGTAGCCCGGTTCGTCCCCTATGGCCTTCATCCCGTGGAGAACACCCGGGGGGATGGTGATCAGAAGCGGATTGAGCTCACCCATGGTGAACTCGTTGATCTCGCCGTGAGTGGGCGAATCGGGTCGCCCATCGTACAACACGACCTTCATCATGCCCTTGACGATGGTGAAGTAGTCGGTCTGCACCTTGTGGTAGTGCCACCCCTTGACGACGCCGGGGTAGCCGACGGACAGATAGACCTGCCCGAACCTCTCGAAGATATCGTCGTCGGCGCGGAGCATCTCCATCAGGTAGCCGCGCTCGTCCGGTATCAACCTGAGTTCCTTGATGCGGACGCCGTCTATCAGCCTCTTGGCCTTGACGCCTCTGGGAAGGCCGCCGGATACCATTCTCCCCTCCTGGAGTTGAGCCCTTGAGCTACCGCGCGCCGCGCCCGACGCCAACGTAGCTGAATCCGTGTCTCTCGAGAACCTCGGGGTCGTAGACGTTCCTACAATCGATAACGACGGGAGTTCGCATGAGTTTCTTCAACCGGTCGAAATCGAGCTGCCTGAACTCGTTCCATTCGGTGACGATGACGAGCGCGTCCGCGCCCTCCGCGACGGCGTACGCGTCCGCGACGTAATCGATGAACGGCATGAGCTCTCTGGCGTTGTCCATCGCCACCGGATCGAATGCCCGAATGGACGCGCCGCGCGCCGAGAGTCCCTCGGCCAGTACGATCGAGGCCGCGTAGCGCATGTCGTCGGTGTTCGGCTTGAAGGCAAGCCCCAGAAGACCCACGGTCTTGCCGGAAGCGTCCCCGCCCACGACTTTCAGGACCTTGGCCACCATTCGCTCTTTCTGTTCCTGGTTCACTCCGACCGCCGCGCTGACGATGCGTGCCGCGGCGCCCGCTTCCTCTGCGATGTGCACCAACGCCTTGGTGTCCTTCGGGAAGCACGAGCCGCCGTACCCGGCGCCCGCGTGCAGGAATTTCGGTCCGATTCTCCTGTCCAGGCCCATGGCGTACGAGATGACCTGAACGTCTGCCCCGACGCTTTCGCAGACATTCGCTATCTCGTTGATGAACGAGATCTTCGTCGCGAGAAACGCGTTCGACGCATATTTGATGAGTTCGGCGCTCTCCGGAGTGGTCTCGACGATGGGCGTCCGGTTCAGGTAGAGGGGTGCGTATATGCCCCGCATCACCTCCAGCGCCCGCTCGCTGTCTGCCCCGACCACGACCCTGTCGGGCCGCATGAAGTCCTCGACGGCCGATCCCTCGCGGAGGAACTCGGGATTGCTCACGACATCGAACTCGAT
The DNA here is from genome assembly GCA_030609365.1 of Candidatus Eiseniibacteriota bacterium. Lineage (GTDB taxonomy): Bacteria > Joyebacterota > Joyebacteria > Joyebacterales > Joyebacteraceae > JALGZG01. The sequence goes on along the minus strand of JAUWCJ010000004.1, from coordinate 9,060 downwards.
GGGCTCGGCCTGGTTCTCCTCGACGATCTTCCTGAGCCTCCTGGCCGTTCCCACGGGGACCGTGCTCTTCTGGACGATGACGCGGTAGCCGGTCATGTGCTTCCCCACATCCCGCGCGACCGAATCCACCTGAGACAGGTCCACACGTCCTCCCTCACCTTCCGGCGTGCCGACCGCGCAGAGGATGACGTCGTTCTCGGCGACCGCCCTGGCGAAATCGGTCGTGAAACTGAGCCGCCCCTCCCTCACGTTCCTCTCTACGACTTCCGAGAGCCCCGGCTCGTAGAACGGGATCTCACCGCGCTTGAGCCGGTCTATCTTCTCTTCGATGCGGTCGACGCAGACGACCTGGTTGCCGAAGTCCGCAAGTCCCGCTCCCCCCACCAACCCCACATACCCAGTTCCTATAACCGCTATCTTGTGCATGAAGCAGACACTCCCGTAGAGGTGGTCACATTGGTCGATTGAGCGTCAAGACCCAGACAGATAGGGCCGGTCGCCCGATCCTGCTCCGCCAGAAGGACATCAACATCGGCCCTGCCGGCCCGCTTCAGAGCGTCGCGAGCGGTCGCAAGCGCCAGCTCACGAGTGTTGTTCTCCCTGGACATGTGCGCGAGAACCAGCGTGGACATCGGACCGTCCGCCAGCGAGACGAGTTCCCTCGCCGCCGCCTCGTTAGAGAGATGTCCCTCATTGCTCATTATCCGCTGCTTCAGAAACCACGGGTAGCTACCATCCAGCAGCATCTTCTCATCGTGGTTGAACTCGAGCACGACGCAGTCCGCGTTGCCGATGCGGTGACGTACCGGGTGGCTGACCACGCCGAGGTCTGTGGCGACCACGACGACGGTGTGACCATCGCTCACGGAGTAGCCGACCGGTTCCGCACAGTCGTGGCTGATAGCGAACGGCGAGACAAGGAGGTCGCCGATCTCGAAGTCGCTCCCCGCTTCCACGACGGTCCGCCCCGGGCATTTCCCCAGACGCCGGTCGATCGCGGCGTGCGTTCCGGCCGTGGCGCAGGCGGGAATGTCGAACTTGCGCGTGACAGGACCAAGGCCGCTCACGTGATCCGAGTGCTCGTGCGTAACCAGCACGGCCGAGAGCTGCGTGGCATCGAGACCCAGTTCTTCCACCGTCTGCGATATGCGTCTGCCGGAGACGCCGGCGTCGATGAGTACGGCGGTAGACCCGCTCGATACCCAGATCGCGTTCCCGGAACTTCCGCTGGCGAGCACCGCAACCTTCATGAATCTCCCCCGGCCACGTTCGATGAGGACCCGAACGGCGCAACCAGAACGGCCAGCCAGGCTGACCACCCCGGGATCACCGCGCCCTCCTGAAGAAGCGGCCACCCGACGTACCAGCGACCGTCGAGTGACCCGTTGAGCAACAGGGAACACAACACCGCCGCGCGCGCTCCTCAGGTTCCCGTCTGTCCACTGATGTACTGAGCGATAAGCCGCTCGAATCTGCTCTTGTAGATGAGGTCGAACGTCTCCATCATATCCGGGATGATCTCAGAGGCTTGCCGGCGAACGCGCTGAGCCAGGACCGTGGCCTCCTGCCGGTTGAGGTGGCCACCCATGATCTCCTCGCACGCGCCGTCTACCAACTCCCTCAGCGCGAGGAGCTTCTCCTCCTCCTCGGCCAGAAGCGTCTGCATCTCGGCATCGTCGAACTTGTCGTCCATGTGTAGAATCACTCCGGTAGAGTTGCCATCGGTCCGCGAATCCCATACTTGAGCAGGATTCTACGGCCCGTGTGCGCTCAGGTCAAGCGCCTTCGGCAAGCGGTCAGACCGGGTACATGGTGACCCACCTTGATGGATCTGAAGGTGCGATCAAGGTCGCACGGTAGCAGCATGAAGAGACGCGGGTCAAGAGTGGGGTCGCGTTCGTGGAGGATGGTAAGAGGCGAGCGGTATCCGCGCGAGCCGTTCTTTCGGGCGAGGTTGTAGTAGTGCTGGTAGATGGTGATCTTAGCGAAGAAGTCGTCACGTGAGAAGAAGGACTCGATGTCGAAGAAGTCGGGTTCGATGGTCGCGTGTACGGACTCGACGTCGGCGTTTGCGTTGCAGCATCCGGGTGGGATGTAGGCGTGGGTGGCTCCCATGAGTGACTCGATGGTGTGGGCAAAGCCGGAGAGTTTGTCTCTGACAACCCCACCCTCGAACTCGGAACCGTTGTCAGTCTGGATGTGGACCTTTGTGGTGTCGATGCCGCATTCCTGCAGGTGTTCGAGGAAGCGTTTGACGGTGAGTTCTGCGTAGTTGACGGAGAGAGAGTCACCGTAGGAGACGAACTGGGCACCTGTGGCGAGTTCTCTGATGGTGTACTGGAAGCCCGGAAGGTTGAGGGTTCTGATGCAGGGGTAGTAGTTGGGGATGTCGTTGAGGTACTTGACATCCATCTGGAAGCGTGTGAAGGGTTTGCAGGCCTGTTTGATCGCTCTGAGATCGTTCCTTCTCTTGTGCTTCCTCGGTCGTTTGCGACTGAGTCCGTTCTCTCTTTTGACGCGTGCGATGGAGTTGACACCGTATGGGAGATCGAACTCGTGCTTGAGATGTCTTGCTCCGAAGCCCGGAGTCTTTCTTGCCTGTCGGATGATGATCTTCTCGTCCTCCGGCGAGGTCTTGTGTGGGCAGAAGTGTGGAGCTCTGCTCTTGTCCCTGAGCCCTCGGAGTCCTTCGGATCTGCGCCTTCTGACCCACTTCCTGACGGTGTTCCTGGAGCACTTGAAGGCTCTGGCGGTGGCCCTGATGCCGTGCTTGCGGGCATGCTGTACCATCCTGAACCTGAGATCGAAGATGTAGTCTTTGGATCGGATCATGTTATAGTACCCGTCGGGGCACATGAGCACCTCTTTCTTCTGCGGGTTTTGGACGACACGCAGTCTAACGGAGGCGTCTCTTTGTGTCCCCCTTTCTCTTGTTGGAGCGGTATCGGGGTCTCCTGAAGCTCTCGGAAGCCAGGATCTCCTTCAACTGACAATGGGTTCTGGGGCCGAAGCAGGCTAACTTCCTCACCCGGCTGGGTGGGTCACGATGTACCCATGCGTTACCTAGCGCCTTCGGCAAGCGGCTTGACACCCGTCGCCCACGGGGCGTAGGCTTGTTTCCAGACGCTGACCGTTGCCGGGGAAGCTTGGAGGTCTCGATGCTCAGACTGATGTCTTTCGTGCTCGCCGTCGTTGCTGCGGTCGTCCTGCTTCTCGGCATCGCCGTGAGGATATCGAGCAGAGAGTTCGTGATGGACATGGCTCCTGTCACGCTGTGGCGATTTTCTGTGGCCTGCATAGGGTTCGCCATCTACCTGCACCTCTATGCCAAGGACGAACGCTAGACACAAGAGACGGCCGGCGGACAGCGCCCCGCCGGGTGCGGGCCCACAGTCGCCCGGCGAATGCCGGGCGATGCAATTCTGGAAGTGAGGTGGAATCCGAGATGAGTCAGGGAGTCAGACAGAGAGTGCTGCGCGCCTCAGAGGCGGTCGAGGGAAGTCACATCACGCTGGGCCGGTGGCTGCTGATCCTGGGTGCCATCATCGTCCTCAGACACTTCCTGGAGCAACTCTCCGGGCAACAGAAGACCCTGTACTTCCTCTCGTACTTCCTCCACTACCCGCTGGCCTACGTCACTCCTCTGATCGCCCTGTCGGTGGTCCTTGCCGCGTTCGCGCGCGAGCGAGTCGAGCGAGTAACCAAGCTGATGCTGTTCGCCTGGCTTCTGACGCTCCTGCCGCCGCTCATTGACATCCTCCTGTCGAGGGCGGGCGAAGGACCCGAACTCATCGGCTACCTCATCCCGCAGAGTGGCACTCTCGCCGGGGCGTTTCTCAATCTCTTCAACCCGACCTACCAGCAGTTCCAGGGCGCCACCGCCGGTATCAGGATCGAGGCGGCGCTCGGATGCCTGCTGGGCGCCTTCTACGTGCACCTGAAGACCCGAAGCCTCGGCAGGGCGGTCCTCTCGTTCTTCGGCATCTACGTGACGATGTTCTTCTTCTTCACGCTGCCGGTTATCACCGTGGAACTGAGTCGCCTCTTCGGTGGCGACGTCGAGAACGTATACCAGCTGCTCTTCGCCCGGGCCAGCGTGCACAGGGCGTTCGCGAACGCCACGCCGTTCGCGGTCTCGGACCTTTCCAATTCGCTGATCGACCTGTTCGTGCTGGCGCCATTCCTAGCCATCTGGTACCGGATGTACACCCCCGACAGATCCGCTTCCCTGCGGAAGGTGACCGATCCCGTTACGGCGGCGTTCCACGTGCTCACGACGTCCGCGGGTCTGCTGCTGGGCGCCAGACTCATTATGGGGTCCGGGAATCTCCCGGCGATCACCCACCCGTTCGACGTCATCTCGATAGCCGGGCTGCTGGCCGCGTCGTTCTTCACGGCGCTCACGGCCTCCGGCTTGAGAGAGCTGCACGGCGAGGGCCGGCAAGCCGCCGGCAGTGACAGGAACGCTCTTCTGATGCTCTGTACCTTCTCCTGCATGTTCGCCCTCCTGTTTGCGCTGTCTGTGAGCTACGTGGCGATGACCTACGTGCTGTCAATGATGGCCGTTTACTACTTCTACTACGCCCGCCCGCTGAGGCTCGTGCGGTTCACGCCTCTCGCCGGACTGGCGATCGGTGCGGTGACACTGTTCTCCGTGACGCTCGGTTTCGCGGCGTACGCAGGAGGCTCTGCGTCGCTCTGGCTCCCGAAGGGCGCCGTTCTCGCGTGCCTCTTCACCCCCGCGCTCGCGTTCCTCGCGCGGGACGTATGGGAGACTGCCGATGAGGCAGACAGCCGGCGCTGGAACCTGAGAGACGTGCTCGGAGCGAAGAGGGCGCGCTCCGTCGCTGCGCTCGGGATCATCCTAGCCTCCCTTCTCCCGGCGGCGATCCTGCGTCAGCCGGCGCTGGCCTGGATCGGTGCCGCCGTGGGCTTGGCAGGAGCCGCTGCCGTGCTGAAGCTGGCGGAGCGGAAGATACCCGCCGCGCTCTCCGCGCTCGCCACGATCTCACTGATCGTCGGGTTCGCAATGGGCGGCGCAGGGGCCCCCGTTCTCACCGCGGGGCTCGCAGACACCGACTTCTCACGCACCACCAGGAGAAGCGGCGAGTTCGAGATGTTCGACCGCGATAGCGTGACGGAGGAGCAGCAGTTTCTCGGCGACGGGATAGAACGGTTCAGACGCGGGGACTTCGAGGGCGCGGTAGAGGCCTTCAAACGGGTGAGCGAGCTCGACCCCGAGAACGCGCAGGCCTACGTCAGCATGGGCAGCGCGTACATGCGAATGGACCGGCTGACGGAGGCCGCAAACTCGTTCAGGAGAGCCCAGGCCCTCAATCCGGATGACGCGACGGCCAGAGTCGGACTGGCGCAGGTCCACAAGCTCTTGGGCGAGCCGGATCAGGCCCTGGAGGAACTCACGAGAGCGCTCGAACTCGACCGGGAAAACGCGGACGCGCACTACACGAAGGCGATCATCTATCAGGAGTTGGGCGAACTGGAGCTCGAGCTCGAGGCCCTCGTCGCTGCTACCATCGCGGACCCTCGAAACAGCGCGGCACTCTCGAGGCTGGCCGATGTCTATCTGGCCAACGAGATGTACACGGAGGCCATAGCGGTTCTCAAGGCCGCTCTGACCGGACGCACGTCTGTCAGTCACGCGCACACGAGGCTTGCGGAGGCATACTACGCGCTGGGGAACATGAGCGCGGCCGAGAACGAACTCCGGAAGGAGATCGCGGTCAGACCCAAGCTGGCGTCACCGCACGCGAATCTCGCCCGTCTCCTCGCTGAACAGGGCAGGGTGGCCGAGGCCACTCACGAGTACGAGACGGCCCGGTCACTGACGAACGACGAGCACATGATCGAGTTTCTTGAACGCGAGCTGGGTGGGCTCCGGCAGTAGCGGCTAGCTATCGCCGCCTTCGTGTATCTTAACATCACACGTCGCGGCGTCCTTGAGTTCCTCGGCGCGCGAGCCGGACACCAGGCGGGACAGTGCGGCACGCTCCCGCTTCGCAACGAAGATCACCGTTGGCGCCTCCGCCTGGGCGGCCTCGAGCGCACGCATGAGGAACTCACCCTCAACCAGCTCCGTGCGGTGCGTGATCCCCCGCCTCTCAGCGGCCCGGGCGACTTCGGTGAGTTCGTTGATCCCCTGACGTTTGAGTTCCCTTCGCATCGAGAGCAGCAGGCGCCCGCTCGGGGCCTCCCCGAGAAATCCCTCGTGCGACATGCGCTCCCGGACATCGCGCGGCATCACGGTGTCCAGAATGAAGAGGACCACCAGCTCTGCGCCCTCACTCTCCGCCGCGTCCAGCGCTCCGTCAACGCACGAGTTCGATACGCGGGAGGCAGAGAGAACGAGAAGAACGCGATTCACGGATACACCTCCCTCCTATGTGCCTACGCCGAGAAGCGGCCAGTAGAACTTCACCACGAGCGCGAACAGAAGGAGCGCAACGATCTTGAATATCCCTCCCGCCACGAAAGAATCACGTAGCCTGTAGTATCCCGCGGAGTACGCTATGGCGTTGGCGGGTGTGCCCATCGGCAGCGAGAAGGCCAGCCCCGCGGGCACCGCAACGACGAAGACGACGGAGATGGGAGACACCCCACTCCCCTCCATGAGTCCGAAGCAGATGGGCAACAGCAGCGCTACCGCGGCCACGTTGCTTATGGCCTCTGTCAGGAAGGTCGCGGCCGCGGCGAACACCATGAGCATCCAGAACGGCGGGAGCCCGGCTATCCGGTCCTCGGCCACGTACGCGATCCAGCGGGTGGCGCCGGACTCGTGGAGCGCCGTCGCGATCGCTATGGCACCACCGTACATGAAGATGACACCCCAGTTGACGTACTCCTCAACGCTCTTCCACTCGATGAGATTGAACACGAAGAGCGCGACCGCGGCCAGGATGGAGATCGAGGCCAGCCCCACAACCTGGCCGCTCACGATCCAGGCAACGATCGTCAGGACCATCACGATCCCGACGCCTTTCTCCCTCTTGCTGATGGGGCCCAGCGCCTTCGCCTTCTGGTTCAGAACTTCCCTGGCGCGGGAGACGTCCTCGACATCGACGCCGAAGCCCTTCAGCAGCAGGAAATGTGCGCACCCCATGAGGATGATGGAAAAGGGCGCCACGGCGACCACCCACTCGACGAAGGTGATCGACATGTCGTAGTGCTGACTCAGGATGCCCAGTGCGAGCGGATTGCGCGCTCCGCCGAGGAAGGTGGCGATGCCGCCGATGACAGCCCCCCACGCCAGCGCCAGGAACAGCGCGCGGCCGTAGCGGCTCTTCACCGGCTTGAGGTCAAGGGCGTGCGCTATCTCCAGAACAATGGGAAACAGGAGGGCAGCCACGGCGTGCTGGGGCATCCAGAAGGCCAGGAACCCCCCTGAGAAGATGACGCCCGCAAGAAGCGATCTCGGACTGCGGCCGAATCGTCGCAGGAAGGCCAGAGCCAGTCTCGTGGAGAGGCCGGACCGCATCAGCGCGGCGGCCAGTATGAAAGCTCCCAGGATGAAGAACACCACGGGACTGCCGAAGAGTTCGAAGGAGCGCGAGGCCGGGAGCACTCTGAGGGTAGGCAGGAGAACGATGGCAAAGAGACTTGTCACCGCGAGGGGCAGCGCGTTCCCGACCCAGAGCACGAAGCAGAGCGCGAAGATCGCCAGCGCGTTCTGCCCCTCCCGGGTCAGCTCGGCGGGCGTGGGTGCGAGCACAATGCCCACGCATACGGCGAAGGCGATGATGATGCTCAGGGTTTTGCGGCGAGTCAATACGTCTCCCCGGGTCATCCGGCGCCTCAGGTTCCGCACCGGCGCTCACGGGAGGACGCCAAGAACAAGAGCGGCTCTTTCACGGCCGGGTGGCGCGGATTCTTGCACCGCAAGTTACGGAGTGTCAAGCGGTTTCGAGATTGGGGCGCCCGAAGCGAAGTGACGCGGGGCGAACCCGAAGGTCCTACCCCGCGTCACGATACCCACATGGGAGCAGCGCGCCAGCGTCACTCCTCCGGCTACTTGAGCAGCACCATCCTCTTCGTGTCCCGCGAGCGAGCCGTGACGAGGCGGTAGAAGTAGATACCTGAAGCGACTGTCCGCCCCTCCTCGTCATCTCCACCCCAAGCGACAGACTGAGGACCTCCGTCACAGTAGCCGTCGATGAGAGTGCGGACGTGGCGGCCGGCCGCGTCGAAGATCTCGAGCAGCACGCGGTCCCCTCCCTCCGGCAATACGTAGCAGATGGTCGTGATGGGATTGAAGGGATTCGGGACGTTCTGCCTCAACCTCGCCTCCGACACCGACCACGCCCCCTCAGCGGGAACACCGACCTCCTCCTCGTAGCCGTAGAGCCCGGAGCGCCTGTTGTTGTGCCTGAACGTGCCCCACTCGATGCCATCCCCGTCAGCATATACGCCCGGCGTGTCCCAGACATACACCATTTCATCCATCCCCGAGACCACGACCTCGATGTCTCCATCACCATCCAGGTCTGCGAGAGCTGGCGTCGAGTACACCTCTGCGTCGGTCTGAATCGGCCATCCGGCCACGACGCTCCCATCAGTGTGGAATGCGTACACCTTCCCGCTGTTGGCACCCGTGAGAATCTCCGGCTCGGAGTCCCCGTCTATGTCGCCCACGACGGCGCTGCTGCGCTTCTCCGGAGGACCACCCCCGCCGGCCATGGTCTGTGGCCACCCAGCATAGGTATCTCCCTCCCAGGTCCACACGTGGACCTGGTCATCGGTGCTCACGATGATGATCTCAAGGTCGCCGTCGCCGTCCAGGTCGGCGAGTGTCGGAGAAGATGCGAAGTCGTCGTTCAGAACGCACGTCTGGGGCCAGTTCGGGAACGTTGCGCCGGCCGCCGAGAGCAGGCGGACTTCGTTGTTGTTGGCCGCGGCCACGACCTCGAGCTGCCCGTTGTTGTTGACGTCGCCAACTGCGATCGAACTCCGGGCGGCCCCCCCCATGTTGACTGGCCAGCCAGGCACACGCGAGCCGTCCGGGTTGAAGCAGTAGATGCTTTCGCAGCGCGATGGCACCAGAATCTC
>JAUWCJ010000182.1 GCA_030609365.1 Candidatus Eiseniibacteriota bacterium | reverse complement strand
CCGAAGCCGCCGCTCCCGGTGTCACCCTCTCTCGGAACACAGAGATCGAACCCGCAGGCAGCCATCTGCTCCAGCAGCTGCGCACGCGAGCCCAGCCACTGCCCCCACTTGCGCCCCATGTGCTCGGTCCAGCTGTAGTCGTCGTACGTGAACGTCTCCTCCCGACCTCCCTGGAGAGGCACCATGTAGCCCGCCTCCCGATAGTAATCCTGGGAGAGGTACCCCTCGTCCATCACGCGCATGGCCTGCTCGATGTCCTCGTCGCTGAACTCCCTGTACCTGTCCTCGTGCAGATGAGCATCGAGAGGATATCGCGGCCTCGGCGGCGGGCCCTCCGCGGGATACCCCATGGTGAGCTCCACGAGCGGGAAGACACGAGGCGGCAACCCGTAGCTCTCTATGACCTTCTTCGCCTTGTACGGAGTCACACCCAGGAAGCAGCTCCCCATTCCGAGGCTCTCCGCTGCCATCACCATGTTCTCCGCCATGTAGCACGCGTCCTGGATACCGAACAGGAGCAGCGAGAGGTCGTTGGTCCGGGTCGTCCACCCTCGCTTCGCCATGATCAACTCCAGCCTGTGTGCGTCGACACAGACAGTGAAGAGAAGCGGCGCCCGGAAGGGGGTACTGTCGCGGTCGCGCTTCAGGAGCACGCTTCCCAGTTGCGCGGCGAACGGCGCGTGCTGCCCGGCACGGACGACCGTCTCGACCACTTCTTCGGTAGGCTCCCTGTCGGTGTACTTGCGGATCGACCTCCGCGCCAGCATCTGTTCAACAACGGTGTTCGGGTTCATTGTTCTCCTTGGCTGGTGCATCTCCATTCGAGGGCCGGGTTCGCCGGCTCATCGTTACGCACCACGGCGTCGGCGCGCTCGCGAGGGCGGCACCGTTCCAGATAGAGCCGCTCCCCCGGGATGTAGCGGCCTTCGTAGCGCTCCCGCACGGCCCGCTCGCTTCCGAAGAGCGACAGGTCACGCTCCAGCGCTCGTGCGAGCGTCACGTCGAATCCCGCGTCCACGAAGATGCTGAAATCCCAGAACTCCCTCAGCTCCTCGCGCAGAATGAACACGCCATCGAACAGCAGCACGGCGTTCGGGTCCGCGATTCGCTCCGGCGAGTCGACCGGTGATTCGGCCCTGAAGTCGAAGACGGCGGTCCGGTAGCGTCTGCTCCCACCGGGCCCCAGCGGAACGAGCAGACAGGATCTCACAGCGTCGTAGTCGAAGGAGTCGTCGAGATACCCCTCGGGCGACGTGCTCCCCCTCTCGTAGCGCCGGTGGCGCGGGCGGTGAAACCCGTCTATCGACGCGCGGATGACCGACCGGCCAAGCCCGGACAGGCAGTCCGCGAGCTCATCGGCCAGCACGGTCTTCCCGGAGGCACCGACACCATCGATCGCCACTCGGACCGGGTGACTCCGTGCGGTCGCTCTGACGGCATCTGCCAGTTCCGCGAGCAGACTGTCTCTGGTCAAGGGGCTCTCCACATTCGCCGGGGCTCGGCCCGCTCACCTGAAGCGCACCCGCCTCAGAACCGTGCCGACAGTCCGAACCGCACGCCATCCGAGGTGAACTCAGGCGACCTGGTGGTGGTATCGATTCTCCTGTCCGCGTCCGGGTCGTAGGAGTAGATGCGCTGCTCGGCCCTGTCCTCGAACCCGTACATGCCCGACACGGCGTACTCAGCATGGATCGAGAACATCCTGTTGATGAACCACTCCACTCCTGCCAACCCCTGAAGCCCGAACCTCCATGTGTCAATGTCGCTGGTGTTGCAGACGAAGTGCAGCTCGTCGCCGTATGGGCTGTAGTGGACGTTCTCGGTGTGCCTGTCGCTGTAGGTCACCTTCGGACCGCCGCCCCAGAAGAAGCGAAGGGGGCCATCCCCCTGGTAGAACAGCATCTGCACCTTCAGGGTCCCGCTGTGACGCCAGGACGACAGCTCCGCCGAGCCGGTCTGCTCCCCGCTGTAGTACTCGATATCCAGGTCGCTCTCGGTGAGATCGAGGGAGAGCCCGGCGGCCACGCGTATCGCGCGACTGTCTGTCAGGAATTTCTGGTATGAGAACATCTGTCCCTGGAACTCCGAGAGCGTCAAGAAGCCCTCTATGGAGAACTGCACGGCCTGCCGCCCGGCGAGCTCGCCGGGGGCCGGCGAGTACGACCCGTCCGCAACGGCGCCTGCCGGAGCGGACAGAAGCGCCGCGGCAGCCAGGAATGTGCACAGTGTTTTCATGTTTCGCTCCTTCCTAATCGTGTCTCAGCGCCTCGACCGGGTCCACGCGCGCCGCCCGCGAGGCCGGGTAGAACCCTGCCAGAAGGCTCACACCTACGGAGAACACCAGGGCGCCCGCTATCAGCCAGACGGGCATGCAGAACAGGTCGACCTCGGGTACGCCCTGAGGACGCAGGTGGTGGTTGGCCACGGCGTTGGCCATCCTCGTCACCGCCCAGCCGAGCGCGAGTCCGAACGCACCGCCGACCAGGCCTATCGTCGCTGCCTCCGAGAAGAAGATCCACCGGATGTCGGTCTCGCTTCCTCCTACGGCCTGCATCACGCCTATCTCACGCGTGCGCTCGAGAACCGACGTCACCATCGTGTTGATGATACCAAGGGCCGCGACGATGAGCGCGATCGTGCCCACGGCCCCGAGGAGCGCGTCCATAATGAGGAAGCTCTGCTTGATCTCCTCGAGTTCGTCGATGACGGCGAGAACTCCAAAGCCCATCTCCTCTACCGCTTCTCTGACGGGCGCAATGTCGTCCATCCCTCTTGTGCGCACGTAGACGGACCCGTAGCCCTGAGCCCCGTCGGAGCTGTCGAGCAGGTCCCATACGTCGGAGAATCCCAACCTCGGCATCGCGGCGCCAGTCTCGATCGGGACGATGATGCCCCCGCGGAAGCGCGCCGCCCCGAAGCCCGAGAGACGGCCGCGCACGCCGACCACCCTGAGGCGAACCACCTCTT
>JAUWCJ010000113.1 GCA_030609365.1 Candidatus Eiseniibacteriota bacterium | reverse complement strand
GGTCTACGATCTTTCCGGTCGCACGGTGCGCACCCTTGTTGATGCCTACAGAAGTGGGGGCGAGCACCTGGCAGTGTGGCGGGGGCTGGACGAGCACGGCCGCGAGGTAGGCTCGGGCGTCTACTTCTACCGGCTCGAGGTAGGGGACACGAGGCTCGAGCGGAAGATGGTCATGCTGAAGTAGGAGAAATCCGGATATCCCACGTTCACTGAGGGGGTCGCCTAGCGGCGGCCCCCTTCTGCGTAGTGAGTAGAAGTCATTGACACGTGTAAAGAATTAGCGTATCTCCGGACCACCCAATAACAGCATACCCTGCTTTCCGCACCGAGGCGTCAAGGCGATGAAGCCAGCCAGACCCGGGCGTGTCATCAGGCGTCAGGGGCCGTTCTGAAGAGACAGAACCACAACGCCCGCCGCCATCAGCATTGCGCCTGTGAGTCTTGCTCGCAGGTGCTTCTCTTTGAAGAAGAAGTACCCGAACACAACTGACAGCACCATGCCCGCGCGCTTGATGGCGATGACGTAGCTTGCCATGGTGAGTTCGATCGCTGTGAACTGGCTCAGTATCATGATCGCGGCGAAGAGTCCCAGCAGGAAGAGCCGCGGAACCGTGGCCCGGTCGAGCGGTTGCCTCCTGAGCGCGAAGATGAGGAACGGAGCGTACAGCAATCCGAACACCAGAGAGAAGAAGGTCGTGTAGTAGGAGGGAGAGCTGGCCACCGTCGCCACCTTGTCGTGCACGGCGGATATGCTCCAGAGGGCGGCGACGACGAGCATCAGAAGGCTGCCCCTCTCTGACACGATGGCTCTGAGAGGAGCCAGGAAGCCGCCCCGGATCTTGTCGATGTGGATTGCGTATCCGCCCGTCACTATCAGGAGGATCCCCACGAGACCGAGGGCGCTGGGCGTTTCCTTGAGCACGACCCAGCTCGGGACGAGCATGAAGAGAGGGGTGAATGCCAGAAACGGCATCGTCAGGGACAGGGGGGAGATGGAGAGCGCCTTCACCTGAAGCGTGACGGCGATCATGTTGACGGCCACGCTGATCATCACTGCGCGAAGGAACTCCGGCTCGACCGCCGGCATCCCCTGTCTGAAGAGCAGGAGCGCGGACCACGGCAGTGACAGCGTGATGAGTCCCCAGGTGACCACATAGATGTGAGCTTTTCCCGAGAGCGCCTTGGCGTAGCTGCCGGTCGCCGCGAACCCCACGGCGGTCACTATCGCTATAGGAACCCAGGTCACAACGCCGCCTCTTCTCGGGGTCCACACCACCTCGCCGTCCACGCCTCTTCCGCTCCAGCGATGCTAGCCCGGCCGTTCGCCGAAGTCAAAGAGCAGTTCCATCCCGGGAGTTGCCGGTGTTGCCGCCGGCCGTGCGGCGTGCTATCCTGACCGGGCCCCGCAGTCATGGTTCAACGGAGCAACCGGAGCGAGCCTGTGCCGACCACACCCCAGGAACACCAGCGCCTCACGGTCCTTGCCATCTACGGCTGGCGTGAGTTCTGGTCGATGGGAGAGGGCCGGGGCGCGCCGTCGTTCTTCCTGTCCATCACGAGCTTCCCGAAGCGCGGCCACGACATGCACGTGCTCATGCCAGGGCGTCCGGGTTGTCCTCGCGAGGAGGACTACCACGGCGTCACGCTCCATCGCTTCCGGAGCGCAATCAACTTCATGCCGGAGCCGGGCGCCAGCAAGGCTCTCCAGCACATCAAGCGCCTGCTCACATACGTGTACTGGTTCGTCCGCGTCGTCCCCGCGGGGAAGTCGCTCGCATCGAGACTGGGCGCCGATGTCGTCATCGGCATGGGGGAGCTGGGTGCGCAGGCAGCCTTCCGTATCGCGCGGGGGGCAGGGGTCCCGAACGTCACCAGACTCTTCGGCATCGGGGTGTTCCCCGCCAGCAAGCTGAAGTTCATGCTCCGCTACCGTGAGACCCGCGCGCTGACCACGCCGGCTGCCTACATCATCCTCTGCAACGACGGTTCGCAGGGTGACGAACTCGCGCGCCGGCTCGGTGTCGACACGGACCGTCTGCTGTTCTGGCCGAACGGTGTCGACAAGCGCCTCTACGAGTCCCCGAAACCCTCGCGCGACATCCGGGCGGAACTGGGCATGCCGGAGTCGAACCGCATCGTGCTATCCATCTCCAGACTGCATTTCGAGAAGCACATCGAGAGAATCGTGCGGGCGGTTCCCGGTGTCGCCGCGGCGCGCGATGACGTCACGTTCGTGATCGTCGGAAGCGGGGAGGAAAGGGAGTCCCTGGAGAAGCTGGCCGACTCTCTGGGCGTGCGTGACCGGATGGTCTTCACGGGGTCGGTGGGGCGCGAGGAACTGCCCGATTACTACAAGACGGCGGACGTCTTCGTGGCACTGTCGGACAGAACGAACGTGTCCAACTCGCTCCACGAGGCGATGATCGCAGGTCTCCCCGTCGTGGTCCTCAATACGGGGAGGACGGCGGACGTCGTACAGAACGGCGAGAACGGAATCCTGCTGACGCCCGCGGACCTGCCGCGGGTTCACGAGGTTCTTCTCGAGCTTCTGGCGGACGACGAACGCAGGCGAGTCCTCGGCGAGGGAGCGCGCGCGAGCGCCGACGAGAGGCTTCCCACCCTTGAAGAGCGCCAGGTGATGGAAGCCGGGGTGGCGGAGCGCGCGGTCAGGGAGCGCGCGGGATCGGACCCGCGGTGAGTCGCGGAAGAGGGCGTGCGTGGACGAGAGACTGAACACCGAGATCAGCGAGAGCCCCGCGAAGGCCGTTCTTCGGCACAGCGTCATGACGTTCGGGACGAGGATGGCCATCGTCCTCGTCAACATCCCGACCTCGATCATGATCGCACGGCTGCTCGGAACCGACGGCCAGGGAGCGTACGCCTCCGCCGTCGTCTTCCCGGCCATGTTCGCGTTCATCGGGCTCATGGGGCTGGACTCCGCCCACACCTTCCTGATCTCAAGGAAGCGATACGAGCTGGCGCAGGTGAACGGTCAGAGCTTCCTTCTGATGCTCGTTCTGAGCGCCGTCATCACGCCGCTCTACATCATCTTCATCCGTTACTACGATGGGGCATCTGAACCCGGGCTCCAGTCGCTCCTGCAAGTGGCGGCCGTGCTCATCCCGATCCTCCTGGCCAAGTACCTGTCGGTGGCGCTCTTCCTCGGACTCAAGCGCATCCGACTCTTCAACATCGTCAACCTCGTGCAGGCCGCCGTCCTCCTGATCCTGATGAGCATCAACCTGTTCGTTCTGAAGGGCGGAGTGCTGGGCGCCGTCATTGCGTACGCCGTCAGCGAGACTCTGATCATCGCGTTCGCGGTCCGGGCGATCCGCAGGGAGGCCGCCGGTGGGCGCGTGTTCGCAAGGCCCGCTCCCGGGATGTTCCGGACGTCGATCGTCTACGGGCTACAGGGGCACGTCGGCGGTATGCTGACGCAGTTCACGTACAGGTTCGACATGTTTCTCGTGCTGTCGATGTTGGGGCTCAGGGCCCAGGGCCTCTACTCGATTTCGGTCATTCTGGCAGAGAAGCTGTCGCACATCCCGCAGTCGGTCAACGTAGTGCTCTTCCCGCACGTGTCATCTCTCTCGACCGAGGAGGCGAACGCGCTGACACCCAGAGTTACGCGAAACTCGCTCTTCATCGTTCTGGTCGCCGGTGCCGTGCTGTTCCTGGTGAGCAGACCGCTTCTTCTCCTCTTCTACGACACTGAGTTCCTGCCGGCCCTGAAGGCGTTCCGGATCCTGATTCCGGGCATAGTCACGCTCTCCGTGGCCAAGATCCTCTCGAGCGACCTGTCGGGCAGAGACCGCCGCATCTACCACACAGTAGCCACCGCGATCACGTTCGCGGTGAACGTGTCGCTCTGCTTTGCCTGGATACCACGCTTCGGTATTGCGGGGGCAGCGTGGGCGTCCACCGTCGCCTACACGCTCCAGAGCGTGCTGATGCTCGCCTTCTTCACGAAGCTGTCGGGGTGTGGTCTCGCGGAGACCGTCCTCATTCGCAGGGAGGACCTCGCGCTGTACGGCGGACTTGTGAGGAAGCTCTTGAGGCGTGGGGGTGGTGCGTAGCGGGGGCCTGCTGCAAGGCTATTCACGACACAGTGGGACGTTATCTCGCGAGGCGCTGGCCTCTTCCGAGGAATGGCCGCAGGCGCGCGGGGTGCCCAGGACAATCGGCTTGACACCGACCGTTCCATATCACCTCAGCAGCACGAGCTTCATACTCTCCGTCCGCCCTCCCGAGGACATCCGCACCTGGTAGATGCCACTGGCGACTTCCCGTCCCGTGTGGTCCCTGCCGTCCCACGTCACCTCGCGGAGTCCGGCCTCGGCGCGTCCCTCGTGTAGGGTGACGACCTTCCGCCCGCCTATCGAGTAGACCGTCAACTCCACCGGACCGGCCTGCTTCATGCTCATGCGGATACTCGTGCTCGGGTTGAAGGGATTCGGGGAAGCGCCGAGCAACATGCGTGTTGCGGGTGTGTCTGCCTCGTCCACGCCGCTCTGGGAGGGGATCCAGGCGGCGCCACCAGTGGAGTGATAGGCTGGGTAGGGGTTGGTGAAACCGACCCAATCGCCGCCCGCGCCCTGGGCGAGGTCGTAGGCGAAGTACGGAATGCCGTCATCACCTCGCGTCGCGGTCAGATAGACCGTGTTGTCGCCGACCGCAAGACCTCGGCCCTGTCCGTTGCTGGCAGGGATCGTGTCCGCCACCTTCAACATCTCGCCGGTATCGATGTTGATCGAGTAGAGGCCGGAGTCACCGTACTCGGTGTAGCCGTACAACAGATCGTCCACCGGGTTGTAGCCGAGGCCGAAGAAGCGGAAACCGGTCCCCGTGTACGTGTCCACCACCAGTGTGGCCTGACCCGTTGCCGGGTCGATGGAGTAGATCCCCTTCGTGGACGCGTAGTTCGAGAAGCCGTAGAGCGTGGAGCGCCCGTAAGCGAGCGCATGCATGTCCTCGCTGATCGTCGAAAGATGAGTCGGCGTCTCCTCCAGGGTGGCCCCATACAGTTCCGTCGTGAAGGAGTCGTTACAGAGGTAGAGCTCGCCGTCGGGCGTGGCAGCCGCGCCTGACACGTCGAAGGAGTAGTGACTCTCCCAGGTTACGCTGGGGAAGCCGGCGAGGTCGGAGGAATGGACAGGCGGTGTCGAGCCCTCCAATCCCACGAAGAGAGTGCCTCCCGAAGCAGACGAAGACAGCGCGACGACCATGAGTACCGCAATGAGTAACTTGTACATTCCGCCCTCCAATACAGGCTCTGCCTGTCGGTTTGGGCCACACCTTCAGACCAAGCCGTCCAGCCAGGATCGCCTCAACAGACCGCATTACAGCATTTCACACCGATTGTGCACTGTGTCCAGTCTCGTGTCAATGCAGGGATCTGTGCGGGGTCTTTCCTCGATGCCCAACGGGCAGGTGCGCCCTGCCGGAAGGCCACCGATTTGGTAGCGGGGACCCGCTACGAAGCCCAACAGAGGAATCTGGGGCGCAATTCGGAAGTGATCGAGGTGAGGTTCAAGGTCAGGGGCGGTGCGGTGGTGCCTGCGGGCGCCTGACACTCGCGGATCGCCGGTTCCTCATGCTCCTGCGCCCTTCCACGGCTCGCCAGGTAGCCTCGAGACAAGTTCGTTGCCCACGAACTCTGCGGCCGCTAAGGGGTCGTAGGAGATGTCAGTTGAGATTAGAGGCCGGATGTCCTCCAGGAAGGCGGTAGTCCTGAGCTTCGCCGCCAGGTTCGCTTCGTACTGGGCTCGCGAGACGGTCAGCCCGTCGTGATCCATGTAGCGGCCGAAGCAATCGACTATCCGCTCTCCGGTGACCCCGCCTGACTGGAGCGCGATCCAGAGGTCGTAGAGATCGCGTCCCTTCTTGCGCTGGTAGAGTGCACGCATCTTGGTTCCCAGTAGCTCGTCGAGGTGGTACGTCGGTAGCTCGGCTGTTCCGCTGAACCACGGGTTGTCGACCCTGAACGGGTGCCGATCGATCGGCAGAACGGAGAAATGCTCCCGCGTGTTGATCTCCACCTTCAGTCTTTTTGTCGACACTGGAGCGAAGGTTGTCTCGAAGTGATAGGACAGCGCGAAACGTCCCCTGCTCTGTCTCCACCTCGGCGTGCCCAGCCACGGGTCGAGAGACCCGCGGATGGCACTGACTAGCTCGCCAATCGGACCGGCGTGGAGTTGAACGAGGTCGATGTCTTCCGAGTATCTCCCGGCTGCGGCGAGAAATAGCTTGTGGAGGGCGGTACCTCCACGGAAGGTGGCTTGGGTGGCCACGATCTCACGCGTGAACATGGCAACCAGGGCGCGGGAGAGCAGCAGATCCTGCTCCACTTGCTCGTTGGTTGGCCAGGGTGCGTGGGCACGCCATGCGGTGATGTTGGCACGCGGGATCAAACGTCGACCTCCAGCTCGATGTTCGGCCGGACGTGCCATCGCCTGTTGATCTCGCCGTCTGCCGGCTCTCCGGGACGCAACAGGACAACGCGCTGTTTCTGTGCTTCGAGCCACTCGGCGAGCGGATCAGCGAGTTCGCGCTGACCGACGGCGTCGAGCAAGTAACCGAGACGCTGGACGTACGGAAGCCTGACAAGCTGAGCGATGCTGACGATTGCCCGGGCGTCCATGTACTCTGCAAGCTCCCCAAGGACGGTTGCCGCGTTACTCAGATGTCCTGCGCCGGCTTGGTAGCGAATCAGATCGAACGCGGTGGTCTCGGGAGTCGCTACGCGCATTGTCCCGGTCTCGGTCTGCTTCTCAGCCACTGGCATCTGCTCGATGTTGCTGTTCATGGAGAATCGGATGGTGACTTTGCCGACACGCACCTCACGGGTCGGCACGCTGGTCATCACCTGAAACACCATGGGTTGCTGATGAGAGGAGCCGTGGATCGCGGCCGCGCTGAGCAGCCCGACGTAGTACGGCTGACCGAGGTAGCCCATCAAGTCGTCGATGAACCAGCTTGCAGGTGGCGAACCTGTCGACCGATACTCCGGAGGAACGACGACGTAGAACCCGCGTCTGGGAGAGACAACCCGTCCCTGCTCCTTCAGTCTTCGCAGGGCGGTCTGAGTGGCCACAAAGGAGCGCTCGGTTTGGGACTCCGCGTGGTCGCGCGTGAAGGTGTAGCGGCCACGACCCTGAAGCTGCTCCACCCACGCAGACATAGCAGGTTTCTGTACCATCTTGCCGCACCTCCTCTCCAGGCGCACGGATCACTGGCAAAAGCTAGCGCTTTCCGCTAACTTGTGCAAGTCAAATGTCGAACGTGGCCTTGCTACTGGTCAGCTGGCAGAACCACCGACAGGTGTTCGTGCCTGCGCCCCTGGCGGCGAACCTGTTTGACTGGCGAGTGGTATGGCGTTCGTCACAAGCGCGGCCATGCAGCCCGATTGCTTCCGCATATCTCTGTGAGGTCGCCGAAATCGCTCTTGTTCGCGCAGGAGCGGCTCTCCACTCGGGTTGTGCTCATTCGCGTCGGAGCCGTGCAAGCGTGTACGTGCATCTGCGTGGAGATCAAGAAGACCCGGACGCTGCCGTCGGGCCTTCTTCAAGTTGGTAGCGGGGGCCCGATTAGTACCCGATTCGGACAGCGTACCCGTGGTGACTGCGCGCTGGCTCTACGCGGGGGGCAAGCACGAGACGCGGGCGATGG
>JAUWCJ010000180.1 GCA_030609365.1 Candidatus Eiseniibacteriota bacterium | reverse complement strand
GGTCTACGATCTTTCCGGTCGCACGGTGCGCACCCTTGTTGATGCCTACAGAAGTGGGGGCGAGCACCTGGCAGTGTGGCGGGGGCTGGACGAGCACGGCCGCGAGGTAGGCTCGGGCGTCTACTTCTACCGGCTCGAGGTCGATGGGACCAGTATCGAGCGCAAGATGGTCATGCTGAAATAGCGGCCGGCCGTCGGACCCGGTCGAGCGACCTTGCTCCGGCGCCCTCCGCTAACGGAGGTTCTCGGTTCGATTCGAGGGCCGCCTGGGACCATTCCCGGGCCGCCCCTTGAATTCTACGTCAATTCATGATAAAATGGTACATAGTAGGCCTTTAGAGCCGGTCTCGCTTCCCCCTGCGGATCGTGGAGGGGACGTTTGTCCATGAGCGGCGCGGGATGGCTATGCCTGTCCTTCAGGAGCCGTTCTGCTCCCTCGTTCATTGGCCCAAGGAGAATCCTGATGTTCTCGAACACCCGATCGGCAGTTGTGTTCGTCGTCGCCGTGATGGCACTGGTGGTCTTGCCTCTCCTCGGCACGACCGCGCTGGCCGCGGTCGACCGCGAGGTCACGCAGGAAGAGGAGGCATGGCTCGCGGACGTTCAGGCGGAGGTACAGAGGAACGGGTACGGCTGGACGGTCGGCCCGACGTCTGTATCACACCTCTCGCCACAGGAGCGGGAGCGGCTCCTGGGCGGCTACATGAGCGAGCAGGAGGTCGCCTACTTCATGAACCTCGAGCCCGACCCGGCCGCTCTGAACGTGAGGTTCAGGGACGCCTTCGACTGGCGCGACCACAATGGCGTGACCCCTGCCGATAATCAGCTCGACTGTGGATCGTGCTGGGCGTTCGGCGCCTGCGGGTCCACCGAGGCTCACATTCTTATCAATGAGGGAATCACGCTCGACATCTCCGAGCAGCAGTCGATCGACTGCAACTTCCAGGGATCGGATTGCGACGGCGGCAACCAGGCGCACGCCTTCCAGCTCCACGAGGATCCCGGCGCCGTCCTGGAGACGTGCCTGCCCTACCGGGCGGAGAACGGCACCTCCTGCAGGCAGAACCTCTGCGACAAGGTGGCCATCATCGACGGTCAGGCGACGACCTCATACAGCGTCGCCAGCCTGAAGTACGCGTGTGAGACCTACGGACCTCTCTCGGTCGGGATGTGCGTCTACGACGACTTCTACGGCTACTCCGGAGGCTGCTACGAGCACGCGGGGACGGACGCGGTCAACCACATTGTGCTCCTGTGCGGATGGGACGACTCCATGTGCGGCGGGGCGGGAGCGTGGCTGGTCAAGAACAGCTGGGGCGCCGGCTTCGGCGACAGCGGGTTCTTCTGGATCAAGTACGGCAGCTGCTGGATAGGGTTGGGCGCGCGGCGCCCGGTCAACGCGCACGTGCCGAAGACGCGTCTGGTTCCGGACGAGTACTCCACCATCCAGAACGCCATCGACGGCGCCCAGCGCGGCGACATCATCAAGGTGGCGGGCGGGACGTACAGCGGCGCCGTGACTCTCACCGACTATCTGTCCCTCTACGGTGGCTACGACGCGACGTTCACGACCCGTGACCCCGAGACGTATCCGACCGTCATCGACGCTGGCGGCACCGGCGACGGCATCACCTGTCTGAGCCGTGACCACATGGTCATAGACGGCATCGAGATCAGGAACAGTGGCGCCAGCTCGTACGGTATTCAGATCAAGAACAGCGACATTCTGGTGCGCGACTGCGAGATCCACGACTGTTGGCGCGGGATCGGCATCCTCTACGGCAGCACTACGTCCACGGAAGAGAACGCGGTCATCGAGTTCTGTGAGATATTCGACAACACGGGCGCCGGCATGTTCATCAACGACGCCGACAACCCGCTGGTACAGGTCAGGTACACGGCCATTCACGACAATGGGAACGACGGCATCTACTCGAATATCTCGTCGGTCGAGATCAACAACTGCACGATCGCCACGAACGCGAGCGGCAACGGCATCAGCGTGAACGGTGGCAGCGTGACGATCAAGAACGGCATCATCGCCGGCAACGGTGGTTACGGCATCCTGGCAACCAGCGTGACCCCCGTGATCGACTACAACGACGTATGGGACAATACCGGTGGCGGCTACAGTGGCTGCTCGGCGGGCGCGAACGACATTTCTGTGGACCCCATCTTCTGCGACGCGGCCTCGGGCAATGTCTCAGTGCACGCCAGCTCACCGACGCTGGGAGCCGGGGAGGGCGGCGTCAATCAGGGCGCGCTGGGCATCGGATGTCCCGAGGGGCCGCAGAACCTCAACGTCGCCCAGGACGGCGCCTCGCTGGAGCTCTCGTGGAACATTCCTCCGGAGGCGCGCGTCGACGTCGATTACTACATCGTCTACAGGGACTCGACGCAGGCGCCGCTCGCGGCGATCGCGACGGTCGATGCCCCGACCACCAGCTTCACCGATGTCACGATCCCGCCCTGCGAGACCTACAATTACTGGGTCTCGGCGGTCGATGTGGGCGGGCTCGAGGGCGCGCCGTCGAACAGGGTCGAGGAGGAGCTGTGCTACGACGGACCGACGGGACTGGCCGTCACGTTCACCGAGGGAGCGAACGAGCTCTCATGGACCTCGGGAGCGGGTCCGATCGACTACTACGTCATCAAGCGCGGCAACGAGCTCTCGGCCCCTGATTCCGTCGACTGGGTCGGGGCCGCTGAGACGTACTACGTAGACATGAACACCGGAGGCTGTCCGCGCGACAACTACTCATACTCCATACTTCCGATCTACGACACCACCTGGCAGGGGGTGCCGTCTCTGGACGTCTCCATCGATCCCTCGCCGTCACCTCCGTCGGGTATAGTCGCGGAGTGGGTCGGCAGTGATATCCAGCTGACGTGGGACGACAACTGCGAGAGCGACTTCAGACGGTACTGGGTCTACCGCGACACTCTCCCGATCTCTCCTCCGATCGACGGGGACCTTCTGGTCGGCTTCACGCCTGACCCGGAGCTTCTGGATGAAGGGCTGAACCCGAGCTGGACGTACTTCTAC
>JAUWCJ010000088.1 GCA_030609365.1 Candidatus Eiseniibacteriota bacterium | reverse complement strand
ATGGGCATCTTCAGCACACTGTCGACGCTGGGTATCATCTTCCTGGTGGTCGTGGTTGCCGCATCGCAGCTTCTGAGGAACCCGCCGGCCGGCTACGTGCCCGCGGGCTGGACGCCGCCCGAGACCGCAGCTGTCACCAAGGAGTCGTTCTCGACGGGCCAGATGCTGAAGACACCGCAATTTTACTCTATCTGGATCATGTATTTCTTCGGCTGCCTCGCCGGCCTCATGATCATCGGCCAGACGTCTCCCATCGGACAGGAACTCGCCGGCTACTCCGCGGCCACCGCGGCGCTGGCGGTCATGCTGCTTTCCATCTTCAACGGGGCGGGCCGGATCTTCTGGGGCCGCGTCTCTGACGCGCTCGGCAGGATGAAGACGCTCTTCATCATGTTCACACTATGCGGTATCGCGATGCTGCTTTACAACATCATCGGCGCGTTCCCGCCGTACTACTGGATCGGTGTCGCGGTAGTCGGCGCCTGCTTCGGTGGATACCTTGCACTCTTCCCCGCGATCACGGCCGACTTCTTCGGCACGAAGAACATCGGCGCCAACTACGGCTTCGTCTTCATGGCCTACGGCGTCGGCGGCCTGCTGGGTCCGCAGTTCGCCGCGAGGGTGCTCGAGGCGACGGGCGGCTACTCCGTGGCGTTCATCGTCACGGGTGTGCTGTGCCTCATCGCGGCCGGCATCACGTTCGCACTGAAGCCGCCGAAGCTCGCTTAGCTCGCTCGGCGCTTCTGCGCTCGACTGACGTACATGAAAAGGCGGGGCCTTCGTTTCGGAAGGCCCCGTTCTTCTTCTGTTGCCCGCAACACAGGGCCGGGTGGCGGCTGCGACGAGCATCCTACTCGCGCGGCAGCACCTGCCTCACGCTGTCGATGACCGTGCCGTCCACCCACTCGATGGCCGCCACGATCTTCTCGCCCAAGTTCGGTTTCTCCGGAGCCCCACCGACCAGATCATCGACCTCGGCCTTGATCTCCTCGATCGTTCGGATCGGGAGGTCCGAGCCCGCGACCGCCGCCAGCAGGTCGTCCCTGAGCGGATTAATAGCAATGCCACGCTCGGTCACGATGACGTCGACAAGCTCGCCGGGACCCACGATCGTCGTCACCTCGTCGACGATCACCGGGATCCTGTCGCGGAACGCGGGGATCGGCAGAATGGTGCACTTCGAGAAGAGGCAGTTCTGCCAACCGCCGATGCCGTGCAGGAGATACCCGTCCGAGTGCGTCACGACGTTGGCGTTGAAGTTGACATCGACCTCGGTCGCGCCCAGCACGACGCAGTCGAGCATCGAGGCGAAGTTCCCCTTGCCGTGGTAGTTGTAGCTCGTGAACGGGCTGGTGTTGACGTGGCCCGGGTTCTCGCGCATCGAACGCACACCCTCGAGGTCGAACGTCTGTCCGTCCAGGATGTAGTCCGTCAGGCCCTCCTCGAGCATCTGCGTCAGGTACTGCGTGCTTCCGCCGCGCACGAACCGCGCCTTGACGCCTTCCTCTCTCATCATCTCCATGAGGAAGATGGCGAAGCTCAAGGAGGTGCCGCCCGCGCCTCCCTGGAACGAGAACCCGTCGTGCATGATCCCCGTTTCCTTCACGAACCGCGCCGTCATCTCGGCGATGCGCAGCCGGTCCGGGCTCTTCGTTATCTGCGTCGTACCTGAAACAATCTTGCTCGCGTCACCGATCGCCGGCATCGTCGTGACGATGTCGACGTTGTTGCCCTGGATCTGCCACGGCACGCACGGGAAGTCGATGAGGTTGTCGGTGACCACGATGACTTTGTCGGCATACTCCGAGTCGGCCAGCGCGAACCCGATGAGCCCGCAGGCCGCCGGGCCCGTCAGACCGTTCGCGTTGCCGAACGGGTCGGCAGTCGGACCCGCAATGACGGCGACGTCGACGTGGATGTCGCCGTCCTGGACCGCCCGATAGCGTCCCCCATGCGACCTGAGGACACCCATCCCCCGCATGTTGCCCTCGGAGCAGTAGCGCCCGATGGGCCCGTTCATGCTGCCCTCAATGTGGTGCACGACGCCGTTCTTCATGTGCTCGATGATGGGCGCGTGGCACGGGAACGATGCCGACGGGAACCACACGAGGTCCTTGACGCTCAGCTCCGCCGCCGCGTCGAAGACCGCGTTCGCAACAAAATCGCCGTTCCGCAAATGGTGGTGCGTCGAGACGGTCATCCCGTCCTTCAACCCTGCCGCCACGAGCGCCGCCTTGATATCCGGGACGGTCTTGTCACCGCTGTCCGGGTAATCCATAACGGTAGAAATGGCGGGCGCCGCCTTCGTTCCTGTCGGGCGGTGCTTGGCCACGCCCTTGTACGGAATGGCCTCTCTGCCGTTGATCTCAGTGGGAACCATGCGTCCCGCGGCGTTCTTCACAAGTTTAGTATCAGGCATTCTCCCCTCCTCCCTCACGCCAGTTCTCCGAGAGGACATCGGAAGCGACGGCCAGCTCGACCGTCCTCAAGGCTCGCTTGACCACCGGCGGGTCTATCATCTTGCTGCCGAGCGACACGACCCCTAACCCTTCCGCCTCTGCTTTCTCGAAAGCGACCACGATGCGCGTGGCCTTCTCGACCTCGGCCGCGCCCGGCGCGAATCCCGCGTTGATCGTCTCTATCTGTCTCGGGTGAATGCACCCCTTGCCGTCGAACCCCAGCCCCTTCGCCTCGGCGATGCTCGCCTTGAGGCCTTCCACGTCCGCGACATCCGAGAACACCGTATCGATGGGCTGAACGCGCGCCGCACGCGCCGCGTTCACGACCTGCGACCGGGCCCAGAAGCTCTCGCGCCCCTCGTTGGTGCGCTGAGTGCCGATGTCCG
Organism: Candidatus Eiseniibacteriota bacterium; assembly: GCA_030609365.1. Lineage (GTDB taxonomy): Bacteria > Joyebacterota > Joyebacteria > Joyebacterales > Joyebacteraceae > JALGZG01. The sequence goes on along the minus strand of JAUWCJ010000088.1, from coordinate 8,221 downwards.
CGGTGTAGTCCTCGAGTCCGATGGTCAGAGCGACCACGTTGGGAGAGGCCGATGCTATCTCGTATGCCCTGAAGCAGCCGAGTGCACTCTCGACGATGGGCATGAGGAAGACATCGTTCGCCACACCCTTCTCCTTCCGGATCTCCTGCACACGTGCGTCCACGGCCTTGACGTCGTCCGCGCTCTCGGCTTTGGGAATGAGTATGATGTGAACATTGTGAGGGACGAGGAACGGAAGGTCGTCCAGACCCATCTGACCCTGGTTGATACGCACCATGCGCTCGGCACCGAAGAAGTCAACGGAGCGGAGCACGTTCCGCACAACGTAGCGCGCCGCCTCCTTCTGGCTCGGTGCGACGCTGTCCTCGAGATCGACAATGACGCCGTCCGGCTTGTGCAGCCCCGCGTTCAGCATGAGTTTCACCTGGTCGCCCGGGAGATACAGCCTCGACCTGCGGAACCGGTCGCGCGTCGTCCCGTACCGCGTGGACTCCTTCGCCTCAGGCAGAAGCTCCGCCGTCAGTCCCGGGTTCGCAGCCTTGACCGCCGCCTCGAGTCTCGCCCAGATGACGAACGGAACCGCGCCAGCATCCACTATCTCTACGACGGCATGCTCGACACCGAGCACCTCGAGCCCCTGCTCGACGGATCTCTCGATCGACGCGCCGTACATCGACTGGACCCGGCTCTTGACGGCGACACTGATACCACCGCTCTCCTTGAGCTCGACCGAGATCCAGCAATCCGAGCGGACCCTGTCTCCCTTCCGGCCCGCCTGACCGGTTGTGCTCACAGCGCCCCTCCTTCCCTGCAGGTTTCCCTACAGCTCCCCGTCAATCAGTTGTAGTGCACCGCGGCTGCGTGCCGCGACCTTAGAGCCCAACCGACGGACCCTACGCCGCCAGCAGCCCGCCTCTCTGATATATCTCCATCTGAACGTCCGAGAACGGCCTGCCCTCGAGCACCTTGCCCGTGGTCAGGACCGTTATGCTGCCGGTGGTCAGGTCGACCTCGATCTCGTCCCCGCTCTTGACACCGGCATCCGACAAGTCGGCCGTCAGTATCGGCATCCCTGCGTTGATCGCGTTCCGCTCGTAGATGGCGCCGAGCGATGTCGCGATCAGAAGCGACACACCGAGGCTTGTGAAGCAGTCCACCGCCTGCTGACGCGAGCTCCCGCAACCGAAGTTCGAACCTACCACCACGATGTCGCCTGGCACGGCGTTGCTCGGGAAGCTCTCCCACCCTGGGAGATTGCCGAACGTGTGCTGCCCCATCTCGTCGATGTCCGTGATGGCCAGATGCCGATTATGGAAGATCATATCCGTGTCGATGTTGTCCTTGTCGACGACCCACACCCTGCCCTTGACGACCGTCGGGCGGCCGCCCGACGCACCGCCTGCAGCGACGTCCGCGGGACGCGCACTCGACAGTTCCGGATCGGGCATGAAGACCGCCGGCTTGTCGGGGATACTGTCCGCTGTCGCTATCTGGCCCGCCACGGCCGATGCCGCCGCGGTCGCCGGAGACGCGAGGTAGACCTCGCCCTTGCCTTGCTTGCCCGGGTAGTTGCGGTTGCCCGTGCTGATCGTCACTTCGCCCGGACCGTTCTGACCCAGCTGCCCCGCCGCGCAACCCGCGCAGCCCGCGTTGCCCACGAGGACCCCGGCGGACTTGAAGATCTCGATGATCCCATCTGCCAGACATCTCTGCCAGACCGTGTCGGTCGCGGGCACTATCTTGAGAACGACGCCCGGGGCGACCTTGCGCCCCTTGAGAACCTCGGCGGCCGCAGCCATGTCCGAGTAACGCCCGTTCGTGCAGCAGCCTATGAAGGCCGAATCGATCTTCCTTCCCGCGATCTCGCTAACCTCGATCACGTCGTCCGGGTGCCCGGGTCGCGCGATAAGTGGCACGAGCCCGTCGATGTCCACGTGGACGTCGGCGTCGTAGCGGGCGTCCGCGTCCGCAAACGCGGGCGTGAATGAGGCCGCGCCGGCGGCCCGGCAGTAATCGATGATCTCTTTACTCGGAGGAAAGAAGGTGATGATCCCTCCCATCTCAGTCGCCATGGACGCGATGGTGATACGCGCGTCGAGCGACAGCGAATCGACGATATCTCCATAGTACTCCGCGGCGTAGCCCAGAAGTCCGCTGGCGTGGAAGTGCCTGAGGCACGCAAGCACGATGTCCTTCGGCGTCGCCAGCGGGGATGGCTTCCCATCCAAGAAGATACGCATGGACTTCGGCACGTTGAACCAGACACGCCCGTGTGCCCACGCGCTGGCGATGTCCTGGTCCCCCATCCCCTGTCCGAACGCGCCGATCGCCCCGAGAATATTCGCGTGCGAGTCGGTTGAGACGATCGTGCCGCCGGGCCCGACCATCCCCTCGTCGATGGCGAGGTGTGTCCCGATGCCGGCGTTGACATCATAGATCGATATGCCCCGCGCACGCGCGAAACCGCGGCACGCCTGCTGGTTCGCCGCGTACTTCTGATCCGAGCCCCCGGGGTTGCAGTCAAACGTGAAATAGGTCTTCCCTACGTCGTCCACGACCAGCCCGTGCTCCTCGATGTTCTTCACCACATTGGCGCCGCCAAAGTCCCTGGCAACACGAGCATCGATGACGATGTCAACGGTGTCGCCGGGCGCGACGTCGCGCCCCGCGTGCGTCCCAACGATTCTTTCGATTATCGTCGCTCCCAATGTTCTTCCTCCAGAGTCCGGTGCGTTTGTCGCCGCGTCTACTGCCGTCTGTTCCGGGCATCGAAAGACCGCTCGATCCCGGAGCCCCCTTCGCATTCTCGCTGCCGGGAGTTTCGTGATCGAGCGGCCATTGCGTTCAGCAAGGTGGTGCGATGGCCCCGTTACGGTTCACATCACCTACCTCACTTGATGATCATAACCTTGCTTGCGATGCTCTCCATTCCGTCAGCCTCAACCTGGAACATATACACGCCAGGTGCGACCTCGTCGCCCGCCTCGTTCCTCAGATCCCAGTGCTTGAGATCGCTCCCGGTGTCAGTGCCATCGTGTATGAGAGTCCGCACGTGATCCGCCGCGACCGTGTAGATCCTGATCGTTGCCTCCGCGGGAAGCCCGATGAACGTCACGCGTCTCTGACCGCCGTACTCCCAATCCGCGGCGGCGCGGTAGGGATTCGGGATGCACTGGACGGCGCTGAGGTCGGCGCGCGTCCCAACGCGCGGGTAAACGATACCTGTTGTTCTGGTGCTGACAAAGCATGCAGTATTGTGCGCCTGCGGGTCACTGGCGGTGAATGTCGTCACCAGGAACTCGTAGGGGAACGCGTTGTTGAATATGGTAGCGCTGTCCGACCGTATGGGCTGCGCCCAGTACTCGTCGAACGGCCAGTAGCCGGCAGCCTCAGGATCCTCTTCATCAAGCACGTACTCTCGAACCAGGGAGAAGCTCTCCCAGGGCTGGCCGCCCGAGTCGATATCCCAGTCGACATCCGAGTTCATCCACACCTCACGCATCCAGAGTCGATAACCACCGAAGTCCTCGATCTCGTGCTCGGCCTGTCCCATGGTCCAGCCCATCGCCACGAACTTGTCACCGACACGGATAAACTCGACGTCCGGACACTCAAGTGCCACGGCGGAGGATGCCCACATCAGCGCGACCGTGACCGCTACAATAGGTGCAACCGCCCACGGGTTGCGAAGTTCCCTTCTCAGCCTCATTCTTTCCCTCCATCTGCCCAGAGGTGTCTCAGGTGGCAAATCCGGTGGATATTCGAGGTTTCAGGCTATCACCCGGAAATGCTGGAGTCAAGCGGTTTCGCCCGGGCAGAAGCCTTGCAGCAGGGCCTGAAGCGGCGCCCAGACGCCCCGCGGGTTGCATTTGGCGAGCCTTGCGGCATCCTTTGTGCCCCCTTCCAAGGACACTCGTTGAACCCACGCTCAGGACCCCCATTCCACTGACCCGTGCGTTCTGCGTCGTTTGTGCTTTCAGGCACGACCCATGCAACGCTTCCCTGTGACCGCGCGGATATCCGCGCAGCCCATACTGCGGTACGACTGATCGGCCTCTGGGCGCACATGGTGGCATCTGCCCGCGTTCCCACGGCCGCCCCGACGAAGAGGAACGACCTCATGGCTGACACTCCCTGGCCTTCCGGTGAGATGCTCGCAGAGCTGGAGTCGCTCAGGCGCAAGCTGGCCCCGCTCGACGAGCTCAGAAACGAGGCACACAGGCTCGCCGAAGACCTGGCCGCCATGGAGAACAGGTACAACGCCCTCTATGACCATGGCCCGATGCTCTGCGCCGTTGTCGATCCAAAGGGCATTGTGCTGGACTCGAACGACGCCGTCACCACATGTCTCGGGCACACGCGAGAGCAACTCGCAGGGAAGCAGTTCCTCGACCTGGTCGTGGCTGACAAAGGCTCGGAGACGCTCGAGCGTCTGCAGCGGGCCTTCAGAGGAGACCTCTCCGAGAGCCTCGAGGTGCAACTGAGGAGCGGCGGCGGAGCCGTCCGAAGGGTGCTCCTGCTCTCGGCCGTCGCACGCCCCGACATCCGCGGGCGCAGCGACGGTGTGCTGATCGCCGGCATGGACATCACCGCACAGAGACACGCGGAGGCCGCCCTTCAGGCGGGCGACCGCCAGTATCAGGCCATTGTGGAATCCGTCCCCACGCCGGTGTGCTCGTTCGACACGGACTACAGGTTCGTGTTCGCGAACTGGCCGGCCGCCGACGCGTTCGAGGTGAAGGCGAAGGATCTCCTTGAACGGAACCTCCGCGAATTCGTGTCGGAGGAAGACTGGAACATTATCCTCGAGAAAACGTCGGACCTGCACGAGGGGACCCCGCATCCCTACGACATCAAGATCATCCGCCAGGACGGGACCACGCGCGGCGTCTCAGTGCACACGGCGCTGAGACACGACAGCGACGGGAAGGCCACGGGAGTCGTGATGGCCCTGCAGTCGGTGTCCGAACACAGAACGGTGGAGCGCGCGCTGCAGGAGAGCGAGGACAGATACCGCACCCTGTTCGAGGAGTCGATAGACGTCATCTATATGACATCGCACGACGGCAGGCTGGTCGACATCAGCCCGTCAGCCGTGTCTCTGTTTGGCTACACGAGGGACGAACTTCTCGAGCGGGACGTCCACGGGCTCTATGCGAACCCGGAGCAACGCGTGAGATTCCAGGAAGCCATCGAGCGACATGGCTTCGTCCGCGGATTCGAGATCACGCTTCTCCACAAGGACGGCAGGAAGGTCGATTGCGTCCTCGCCTCGACGATCAGAAAGGGTGCGGACGGCCGGAGTCTCGGCTATCAGGGCATCATGCGCGACATCACCGACAGGAAGCGCGCAGAGGCGGCGCGCGAGCGTGAGCGGCGAACGTTCCGTGTTATCGCGGAGGCCGCCGTGCACTCGACCGATCTCGCCAGCCTGTGCTCACGCGTTCTCAGCGGTCTCGTGGAAGTTCTGGAGTTCGACGGCGGGACGTTGCGCCTTCACGACGGCAAGCAGGGCGTTCTCGAGCCGGTTGCGGTGGTGGGACTGCGAGACGACGAGCACGCTCTGATCTCCGAGCAGTCCATAGACGAAGACCAGGATTGCATGGCCGCCCACGTGGCTCGGACAGGCGATCCTATATTCGCCTCCGACGTCACGATGCACCCGATATCCGAATCCCACCGCCAGAGACTCGACGCTCTGGGGATACGATCCATCGTCGCCTACCCGGTCTTCGGTGCCGGCCGCGACCTTCTGGCCGTGATACAGCTCTTCTCCAGAGCGCCGGCGGACATACATGAGGAGGACGACAAGCTGTTCTTCGGAACGGTGGCGGGGATGCTGGCGGCCGTCATCGAAAGGAAGATCGCCGAGGACCAGAAGCGGGACGTGGAAGCGCAGCTGGTTCAAGCGCAGAAGATGGAGGCCGTCGGCACGCTTGCCTCGGGTGTCGCGCACGACTTCAACAACCTCCTGACCGCCATCCAGGGCTTCACGGAGCTCGCCCTGATGTCCGTGAGCGAGTCGGACACGCTCCATGGCGATCTCGAGAAGATCAGAACGGCAGCCGACAGGGGAGCTGGACTGGTGCGGCAGCTGCTCCTGTTCGGTCGCGAGCAACGGGTCGAGCTGCACGCGGTGGACATCAACGCTACAACGCTCGGCATGGTGAACATGCTTACGCCGCTCATCGGAGAGGACGTTACCGTCCGCACGGTTCTCGAACCCGACCTGCGCTCGGCGATGGCCGACGAGGGGAGCATCCAGCAGGTACTGATGAATCTCGCTGTCAACGCCAGAGACGCCATGCCGGAGGGCGGCGCCCTGACGATCCGTACAAGGAACGTCAGACTCGATGAGACAGACGAGCCCGATGGCAGCGACGCGAGGACCGGAGATTTCGTCTGCATATCCGTCGAGGATTCCGGCGGCGGCATGGATCAGGATACCATGGGGCGGATCTTCGAGCCCTTCTTCAGCACCAAGGGACCCGGAAAGGGAACCGGCCTCGGACTGTCCGTCGTATACGGGATAATCCAGCAGCACGGGGGTTGGATATACACGCTGAGCACGCCCCGGATGGGAACCACGTTCGAGATCTATATCCCGACCGCGGGTGCTGAGCCCTCGGCCAGACCCATGTCGTGTCAGGAGGCACAGGCCGAACAGACGAACTCCGGCGAGCGGATCCTGGTCGTCGAGGATGAGGAGTCCGTGCGCGACCTTGCGACGACGGTGCTCCGCAAACATGGATACGAGGTGTTCGAGGCCCCGAACGTGGCAGATGCTCTGGAGATCTTCGAGCGGGAGGAGGGCCGTTTCGACCTGGTCTTCAGTGACGTGGTACTCCCGGACAGGAGCGGCGTCCAGCTGGCAGATGAGCTTCTCGAACGTGCGCCCGGGTTGCGCATGCTGATGAGCAGCGGCCACGCCAGCGAGCGCTCACAGTGGGAGACCATCAAGAGCAAGGGCCTCCCTTTCCTCCAGAAGCCCTACTCGCTCCCTGGCCTTCTGAGGATGGTGCGCGAGACCATCCAGTCAAGCTGACCACCCGGGGTCCCCACGTCGGCCGAACACACACTTCCCACCAAGCAAGCACGGCGCGGAACTCATGTCCGCGCCGTGCTCACGTACAGGTGGAAGCCCGCCGGCAGGGCCGACGGGCTTCCGAAGGGGAGAAGTGTCGTGCTTCGATTCGAACTACTGGTACATCGCCTTGATGCTGCCCCAGCTGCTCTCTTCCACTGCCGTGCCAGCCAGCGGACCCATGAACGCAACGTCGTCGATCATGACACCAGCGTCGCCGCCGGCACCCGGACCGCACCCGTTCTCCGTTGTGTACATGATCCACAGGAAGCCACCCATGCCGAACGGGGGAAGGTCGAACTGGGTGATGTCGAAGCCAGTGTTCAGACCAGTGCCACCCCAGCCGTCGCAGGAGCCGAAGTCGCCCCAGTACGACACGATGCCGTAGTAGCTGCCACCGGCACTGCCGTAGAACGCGCAGTAGTCGTTGTCGACCGTCGGGACCGCGAAGTGAACAGCCATGTAGGCCGTGCAAGCCGCCGCGGAGCTGATGTCAACACCAGGCGTCCACAGACCGTTCTGGAGCATCGGCGGGACGAGACCCGTGTCGGCGTCATCGCCGCACCACCAGCTGTGCGGGTCACTGTACGCCGGGCAGCACCTGTCGATCAGATGCCAGTAGTCACCGGCCGCGCCGGGGACCGCCGGGATCAGGTTGACCTGGTCATCAGCGTTGTCGAAGAAGTACACGTAGCCGGTATAGTAGTCAAAGACCTTGACGATGTCGCACATGAAAGCGCCACCGACGGACAGATACAGGCCGTCCTGGTCTGACCAGGCGCCGTCCGAAAGGAAGCGGAAACGCGCGTTGAGCGGGTTGTCGTAGGCGGCAAGGAGGAAGCCGTAGAGACCAATGTCGGTCCACGCGGCCGCACCGTCGTAGCCACGGTTCAGGTCCACGAATACGCCCAGGCTCTCGGCCTGAACGTACGTGTAATCGTAACCAGCCTCCGAATCGTGACGGAACGCGTAGGTCAGGATCGGCATCGTCGCAGTGGTCAGGTCGGTCGTCGGGATGACCAGTCTGTCGTCCCAGCTGTTGCCGTAACCACCGTCGGTATCATAGTCGAAGTTACCGCACCACCAGGAGTACGTGCCTTCATAGGCCATGTACGTGTCCTGGTGGAAGTGCGGGGC
>JAUWCJ010000052.1 GCA_030609365.1 Candidatus Eiseniibacteriota bacterium | reverse complement strand
AGGCCGGGCTCAAGGGCCTGCGTGTGGGCGGCGCGGTGGTCTCCGACCTTCACGCTAATTTCATTCTGAACGACAGAGGCGCTACCTCGGAAGACGTCGAGGAACTGATCGAGATCGTGCGTGAGCGCGTCGCTGACGCGGCGGGTGTCACGCTCGAGCTCGAGATAGAGATAGCAGGCAGACGGTAGCGGTAACAGGGGCCGGCGGGAACGGCCGGCCGCGCACACGGACACGAGGATCTGCTGTGTCAGGACTTCGCCTCAAGAACAAGAGCCGCAGAGCGAAGGGCGCCCGGACGCACACGGCCGCGCGCAAAGGCACGCGGACGCGTAGCCCGCGCAAGGCCGCGCAGGGCTGCCGCGGGAAGGTCAGGCGTATCACCTTGCGCCTTCCTCGTGTCGAGTGGAACGTCAAGCGCTTCTCCATCGTCGCGTCGGCGCTGATCTTAGTCGCCGGTATGACGCTGGTCATCTCAAGAGCCCCCGGATGGGGACGAGGCGAGGAACGCTTCCTTCTGTCGCGGTTCGACGTCCGTGGCAACAGGGTCCTGACCGAGGACGAGATCCTCGAACTCTCGGGTGCCGAGATGGGCTGCAATCTCCTCGACGTCAGGATCTCGGTTCTCGAGGAGGCGGTGGCGGCGTCCCCTCGCGTCGAGAGAGCACAGGTGAGGAGAGTTCTTCCGGACCGCGTGGTCGTGACACTGGATGAGAAGCGGCCGGCCGCCCTCGTGCTGGTGGGCGCCAACGATGTCCTGGAGGTGACGGATGACGGGGCGGTTCTGCCGGCGGCGGCACAGACCGCGTCGGTCGATCTGCCACTCATCACCGGGGCGGTAGGGAACGTGGAGCCGGGAATTGCCGAGCTCTCTCCGGAGCTCACCGATGCGCTGGCACTTCTGCGTCGCGCGCGGGAGGTCTCGGAGGGGCTCTGGATGGAAATATCGGAGGTCAGAATTGCGCCGGGGTCGGATCTGGTCATCTATACGGTAGCCGACGGGGCAGAGATCAGAGTTGGCTCCGGCGCTCTAGGTTCACGTGACCTCGAACGCCTGTGGCGGGTGCTCACCGATATCCGCGACGGGGGGAGAGAGGTCGAGACGATAGATCTCAGGTTCAGGAATCAGGTTGTGGTGAGGTTTTCGTAGGCGCGTCCAGTGGGCGCGCCTGGGAGGGAGGCTCTCTCGTGAGAAGAGGTGAGATCCTTGTCGGACTGGATCTCGGATCGAGCAGGATCAAGGTCGTTGTCGCCGATACCACCGATCGCGATCTGCCGGAGATCCTTGGAATCGGGGAGGCGGACTCCCTGGGGATCGAAGCGGGAGTCATCGTGAACATGGAGCGGGCCGCACTCTCCATCCGTTCTGCAGTCGAGGACGCGGAGGAGAGCGCGGACGTCGACATCGGCCGGGTCCTGGTGACGCTTGACGGCGAGCACATCAAGGGCATCGACAGCCGCGGCGTCGTGGCCATCTCGCGCAGTGGGGGCGAGATCGCCAGGGCCGAGGTCAACGCGGTCCTGGATGCCGCGAAGACGCTGGCGCTCCCCGTCGGACGGACGATCCTCGATGCCAAGGCTCAGGAGTTCTTCGTCGACGGGCAGCTCGGTATCCGCGATCCGATCGGGATGTCGGGCGTGCGACTCGGTTCGAAGGTGCACATAGTCACGGCGTCCCAGCAGGCCGTAGACAACGTGGTCAGGGCGGTGCGGCGGGCCGGGCTCAAGCTCTCCGGCATGTCCTTCAAGTCGCTTGCGGCGGGAACGGCCGTGCTGTCCGAGGACGAGAGGGAACTGGGGGTGCTTCTCGTCAATCTCGGCGCCGGGACCACCGGTCTCGCTCTGTATCACGGCGGGACTGTCAGGCACACGGGCGCCATCGGATGGGGAGCGGCCAGCATCACAAGCGACATCGCGGTGGGTCTCAGGATGCCGATCGCCAAGGCGGAGCAGGTCAAGCGCGCGAGCGGGTCCGCCAGCGCCTCGATGGCCAAGGACGAGGTGGTGGAGATCCCGACAGTCGGCGGTCACCCGCCGCGGGAGAGCTCGGGTCAGACGCTCGCTACCATCATCGAGCCGAGGATGCGCGAGATATTCGAAATGGTCATGAACGAGGTGCGGAGCACCGACTACTGGGGGAGGATGCCGGCGGGAGTGGTTCTGACCGGAGGCGGTGCGAAGCTCAAGGACGTGACGGTCCTTGCGGAGGAAGTGTTCGGCGTGGGGGCCCGCATCGGGCTGCCGGACCGGGTCTCGGGACGCTTCGACGCCATCGTCGATCCGGCCCACTCGGCCGCCGTTGGAATCGTGATGTCGGTTACCGACCCGGCCGGAGCAGGGCCGCGTCCGGACAAGCCGTTTGCTGAAAAGGTCCAGAGGGTACGTCAGTGGGTGGACAGCCTGCTTTAGGAGAGGGCGGACGATGACGAAGAAGAAGGGGAACAGCACGAAGAAATCCGCAACGCGGAAGAAGAGCCGGAAAACGCAGAACGCGAGTGGAATGAAGCTCCAGTTCGACTTCGAGCCCGACGTGAGCGCGAGGATCAAGGTCGTGGGCGTCGGGGGCGCCGGTGGGAACGCCATCAACCGGATGATAGAGTCCGGGTTCACGGGCGTGGACTTCGTTGCGATCAACACCGACGCGCAGGCGCTCGGGTGTTCGCTCGCGCAGAGCCAGATCCAGATCGGCAAGAAGCTGACGCACGGACTCGGTTCCGGCGGCAACCCGGAGGTTGGCCGTAAGGCGGCCGAGGAGGACGGCGAGAGTATCGCCGCGGTTCTCAAGGGCGCCGACATGGTGTTCGTGACCAGTGGAATGGGCGGTGGTACGGGCACGGGTGCGGGGCCGACCATCGCGAAGATGGCGAAGCAGATGGGCGCGCTGGTCGTCGGCGTGGCAACGAAGCCCTTCATGTTCGAGGGGCAGTACCGCATGCGCCAGGCCGTCGAGGGGCTCCGCCTGCTCAAGCAGGAAGTCGATACGGCCATCGTCATTCCCAACCAGCGTCTGCTGGCGGTCGCCAGCAAGAACACGCCGATCCGCGAGGCGTTTCGCATCGCGGATGACGTGCTCCTCAGAGCGACGCGCGGCGTGTCCGACCTCATTACGGTTCCCGGACTGGTCAACTTGGACTTCGCCGACGTGAGGTCCGTGATGACCGAGATGGGTGACGCGGTTATGGGGACCGGTATCTCCAGCGGAAAGAACAGAGCGGTCGAGGCGGCGCAGCAGGCCATCTCGAGCCCGCTCCTCGAGGACGCCAGCATCGCCGGGGCCGGCGGCGTGCTCGTCAACGTGACGGGCGGGGCGGACCTCACGCTCCATGAGATCAACGAGGCGGCCATGATCATCAACGATGCCATCGGCGTCGAGTCGAACATGATCTTCGGTGCCGTTGTAGACGATGAGCTGAAGGACCAGGCGATGATCACGGTGATCGCGACCGGCATCCGCGGGACGAAGCAGAAGGCGGAGCGCGAGGCCCCGAGGCAGAGGAAGGCGACGCCGGCCAGGCTGACACCGCGTCAGTCCGTTCACAGGGCCGCCGAGCGCCCGAGTCCCGAGCCGTCGCCGCCGCCGTCGCAGCCCTCGCAGGGCGGCGGGATGTACGCGAAGGAGCCGCGGAGGAACTCGCGGCGCGAGCTGGAGATACCGACGTTCTTGCGCAGGCAGATGGACTGACGTCCCGGGGCCGGCACAAGAGGGGCCGGCCCGAGCGGAAGGAGATGCCCGTGTCCCTGTTCACGAAGCTCTTCGGACTGGGCGAAAACGACCAGTACAACGAGGGGATAGAGCACTACAACCGCGGCGAGTATGACAAGGCCGTCGGTAAGTTCGAGGCTGTCATCTCGACGATCAAGGACAAGTCCGATCCGTACTACCAGCTCGGGCTGTTCTACGCGGCGGAGACGCACGCCCACCTCGGGTTCGCCTTCTACAAGCAGGGCGATCTGGACAGCGCGGAGGAGCAGTTCGTCAGAGCGGTGGGGGAGAACACCCGCTACCCGGACCTGCACTACCACCTCGGTGCTATCTACGAGAAGAAGGGCCTCCACGACAAGGCGATCGAGAGCCTGAGCAAGGCCATCGAGATCAACCCGGAGTACATGGAGGCGTACTGCCAGCTCGCGATAGCCCTGTCAGAAGCCGGGCGTTCCGACGAGGCCGCGCAGGCGTTCGAGAAGGCGACGAGGTTCGGCCTGTCTCTTCCCATGCCCGACACGATGCACCTCTCGGAGATCTGCGAGAAGGTCCTCCGTCCTCCGTACGAAGAGCTGATGGGCGCCACGCTCGCAAGGGAGGAATTTCGGGTCCTCATCAACGATTCCATCACCGCCCACAACGCCGGGCGTATGGAGGATGCGACCAGGGGATTCGAGGAGGCAGTGAGGCTCAAACCCCAGTACCCCGACATCCGGTGCAGGCTGGCCATCTCCTACGGGGAGGCGGAGCAGTTCGAGAGCGCGCTGGAGCAGCTGCAGGAGGCGCTGGATATCAACCCGAGCTACATAGACGCGCTCTTCTACCACGGTATCTACAGCCTGAAGCTGGGCAAGTACAGAGAGGCGTGCGAGAGCCTCAAACGTGGCGTCGAGCTCAAGCCCGACTACTGGGATCTCAGGTGCTATCTCGGTGTCGCGTACTTCAAGCGCGGGATGTTCGATGAGTCGACCGCGCAGCTGTCACAGGTGACGAAAACGTGCCCGAGCTACTCGCTCGCGCACTACTACCTGGGCATGACGAACCTGTCCCGCGGGCGCAACGAGGAGGCCGTCAAGGCGTTCAAGGTGGCCTTCGAGGACCCGAGGTTCTGGGCCGATATGCCGGGTGAGTCGGCCGACATAATGCTCGAGAGCGGCGAGTACGATGTGGCGATCGAGCGCTATACCGTGGCCATCGAGCAGCACCCGTCGTACGCCGACCTCCGCTGCGGTCTCGGTGCCGCGTATCTCGCCCGGTCGAAGTTCGAGGACGCCGAGCGCGAACTCGAGGAGGCCGTGCGGATCAATCCGGACTACACCGAGGCCCACACGTACCTCGGCAGGGTCAAGGCCTGCCTGGATAAGGAAGGCGAGGCCATCGAGCACCTGGAGAAGGCGCTCAGTCTCAAGCCCGGCTACGCGGACCTTCACTGCGCTCTGGCCGATCGCTACATAGCTGGCGAGCGCTACAACGAGGCCATCTCGGAGCTGGAGAAGGCCGTGGAGATAAACGCGAACTACATCGAGGCCCGTCTGACACTCGGGCTCACGTACCGTCGCGTGGACAGAAGCGAGGAAGCGGACGCGCAGTTCCGCGGGATCCTCAACCTCGATCCACGCAACCCGATCGCCAAGGCTCAGCTTTCAGACTGGACTCCCAGCCATCGGGAGCTCAGGAAGATGCACGCGTGATGCGGCGGCGCGATCATGGGACCAAGGACCGCCACTCGATCCCGGAGCACAGGGAGACGTGGCTGCTCGGGGAACCCGGTAGATTGCGCCAGCGTCGCGACCACGTCAGTGTCGCCCTCTGCTATCCCTCCTCCTACTCCCTCGGTATGAGCAACCTCGGTTTCCAGACCGTTCTCGGGCTCCTGCTTGCGGAGCCCGAGGTGGTCTGCGAGAGGGCCTTCTACGAACGTGGTTCTCCCGCGGCCGGCAGGTCCCTGGAGACGGGGACGCCGCTGTCGGAGTTCGACGTCGTTGCCTTCTCGGTCTCGTTCGAGGACGACTTCCGAAATCTTGTCGCCGTGCTCGACGCGGCGGGGATCCCGCTCAGGGCATCGGAGCGCATAGACGGTGACCCGCTCGTCGTCATGGGGGGCGTGTGCGCCTACCTCAACGCCGAGCCCGTCGCGGACTTCATGGACGCGGTGCTGGTGGGCGAGGGGGAAGTTCTGGTGGCTCCGTTCATCAAGAAGGTCAGGGATTCCCGGTCACTTCCCCGGGCGGAGCGCCTGCGCCTGCTCGCCTCTCTCGATGGAGCGTACGTACCGTCGCTCTACGAGATCGAGAGGGACGCCGATGGTGGTATCGCGGGGTTCCGCGCCGACACGGATGCCCCGCTGCCGGTTCATGCTGCGACCGGTCCGTCGCGGATGGCCGCGAGCGTGGTGTTGTCGGACGGCGCCTTCTTCAGCGACATGCTGCTGCTTGAAACGTCGCGCGGGTGCGCCAGAGGGTGTCGCTTCTGCGCGGCGGGCAGCGTTCTGACACCGCGCGTGTGGCGCCCGGCCGCGGAAGTGCTCGGTGCGATGGAGGCCGCGGCCTCGCAGACCTCGAGGGTGGGGCTCGTCACCGCGGCGCTCCTCGATCACCCCGAGGCGACGGAACTCCTGGAGGGAGCGCTGCGTCTGGGCGTGGAGCTCAACATCTCCTCCCTCAGGGCGGACGCCGTCACCGCGGAGATCGCGCGGCTCCTGTGCGCCTGCGGCGTCAGGACCGTCACGGTGGCGCCCGAGACCGGGGCGGAATCCCTACGGAAGGTCATCGGCAAACCCATAAGCGACGCCACGCTGCTGTCGGCCGCGCGCACGATGGCAGAGGGAGGCATCAGGACCCTCAAGCTCTACTTCATGGTTGGGCTCCCCGGCGAGCGCGACCGTGACATCGAGGCCATCCCGGAGCTTGCCAGGGCGATGCGCTCGTGCTTCGTCGAGGGGCGCACGGGCGCCAGGGTCGGCATCAGCGTCTCCGCCTTTGTTCCGAAGCCGCGAACGCCGTTCCAGTGGCTGCCCATGGCCGACGAGGGCTACATCCGGAGGCGCATGTCGTATCTCCGGAAGGCGTTCGTCGGCAGACCCAGAATGGAATTCTCGGGCACGGGCGCCAGAGAGGCCAGGAGGGAGGGCGTGCTCGCGCGCGGCGGACGTGAGTTGTCGGAGGCCATCAGGCTCGCGGCCATCGAGGGAGTTCCCTGGAAGGCCGCCCTCCGACGGAGCGGCGTCGATGCGGACGCCATCGTCGGTTGTGAGCGAGTCGATGGCGAGGTCTTCCCGTGGGAGGTGGTGGGCGTTGGCCCGCCGAGAGAGAAGCTCCTGGCATCGCTCGCCGTCGCCAGGCGGCTTCTGGATGAGCGTGCGTGAGGTGGGGCAGACAAGGCCCCGCAGTGCGCCGTCGGCCCGATCTCTGGTGCCGGCGGCTCATTGACATATTGGCGAAAATGTGATATTGTACGCGAATGCGGGTGTTTAGTACCTTGTTCGTACACGAGTCAGGGAGGACAAGGACCATGAGAGCAGTGTGTTCGCTGGTCGCGGTTGTTGTTGTGCTGACGATGTCACAAGTTGCCATCGCGGCGGAGAGCTGGATCTCGTTCGATGGGCTGTCCCAGGAGGCCGCCTCGGTGTCCGTCGTGGAGTCGGACATGAACCGGCTTGTCCTCCGTGTCAACGTGCCCGGCGTCCTCGTCGAAGAGGTCACGACGAGCGGCGGCACTTTCGCGCGGCTGACACTCGATGGCTCAGGTCCGACGGTGGTTGTGGGAGAGGCGCTCCTGCCCGTTGTCCGTGAGCTGATCGAGATCCCGTACGGGACGGACCCGGTTCTCAACGTCACATACTCCGACTATCACAGGACCACTCTCTCCGCGCTGGGCATCCGGTACGACCTGATCCCGGTGCAGGCTCCGGTCGTGAAGATGCCGGGTGCGCTGGAGTCGGCTTCCTTCGAGCTCTCAGCCGACTACTACGGGCGTGACGGCTTCGGGTACTACCAGCCGGCGAGCCTCAGCGAGGTTCGGACAATGCGCGGTCACCGGTTCGTACAGCTGGAAGTGAACCCGGTGCGCTACAACCCGGTCAGCGGCGAGCTGGAGTACGCGACCACGATCGAGGTCACCATCGACTTCCCGGGCGCCGAGCTGGCCGAGACGCGGCGCGCTCTGGATCGGTACTCGAATGGCCGCTTCGCGCAGGTTGCGGCCGACATGTTCATCAACCACGCCGCTTTCGTTTCCAGGTACGACATCCTCCTGCCCATAGGCTACCTCATCGTATGCTACGACAGCTTCACCGACGAAATAGCGCCGCTGGCAGCCTGGAAGGAGCAGAAGGGGTACCACACGACCGTCGTCAGCACGTCGGATATTCCCGGCGGCAACACCAAGGAGAACATCAAGGCTTACATCCAGGACGCCTACGACAACTGGGACGTCCCTCCGACGTTCGTGCTCCTGGTCGGCGACACGCCGCAGATCAGCCACTGGGTGGGCACGCAGTCGAACAGTCCGTCGACCGATCTCTACTACGTGACGATGGACGGATCGAGCGACTGGTCGCCCGACATGTGGATCGGGCGGTTCTCGTGTGTGGCGGGCACGCAGGTGACCAATCTGGTCGACAAGAGCGTCGACTACGAGCGCTGGAATCTCACCAGCAGCACCGCGTGGATTAAGAAGGCCGTCTTCATGGCCTCGAACGACAATTACACGGTCAGTGAGGGCACGCACAACTACGTCATCAGGGAGTACCTCGATCCCGCGGGCTACTACTCGGAGAGGCTCTACTGCCACAGCGGCGCCACCACGCAGGACGTCACCGACGCGTTCAACGACGGGCGCTCTCTGGGCATCTTCTCCGGGCACGGAGACGTAAGCTACTGGGCGGACGGTCCGTACTTCACCGCGAGCCACGTCACCAACCTCACCAACACCGACATGCTGCCGCTCGTGCACAGCTACTCGTGCCTGACGGGTCAGTACAGTTCGTCGTGCTTCGGTGAGACGTGGACGAACGCGACGGACAAGGGCGCGGTGGTGTTCTGGGGTTCATCGGTCACGTCCTACTGGGACCAGGACGACGTCCTCGAGAAGGGCGCGTTCAAGGCCTGTTTCGAGGAGGGTTACACTTGGGCGTGCGGTATCAGCCACAGGGCGCTCTACTGGCTCTACGACCATTACAGCGGCGGCGGTTCGACTCGCCGCTACTACGAACAGTACAACGTCCTGGGCGACCCGTCGCTCGACATCTGGACCGACGTTCCGAGCACGATCAGCGCGAGCTACGCGGGCACGATCCCCGTCGGGTCCACCTCGTTCGACATCACCGTGACGAGCGGTGGCAGTCCGGTCGAGACGGCGCTCGTCTGCGTAGCGAAGGACGACGACGGCGTCTACGAGGCCGCTTACACCAACGCCTCCGGCCAGGCCACCATCACCCTGAGTCCGGCGCCGACGACACCGGGTACGATGGACGTGACGGTCACGAAGCACGACCGCTACCCGCACGAGGGTTCGGCGACCGTGTCGCTCTCCGACAGCCCCTACGTCGTCTACGAGAGCCACATCATCGACGATGACACGTCCGGTGACAGCATCGGCGACGGCGACGGCGTGGCGGATGCGGGCGAGTACATCGAGCTTGTGATGACGCTCGAGAACATCGGCAACCAGCCCGGGATCGGTATCTCCGCTCTGATCTCGGAGCATGAGCCGTACGTTCTGGTGTCGGACAGCTACGAGGAGTACGGCGACATCGCGGTCGGGGCCACGGCCCAGTGCTACGAGGACTACGATATCTACATCACTGGCGACTGCCCCGACGGGTGCGTCGTCCAGCTTCAGGTGGAGGCGACAGACGGGGACAGCACGTGGGTCAGCGTCTGCAACATCCCGGTGTCGGCGCCTGTGCTCAGCATCTACGGCTACGACGTGGATGATTCCCCCGTGGGAGGGAACGGCAACGGGTGCATAGAGGCGGGGGAGACAGTCACCCTGTCGGTCACCTACGAGAACACCGGGGGAGACGACGCGAGGGACGCGACGGTTGTGATGACGACGAGTGACCCATACATCACCATCACACAGGGCATTGCCGGTGCCTCTCTGATCGCATCCGGCGGAACGGGGACACCGCAGCCCGAGTTCGAGTTCACGGTCGCGCCGGGCGCCCCCGCTTTTCACGAGTTCATGCTCGACTTCGCGGTCTCGACGCCCTCCGGCTACTCGGCCTACGAGGACATCGCGCTTCTGGTGGGCGCGACGACGCTCGAGGAGGACTTCGAGGGCAGCGGGACCGACTGGACTCACTACAACGTGACGAGCGGATTCGCGGACCAGTGGCACGTGGAGACCTACCGCTCGCATTCGGCCGACACGAGCTGGAAGTTCGGAGGCTCGGGTGCCGGGAGCTACATTGACAGCGCCGACGGCGTGCTCGAGACGCCGAACATGTGTGTGGGCGCCGAGGGTGAGATGACGTTCTGGAGCTGGCTGGACGCGGAGGAAGAGAGCGCGACGTCCGCGTGGGACTGCGCGCTCGTCGAGATCTCAACGGACGCCGGCGAGACGTGGAGCAACCTGGCTCCGGTCGGCGGATACAGCCACGCCAAGAACGACAACGCGGCCAACCCCCTTCCCACCGGTACTCCGTGCTGGTCGGGGACGTACACGTGGAGGGAGGAGACGTTAGACCTGACGCCCTACGAGGGACAGAGCGCGACGTTCAGGTTCAGGTTCGTGTCCGATGCGGCTGTGACGCAGGAGGGGTGGTACATCGACGACATCTCTATCACCAGCACGAGCACCGGCGTGGCCGATTCCGACTCGTCGGTACCTGCGCGGTTCGCGCTGAAGCAGAACGCACCGAACCCGTTCAATCCGATGACGACCATAGCCTACTCGCTTCCGGAGGCGGCGCACGTGGTCGTCCGCGTCTACAGTGTCGCCGGCAAGCATGTGGCGACGCTCAGGGACGGTGTCGAGGATGCGGGGGAGAGGTCCGTCGTCTGGGACGGCACCAATGACCGCGGTCAGAGCGTCGGCAGCGGCATCTACTTCTGCTTGATGACAGCCGGGGAGTTCAGTGACAGGAAGATGATGGTGCTTCTCAAGTAGGAGCGCCGGGATCACAGCAGACGTAACAGACAGAAGCGGACGGTGGCCGGGCCCTCATGAGTTCAGCCGTCGTCCGCTTCTTTGTCCGTGTCGCCCCGGGCCCCGCCGCGCGAGCGGCGTGCTTCGTCCCGGGTTCCGCCGCGCGAGCGGCGTCCCGAGGCCTCCTACATCAGCTCGTCTACGGTCCCGAGCAGGTCAACCAGCGAATAGGGTTTCTGCAGGAAGCGGAATCCCTTCTTCTGGATGACCGGCCACTGGGACTTCTGGTCCGTGTAGCCGCTGGACACGAGAATCTGAAGGTCCGGTCTTCTGGAGAGCAGGTCGTCGATCAGACGGATCCCGCTCTTGTCCGGCAGCACGACATCGCTGAACACGAGATCGAAGTTCCCGCCCTCACGCTCGAAGAGTTCGATCGCCTCCTCGTAGGCGCCCGCCTCGAAGACGACGTATCCGCTCTCCTTGAGTGCCCTGGAAGCCAGCTCACGGACGGCCTCTTCATCCTCGACCAGGAGGATGCGCTGACCGGCGCCTCGTACCGCCTTGGATTCGTCTGTGGCCGTCGATTCCTCGCTCGCGCTCCGGGCGTCCTGGACGGAAGGGAGGTAGACCTTGAATGCGGTGCCCTGATTCGGCTCGCTGAAGACGTTTATCCACCCGCCGTGCTGTCTGACAATTCCGTAGACAACCGCCAACCCCAATCCTGTGCCCTTCGTGGGGCCCTTGGTACTGAAGAAGGGCTCGAAGATCTGGTCGATGATGTCCCTCTCGATACCCGACCCCGTGTCCTCTATTGAGAGGCACACGAAGCTGCCCGGCCGGGCATCGTGGATCGTTGCGCACGCCTTGCTGTCCAGCACCACGTTACGCGTTGCGATCGTCAGTTTGCCGCCCTCCGGCATGGCGTCCCTTGCATTGACAGCGAGGTTGATCATCACCTGCTCGAGCTGCCCCGGGTCCGCCTTTGCCTGGCACGAGGATTCGTCCAGCGTTGTGATGAGCTCGATATCCTCACCGATGAGCCTGCGCAGCATCGCGTCCGTGTCGATGACGATCTTGTTGAGGTCAATGACGACCGGCTGGAGCGGCTGCCTGCGGCCGAACGCCAGAAGCTGGCCCGTGAGCGTCGCCGCCTGTCCCGCCGCCTTGCGGATCTGGCCGATGTCGCCGTGCACACTCTCGCTGAGAGAGGTGTCGCACGAAAGCAACTCGGCGTATCCGCTGATGGCTGTGAGGAGATTGTTGAAGTCGTGCGCGACGCCTCCCGCCAGCCTGCCAACCGCTTCCATCTTCTGTGACTGCAGCAGCTGGTCCTGCGTCTCACGCAGCTCATCGAGGCTCAGTTCGAGTTCCTTCATCAGCGTGGCCTTGCGCCAGGCTGCGGAGAGCTGGTTGGAGAACGCCGTTACGGCCGGCGTGTCCCTCTCGGCGAGCTTGTCGGACGCCACCGTGAGCACGCCGAACACGCTGTCGTCCGCGATCAGGGGAGCGAGAATGAGAATCCTGACATCGAGCGCCCTCTGGAGCGGGGCTGCGAACTTCTTCTTGGGAAGCGGGAGCCTCTGGCGGAGGAACTCGACCATGTCATCCACGAACACCGTCTTTCGGTCGCGGACGGCAGCTCTGAACGCGTCCACCTGATCTACCTTGCATGCCATGGCGGACACGCGCCCGCCCAGGAGCTTCTCGGCGGCCCGAAGCTGCTCCGGGTGCTTCGACGTGTACCTGAGAGCCAGTTCGTCCCCGGCTTCGTTCAAGAGGAAGAGCGTGCCTGTCAGGTCCATCTCGGCCAATTCCGCGGACACGGCCGCGAAGATCTCGTCGGGCTTCATCTGCTGTTCCATCCGCAGAGCGGCCTCATTGATCGTTCTGATGAACTGGTCGGCGCGCCTCCGGTCCGTGATGTCGCGGACGACGCCGAGAACCGTGTCGTTGCCGCTTAACACCAGTCTGGCCTCGAAATCCCGGAGGTCTCCGTTCGGGGCCGGAATGGGGATGGAGTACTCCATGAGCTGCATCTCGCCCGTCCGGAACACGTCCGCGACAGACGCTTCCACCCGCCCGGCGAACGGTGCGGGGAAGACCTCGCAGACGTGCTTGCCCAGGACTGCCTCCGGTGGCATGGCGAGCCGAGCGTCGCCCGGGGCGTCGTAGCTTTGGAAGACGCCGTCTCTGTCTATGCGGAACATCATGTCGGGAACGGCGTCCAGAATGGCCCGTTTCTCGGCCTCGCTGGACTTGAGCTCGTTCTCGGCACGCGTGTGCTCGATCGCGAAGCCGATCTGCTCGGAGACGAACTCCAGCATCTCCTTGTCGGCCTCGCCAAACTCGTTCCTGTCGTCGTAGCTCTGAACCACCAGCGCGCCGATGATTTCACCGCTGACGCGGAGCGGGACGCCCAGCCAGATGAGCGACGGCGTGCCCACGATGTCGACTCTACCCTCTGCGGTCCACTCGTCGAGCTTCTCCCTGGTCACCAGGAGTGATGCGTCGTGCTTGACGAGATAGCCCGTGAGGGTCTTACCGGCCGGGAATGAATCGAAGTCTTCCTGGTCACGCTCGTCCACGAAGTAGGGGAGGGAGAGCGTGTCGTCCTCGCGGTTGTACAGTGCGATGAAGAAGTTCTCGGTGTTCATCACTTCGCCGAGGGCCTCGCGAATTCTCGCGAACAGCTCCTGCATGCTCCCGGCCGTGTGGATCGAACTTCCGATCCTGTAGGCGAGGCGCTGCACGTCCTCCGCGCGCTTCCGTTCGGTGACGTCGATGCCTGAACTCATCGTGCCTACTATGTGTCCTTCGGCATCGTGCTCGACGGCGTTGTGCCATTCGAGCACTTTCCTCTCGCCACCGAGCGTGAGGATCTCGTTCTCGTAGTCCGGCAGCTCGCCTTCGATCTCGCCGGAGATCAAGCTGTCGAACACCTCCCGGACCTGCTGGCGGCTCTTCTCCGGGACGAACGTATCAAACCAGTTCCGCCCGGTGATGTCGTCCTCGGAGCCACCGAGGACCTCGCAGCCCTTCCGGTTGACCAGCGTCACGCACCCGTCGCGGTCCAGACCGAGGAAGACGACGCCTGCCAGGTCGAGGTACTCCTGCGCCTCGTCGCGTTTGGACCGGAGTTCATCCTGGGCCCTGCGGTGCTCTGTGATATCAATGCCCACGCCCAGGAAACACTCGAATTCGCCATTGCTCCCGACGACCGGCCTGCCGTGCCACTCGACAAGAAGTTCATTCCCGTTCCTTGCCAGCACCCTGTTCTCGTTGAGCGCGGGTCGCTTGTCTACGACCAGCTGCTCGAAGATCTTGGCGACATCGGCTCGGTCGGCTTCCGGGACGAACATTGACATGTAGTCCGTGCCCTCAACCTCGTCACTGCTGTAGCCGAGCGCCTCCAGCATGGTGTCGTTCATCCTGATGGTGCGTCCGCTCGCGTCGATGGCGACGAAGAAGGCCGGTGACGCCTCCATGAGCATCTTATGGAACTCGTGTCCCTGACTCGTGTTCCTGGTCTTGTCTCTCATGTCCGGTCCCTTGGCATTCCAGAGGGGCATATCTACGCCTCGACTGCACCAGCAGCCGGGTACACAGTAAGCATATTCCGGGCCGAAACGGGGTGCAGGGGGCCAATCGCGCGCGCGTGGGGGCGGGCCGCAGGCGGCTCATTGGGCGCGACTCATTTGGTCTTTGACCACCGCACGAGCTGTGCTATGGTACGCGCGTGCCAAATGGGCCTCCGGTGTCGAGCCGGATTCCTTTTTTGCCGGGGTCGGGGAGTGCTTCCAGGAGGCGCCCGATCGCAATCAGACCGTGGAGGTGGACCTTGAAGGTTAAGACCAAGATGGAAGGCGACGTTGCGGTCGTGCACGTCTCGGGGAAGCTCATGGGTGGACCGGAGAGCGAGAACCTGAGAGACGAGATCAAGACGCTCATCGAGGACGGAGTGAAGAAGTTCGTCATCAACCTCCATGGTGTGCCCTGGATCAACAGCACGGGCCTTGGGGCGCTGATGGCCGTCTACACCAGCGTTCAGAGAAGCGAGGGGACGCTGGCGCTCTGCCATGTCTCCGACCGTATCCAAAGCCTGTTCATGATCACCAAGCTCCTCACCATCTTCGATACGCACCCGTCGGAGAAAGAGGCCGTAGAGAGCTTCAAGTAGGGTGACTGACCCCGAGGAGTGGAATGCTTGACGCCCCTTCCGGCACGGAAGAGGTCGTTCTTCCGAGCGAGCTCGAAGTGCTTGATAGCATCGACGAATCGACACTCAAGTACAGTCGTCTGGCGGGCATCGACAACGGCACGGCGAGCATGGTTGCAATGGCGGCCATCGAGGCCGTGACGAACGCCGTACTGCACGGGAACGCGGAGTGCGGCGGCAAGGAAGTGACGGTCCGCTACGAGTGGGAGCCTGGCGAGTTCAGGATCACCGTCCACGATGAGGGGAAGGGGTTCGACCTCTCGTGCGTGCACGACCCCACCGACCCTGAGAGGTGCATGGCATCCTCAGGGCGGGGCATATACATCATGCGCGAGGTGATGGACTCGGTCGAGTTCGAGATGTCCGAGAAGTCGGGAACGACGGTGACGATGGTCAAGTTCGCTTAGCGGGGGGTGTCTGTCGCTCGGGGTGGGCGGCAGGTGGGATCGGAGCGGGGGAGTCGCACAACAACCGAGGGGCCCTCATCCGAGGGCCCCTCGCTATCTCACCACTTCTCTGAGACCGTCAGGCGGTCTTCTTTCTGTACTGGTCGATCGCTCCGGAGCGGATGCACCGCGTGCAGACGAGGATCTTCTTCGGAGTGCCGTTCACGACGACCTTGACCCGCTGTAGATTGGGCAACCACCTGCGCTTCGTCACGTTGTGAGCGTGACTGACGTTGTTGCCCACCTGCGGGTGCTTTCCGCAGATTTCACACTTCCTGGACATGTTTCTCCTCCGTGCTTTCTAAGACAGAACCTAAGTCTAGCACGCCGGGCAACCGGGCGCAAGCCCTTTCGGAGCCTTCAAACACCAGCGGAAGTCCTCGGGAGGGGCGCCGGGCGCCGGCTTGACCACCTGCCCGCGCTGTTCTAGAATCCGGCAGGGTCTGCAGACGGGTCCAGACCGCCCACCATTCGAATCCGGAGGCCGTTACGCCTGCCGAAACGACTCTTCACTCAGAGGTACGCTATCTCAAGGGTGTGGGACCGAAGTCCTCCGAGCTGTTCGCGAAGGTGGGCGTCAGCACGATCGAGGACCTGTTCTACTACGTCCCCCGGGCCTACACCGACTGGACGAACGTCGCGGATGTCGGCTCGCTCAGGATCAGCGACTGCGTGACGGTCGTGGCTCGCGTCATTTCCTGCGACGTCCTGCGACGTGGACGGATGCAGATCTTCACAGCGGCGCTGGAGGACGACACCGGTACGATTCTGGCGCGCTGGTTCGGAAGGCGCTACATTCAGCGCGTGCTCGAGCCCGGAACGAGGGTGGCCGTCAGCGGCGAGGTCAGGTTCAGCAGGTTCGCCCGACGCATCGAGTTCGTGAACCCGTCGTTCGAGGTCATCGGCGAGGACGACGTCGCTGAGGGCCGGATCGAGCCCCAGTACTCCCAGATCGCCAGCCTCTCTGGAGGCCGCATCCGCGGAATCGTCCGGACCGCCATCGACGGATTCCTCGACCAGATCGTCGACCCCCTGCCCGAGAGCGTGCTGGGTTCGCGGGAACTCCCGGGTCTGAGGGAGTCGGTGGCTGACGTGCATTTCCCGCCATCCCTCGAGCGCGCGGCACGGGCCCGGTCCCGGCTGGCGTACGAGGAGCTCTTCATGTTCCAGGTCCTGGTCGCACTCAAGAAGCGGCAGCTGGCGAGGAGCGGCGGCGCGGTCCAGATCGTGTGGCGTGATGACGAGCACGCGAGATTCACCGGGTCACTTCGCTTCGAACTCACACGCGCGCAGAGGCGCGTCATCGGCGAGATCGCTGGTGACCTCGGGCGTGGCGAGCCTATGAACAGGTTGCTTCAGGGCGACGTCGGCTCGGGCAAGACCGCCGTGGCGGCGTCGGCCATGCATCAGGCCGTCGCCTCCGGACACCAGGCGGCCATCATGGCGCCCACGGAGATCCTCGCGGAGCAGCACTTCGAGAACCTCACGGCGCTCCTGTCACCGCTTGGTGACCGCGTCGTCCTCCTGCGTGGCGGGATGAAGGCGGGGGAGCGCGAGGAGGCGCTCGGGCTCATCGGAAGCGGGGAGGCCCAGATCGTCGTGGGCACGCACGCCCTCATTCAAGAGAGGACGAACTTCTCCGACCTGGCGTTGGCCGTCGTCGACGAGCAGCACAGGTTCGGCGTCGTCCAGCGCGCCGCACTTCGCGCGAAGGGGAGCGCGCCGCACATCCTCGTTATGACCGCGACGCCGATCCCCAGAACATTGGCGCTCACCGTCTACGGCGATCTCGACGTGTCGGTCTTGGACGAGATGCCGCCCGGCAGAGAGAAGGTCGTGACCGCGGTGAGGGACGAGGCGGCTAGAGGTAAGGTCTACGATTTCCTGAAGAGCGAGGTAGCGTCCGGCAGGCAGATCTTCATCGTCTACCCGCTCGTCGAGGAGTCGGAGAAGATGGAGCTTGCGGCCGCGACGAAGATGTACGAGCAGCTCAAGGAGCAGACGTTCACGGAGGCCACGGTCGGGCTCGTCCACGGGCGCATGAAGCCCGAGGAGAAGGACGCCGTAATGGATGGCTTCAAGGCGGGGACCACGGACATCCTCGTATCCACGACGGTGGTCGAGGTGGGCGTTGACGTCCCGAACGCCACCGTGATGGTCATCGAGCACGCGGAGCGGTTTGGGCTCGCGCAGCTCCACCAGCTGAGGGGCCGGGTGGGCAGGGGGGACCAGCAGTCCTACTGCATCTTGATGGTGGGACGCGGCGCGTCCGACGAGGCCCGCGAGCGTATTCAGGTGCTGGCGGACACGAACGACGGATTCGTCATCGCGGAGAAGGACCTGGAGATGCGAGGTCCCGGCGAGTTCCTCGGTGTGAGGCAACATGGTCTGCCGAGGTTCTCGGTCGCGGACCTGGGGTCCGACTCGCGGCTGCTCGTGCAGGCGAGGGACGACGCCTTCGCTTACGTCGCGGGTGATCCGGACATGAGCACGCCAGCCGGTGCGCTCTTGCTCGACGCGACGAAGAGACGATTCCGGGGACGCGGGGCGTTCATGGACGTGGGATAGGAGGTCGGATGACCAGGGAAGAGGCATTGGCCGTCATCAATGAGAACTGCGGGAACAGGAACCTGATCAAGCACATGCTTGCCACCGAGGCCGTGATGGTCGGCCTTGCGGAGAGACTTGGAGAGGACGCGGAGTCGTGGGCGCTGGCGGGGCTTCTTCACGATCTGGACTACGAAGAGACCGTCCTGGACCCCGACCGGCACGGTCTGGTCTCGGCCGAGAAGCTGGCTGAGCTGGGCATCTCCGAAGAGATAATCCACGCCGTGAAGGCTCACAACGAGCACGTGACGCGCGACAGCACCATGGACAAGGCGCTCTACGCCAGCGACCCGGTGACCGGACTCATCGTTGCGGCAGCGCTCATGCATCCCGACAAGAAGCTGGCCGGGCTCGATGTCGACTTCATCATGCGCAGATTCAAGGAGAGACGCTTCGCCGCGGGTGCGAGCAGAGATCAGATGGCCTCGTGTTCCGAGTTGGGTCTGTCTCTGGATGAGTTCATCGGAGTGGCACTCGCGTCGATGCAGGGTATCAGCGGGGAGCTGGGACTCTAGTAGAGCACGCGCTCCGGATTGGTCCTCTTCCCGGCCTTCTTCACCTCGAAGTGCACGTGCGGGCCCGTTGACACGCCCGTCGATCCCACCTTGGCAATGCGCTCGCCCTTCTTCACGGTCTGGCCGCGGCTGACGAGGATCTTCGAGCAGTGCCCGTAGAGTGTCTCGTAGCCGTTCGGGTGCTCGATGATGACCGTGTTCCCGTAGCCGCCCTTCCAGCCAACGAAGATCACTCGTCCCTGGAGCGCGGCGCGAATCGATGTGCCGTGCGGCGCGGCAATGTCGAGACCCGTGTGCATCATGCGTCGACGGTAGACCGGATGCAGGCGCATGCCGTAGCGGCTTGAGATTCTCCCGTGGACCGGCCACCCGAACCTGAACAGCTGCGCGAGCGCGCCCGAGCCCGGGATGAAGAGCTTGTCACCGATATG